>NZ_WIAE01000005.1:0-430687 GCF_009828605.1 Arthrobacter zhaoguopingii | reverse complement strand
CCCACCCGGACCGTCGAAACGCCTCGGATCAGCGCCCGATACGCCGCCGCCCGCGTCTCCCACCCAATCTTCTTACCCACACCACACCCCGTTCCTCAAGGTGTTGCGCTAAAAACTAGAGACTGCCGCGGGCAGAGCGTGGTGAGGTGCAGTTTCGGCGGGGCGGAGCCCAGCCTGGGCGCTCGGGGGACGGCGGGCGGATACTACTTCGCGTCGGCGTAGGAACGGACCACGAGGACGTTGACCGCAAATTCGATCGGTATCCTGCCGAACATCATTTCCGTGGCCGCTGCGGCCGACTCCTCGATCAACCGGCTGACCTCGCCGGCGCGCTCCTCGGGCACATGCAGCATGACCTCGTCGTGCAGGAAGAAGACGATTCCGGTCACTGCCGCGGGGCCGCCCAGCAGGCGGAGCCTCCGGCGAACCTCCGCCAGCCAGCACAGCGCCCATTCCGCGGCGGTGGACTGCACCACGAAGTTCCGGGTGAAGCGGCCCCGCGACCGGGCCGCCGTGTCGGCGCGGCGCTGCTCCTCCGCACTGGTGGTCCGCTGCGCGGCCCGCCAGCGTTCCGAGGCCGGCGGGCATCCCCTCCCGAGGTAACTGCCGACCGTGCCACCTGATTCGCCGACCCGCGCGGCCGCTTCGACGACGCCGATGGCCCGGGGGTAGGTGCGGGCGAGCTGGGGCATCAGGCGCCCGGACTCGCCGGTCGTCGCTCCGTACATGGCACCGAGCATCGCCAGCTTGGCTTTCGCCCGGTCCCCGCCGAAGCCCTGTTCGGCGATGCCCTGGTACAGGTCCTTGCCGCGGGCGGCGGTGGCCAGGGCCGAGTCCTGCGCCAGCGCGGCCAGGACGCGCGGTTCGAGTTGGGCCGCGTCGGCGACGATCAGCACGTGGCCCGGGTCGGGGCGGACGGCGTCACGCACCATCTTCGGAATCTGGAGCGCCCCGCCGCCGCGGGAGGCCCACCGCCCGGAGACCACCCCGCCGACCACGTACTCGGGGCGGAAGCGGCCGTCATGAACCCAGGTGTCGAGCCAGGTCCAGCCGTTCGCCGTGAGCAGGCGGGAAAGCTTCTTATAGGCGAGCAGGGGCTCGATCGCCCGGTGCTTCTGCTGCTCAAGCTCCCAGGAGCGGGTGGTGGCCACCTCGATGCCCGCCCGGTGGAGTGCCCGGATGAGCTCCTGGGGCGAATCCGGGTTCAGCGTCGGGCTGCCGAGGGCGTCCCGGAGTTCGGCGGCCAGACCTTCAAGGACCGGTGGGCGCTGGCCCTCGGGCGGGCGGGAACCCAGCAGCCGCTCGAGCAGCTCTTCGTGGATGTCACGCCGCCATGGAAGGCCTGTCGATTCCATCTCGGCGGCCAGCAGCGCTCCGGCCGACTCGGCGGCCAGGAGCAGGGAAAGCCGGCGGGGGTGGGTTGATCCGGCCACCGCCTGCAGCTGGGAGCGGAACTCCGCGGCGACGGACCCCGCCTCGGGCCCGGACGCCGTGGGCACGTCATCGAACAGGCTGCTCTGGTTGGGTGCGGGCGGGGGAGGCAGGATCTGGCGGGGGAGGGACGGCTCCTCTCCGTCCACCAGGCGCGAGCGCAGCTCCTCCGCGTAGACCGAGTAGGAGCAGTAGGGGGAGAGGGCCAGGACGGCGCGGGCGAGCGCAAGGTCGTGGCAGCGTTCCAGGCTGATGCCCGCCGCGAGCAGCCCCGGATACCAGGCGCGCGTGCTCTCCCAGACCCAGCGCGGCGAGCCGGCCTCGAGGCGGGCGAAGGTTCGGTGCAGGTCTCCGGCGGCGGCGTTCACCGCAGGTCCCGACGGCGTGCCGGCGGCGTCGAGGGGTTGGAAGACGGCGGCGGTGTCCCGGTCGGTGCTGGGCGGGTGCGCCACGACGACATACATGTCCTCATTCTGCCCGTCCCTGGGCGGGAGCGTGGGCAGCAGGCCGCCGCGACGGCCTGCGGGTCGGCAGCGTTGTCCACATACGCCGCCGGCCGCCGCTGGAGCGAACCGCGCCCGCACACCCTTGGAGGATGACGGAACGGCGTTCCTGGACTCCCGCGGGCACGGAGGACCAGCGGGTGGTGCTGGTGGGCGCGGCGCAGGCCCTGCGGGATGAGGCTGCGAGGGTTGCGGCGGCGGCCGGGGTGGCACTGATCGTGGCGTCCTCGGTGCCCGAGGCACTTCGGCAGTCTCCCTCGGTGCTCCTGCTTGCCCCGGATGCGGGCGGGGGCAGCCTCCCGCACGGGTGTCCAGTAATCCTGGTCGGCCTGCGGGAGGAGGAGGACGCCGTCTGGTCCGCGGCTGCCGCGCGGGGTGCCGGCAGGGTGGCGATCCTGCCGCAGGCCGCCGGGTGGCTCGCCGAACACCTGGGCCGGGCGCGGTCGGCCGCTTCGGGGCCGGTGCTCGGCGTCCTCGGGGCGGCAGGAGGAGCAGGGTCGAGTACGCTCAGCTGCTGGCTCGCAGACGGCGCCGCATCGACCGGTGCCGCGACCGTCCTGATTGACGGGGACCCGCTGGGCGGGGGCATCGAACTGGCCCTGGGGGACGCCGCCGCCGGGCTGCGGTGGCGGGATCTGGAGGGTGTGCGCGGGGCGCTGAACCCCGCGCAGTTCGCCGCCGCCCTGCCGCGGCCCGCCGGTTTCTCCGTGCTCTCCCATGGTCCCTTCCCGGCTGCGCCCGCCGGGGCTTCCTCCGCGGCCGGTCCGGTTCTGGACGCCGCGCGGCAGGCGTTCCAGCTGACCGTTGTCGACCTCGGGACCGCAGGGGGCCTTGACGATACGCTCCTGGCCGCCTGCGGCAGCGTGGTGCTGCTGGTGCCGGCCCGGCTGCGACCGGTCGCGGCGGCGGCCGTCCTGCTCCCTCGGTTCTCGCCCATACCGGTGCACGTGGTGCTGCGCGGTCCCGTCCGGGGAGGACTCCTGCCGCACCGGGTGGCGGAGGTGCTGGAGGTGCCCGAGCCTGCCTTCCTGCCGCATCTGCCCGGAGTGCCGGCGGCCGAGGCCCAGGGCCGGCTCCTGGAGCGGGGCCGCCAGCGCTCCGTCCGCAGGCTTTGCCAGGGTCTCCTCGAGACCGCCCTCGACGGCCGGGACGCGGCATGACCGGGGGTCTTCCCGGCTCCCGGCCCCGCCGGGCTGAGCGGGTGCCGGCCGGAACCCGGACCGGTGGAGCCGACCCGGACATGGTCGACCTCGTCCGCCGCAGGGTGGTCGCCGGTTCGGCGCCGGTGACCGGTGCCGGGCTCGCGGAGGCCGTCCGGTCCACGGGCCGGTTCCTGGGTTCGGAAGGGACCCTCACCGCCGTCGACGGTATCCGGGCCGAACTCCAGGGCCTCGGGCCGCTGCACCAGCTCGCCCAGGACGACACGGTCACCGACATCCTGGTGAACGGACCCGGGGACGTCTGGGTGGATGGTTCCGGCGGGCTGCGGCGTGTGCCGCTGGCCTTCGCCGGCGACGACGATGTCCGTGCCCTCGCCGCCCGCCTGGTGGCGGCCGGAGGGCGCAGGCTCGACGACGCGAATCCGTGCGTCGATGTGCGGCTCAGGGACTTCCGGATCCACGCTGTGCTCCCGCCGATCTCGACGGCGGGAACCCTGCTATCCATCCGCATCCGCCGGGAGCGGGTCTTCACGCTGTCCGAACTCTGCGCCTCGGGCGCCGTTCCGGCCGACCTTGCCGCCGTCCTGGCGGAGGTCGTGCACCGGCGGCTGAACTTCCTCATCAGCGGGGCGACGGGGACGGGGAAGACCACGCTGCTTTCGACCCTGCTGGGCCTGAGCGGCCCCGCCGAACGCCTCGTTCTGGTGGAGGACGCCGCCGAGCTGAACCCGCTCCACCCCCATGCCGTCGGCCTTCAGTCCCGTCACGGGAACGTCGAGGCCGCCGGCGCGGTCGACCTGGCGGAACTGGTGCGGCAGGCCCTGAGGATGCGCCCGGACCGGCTGATCGTCGGGGAATGCCGGGGCGCCGAGGTCCGTGAACTGCTCGCGGCCATGAACACCGGGCACGACGGCGCCGGCGGTACGGTGCACGCGAATTCCGCGGCCAGCGTCCCGGCCCGGCTGACGGCACTGGGAGCCCTGGCGGGCATGACCCCCCAGGCGCTGGCGGTACAGGCCTCAAGCGCTCTTGATGTTGTCATCCATCTGGTCCGCGGCGCCGAGGGGCGGAGGGTGGAGCGGATCGCGCTGATCGGGATGTCCGGCGGGCGGCTCGTCGTCCGGCCGGCGCTGATCTCCGGCGGCACGGAGTGTATCCGCGGCGAGGCCTGGGCGGCGCTCACGGCCCGCCTGTCAGGGGAGGCCCCGCGGTGACCGGCCTGCTGGTGGGGATGCTGCTCGCTTTCGCAGCCTTGGTGCTCCGGGCGGATTCTCCACTGCACCGGCGGATCTCCGCCGAGGCAGCACCACCGTCCGGTGTCCCGGCAGGCCGGTCCGGCCAGACCGGCTTCGCGCGGCGTTTCCGGCGGCAGTCCGCCGTGGAGGCGCACGAGCCGGCCCTCCTGGTGCACCAGATCACGGGCCTGCTCCGGGCCGGAAGGTCACCGCTGGTGTTGTGGCGGGATCTGGAACTCCTCTACGCGGAGGCGGCCGGAGAAGGTTCGGCCTTCGCCGCGCAGGCCCTCCCGGTCCTCAGGGCGGCCGGGCGCAGCGCTTCCCTGGGCCTGAGCGTCACGGCGGTGCTGCGCGCGCCACCCATGGCGGAGGGCACAGAGGCCGGGGCGCGTGCGGGGCCGGAGGATCCGGCGCCGACGCTGTGGGTGGACCTGGCCTCGTGCTTTTCGGTCGCCGAACGCAGCGGGGCGCCGCTGGCCGAGGTTCTGACCCGGTACGCGGTGCAGCTGGATGCCGCGGTGGATGCGCAGGCTGCCCGGGAGACGGCGCTGGCGGGACCGCGGGCCACCGTGACGCTGCTTGGCTGGCTGCCGGTCGTCGGCGTGCTGCTCGGCTACCTCATGGGGGTCAACCCCGTCGGGGTGCTCCTGGGCTCTCCGATCGGACTCCTGACGCTGATGCTCGGCCTCGGGCTGATGCTCGCGGGGCGGCTGTGGTCCCGGCGTCTGGTGGCCGCCGCGGTGCGGGGTCCGTGATGCCCGCAGGAGCCAGCGTGGGGCTGCTTCTGCTCGCAGCGTTCGTGGTGCTGAGCGTCTCCCGCGGAGTGCCTGAGGTGCGCGGCCGGGCTTCGGAATTCTCCGCGCCGCCGGACGGCATCACCGATGTCCCCCTGATGCTCGACCTGATCGGTGCGATGCTCACCGCCGGCGCGCCGGTGACGCACGCGCTGGGGGTGCTGGCCGACTCCTGCGCGGAACCTGTCGCACTGAAGCTCCGGGGCGTCCGGGCAGCCCTTGAACTGGGCGCGGAGTGGAACAACGCCTGGGATTCCGGCCCGGCTCCCCTCGGCAGGCCCGGCCGGGCGGCAGTTACTGAACTGCGGTCGGCCCTGGGGTTCGCCGCGGTGACCGGCGCGCCGTCCGCCGCGATCGTCCACGCCCGGGCCGCCCAGCTGCGGCGCCGGCAGAACCGTGCGCTGGAGCGGCGGGCGGCCGCTCTGGGCGTCCGCCTCGTGGTGCCCCTCGGCGTCTGCGCGCTGCCGGCCTTCGCCTGCCTGGGCGTCGTCCCGGTCGTCCTGGCGCTCCTGCCCACCGGCTAGACCGGGCCAGCCGGGTTATCCACTTAGGGCCGGCGCGGGACCCACGGGTCCGCCGCGGGCGGGAGAGTCGAAGGACGCCGCAGCCGCGGCGGTTATGGATAGGTCCCGCCGGGCATCGGCGGGACGAGCACCTGAGGAGCACCCCCATGGCGAAGACCATTCTGTCCCCCGCGGTCCGGCTGCCGGGACGGGCCGTCCCGATGACCGGCCGGCTCTGCCGCTGTTCCACGGCCTCCCGCACCCCGCAGGCCTCTCCCGGGCCCGCCCCGTGCGGGGCGGACCCGGCCCCGTCCGACTCGGCCGTGCCGGGGCCGTCGCTGCCGGAGCAGGTACCCGGCGGGATGCGCGAGGCAGGGCTGGCGACGGCCGAGTACGCGATCGTGACGTTGGCGGCCGTCGGGTTCGCCGCACTGCTGGTGGCGGTGCTCTCCAGCGGCGAGATCCGCGGAATGCTGATGTCCCTGATCACCAACGCCCTCAGTTTCGGGTGAGAGTGTGAGCCGGCAACCGCAGGACGGCGGTGGGCCCGAACGCGGGTCGGTCACCGCCGAGATGGCGGTGGCCCTGCCGGCGCTGGTCCTTCTGCTCGGGGTGCTCCTGGGAGCCGCAACCGTCGGTGTCGCCCAGCTTCGCCTGGAGGAGGCGGCCCGGGCCGGGGCGCGGGAGATTGCGCGTGGGGAGGCCGGGGCTTCGGTCGAGGCGACGGTGAGGCGTCTGGCTGGGCCCGGCGCGGGCCTGGAGGTGGCCGGCGATGGGGGATGGACCTCGGTCACCGTGACCACGCAGGTCCAGGGGCCGTTCCTCGACTTCCTGGAGGTCCGGCTCTCGGCCACGGCCACCGGGTGGTCCGAGCATGCCCGTTAATCGCCCTCGGGCGGAGCGGGGGAGCGGCACGGTGCTCGTGGCAGGCCTTGCTGCGGTCCTCATCCTGCTGCTCGCAGCGCTCGTGCTGCTGGTCCAGGGCGCAGTCGGCGGGGCGCGGGCGGCGGCCGCCGCAGACCTCGCGGCGCTCGCGGGCGCGGACGCCGCGCGCGGCCTGAGGAACGGAGATCCCTGCGACGTCGCCCGCGGAACCGCCCGCCGGCACCGGGCGGAGCTGGTGGACTGCCTCCGTTCGGGGCCGGGAGGGGTGATCGTCACGGTGCGGACCTCCGTGCCGGTCCCGGGAATCCTTCCGCCAGCCACCGGGGCCGCGAGGGCCGGCCCGCCCCCGCAGCGGGCCCGCCCGCCGCCGCTCCGTCCGCCGCGGTAGCGGACATGATGTCCACGACGGCAGCGGAGGCGGTGTCCGCGCGGCGGAAGTGGGTCTGCCCGGAGCCGCGGGTCCGCCCTGCAGCCCTAGTCGGAACCCCCGGGACGGACCGCCGCCCCTGCTTCCAGCGGTGCCTCCGCCGACCCGGCCAGGATCAGGGACAGCAGCCTGACGGCCCCGGCCTTGCTCAGCGGATTGTTGCGGTTGCCGCACTTGGGGGACTGCACACAGGAGGGGCACCCGTCGGAGCATTCGCAGGAGGCAATTGCGTCGCGGGTGGCGGCCAGCCACACCCGGGCGGCCTGGAATCCGCGCTCGGAGAATCCTGCCCCGCCGGGGTGGCCGTCGTAGACGAAGATCGTCGGGAGCCCGGTGTCAGCGTGGAGCGCCGTTGACACCCCGCCGATGTCCCAGCGGTCGCTCGAGGCAACGAGGGGCAGCAGTCCGATCGCGGCATGTTCGGCGGCGTGCAGGGCACCCGGAAGCTCCTCGGCGGAGATCCCGCCCTCCTGCAGCAGTTCGTTGTCGATCTCGAACCACACGCTCTTGGTGAAGAGGTCGCGGGCGCCGAGTTCGAGCGGTTCCTCGCCCAGGATCTCGTTGGAGGCAAACGCCTTGCGCTGGAAGGACACCACCTGGGTCGTCACCTTGACGTCGCCGAAGTTCACCAGCACCTCGCCCCACTGCTCGGCCTCGCCGCGGTCAATCACCTCGATCTGGGTGACGTCCCTGGCCTGGGTGTAGTAGTCGGGGCTGGCCCGGGACACCACCGCGCAGTGGTCCTGTTCATTGAGGGTTTCCACCACGTAGGTGCGGCCCTGGTGCACATACACCGCGCCCGGATGGGCCTGGTAGTGGCTTTGCGGGGAATCCATGGTGCCCAGCAGCGACCCCGTGCCGGCCTCGACGATACTGATCGGCCCGCCGCCGTCGGCACGGAGGTTGACCATACCCGCGGCGCTCTGCGGGTGCGTCCAGAACCAGCCGGCGGGCCGGCGGCGCAGGTACCCCTGGTCCGTCAGCTGGCCAAGCAGGCCGGGGGAGGAGGGGCCGAACAGCCCGAGGTCGGCATCGGTCAGCGGCAGTTCGGCGGCCGCCGCGCACAGGTGCGGGCCCAGCACATAGGGATTGGACGGGTCGAACACCGTGGCCTCGACGGCGACGTCGAACACCGCCTCGGGGTGGTGCACCAGGTAAGTATCGAGCGGGTCGTCGCTGGCTACGAACGCCGCCAGGGCGTCCTGCCCGGAGCGGCCGGCACGGCCGATCTGCTGCATCAGCGATGCCCTCGTGCCGGGCCAGCCGGCCACGAGCACGGCGTCCAGTCCGGAAATGTCGATGCCCAGCTCCAGGGCCGAGGTGCTGGCCACACCGAGAAGTTCACCGCTGCGCAGCGACGCCTCAAGCGCCCGGCGCTCCTCGGGAAGGTACCCGGACCGGTACGCAGCGACCCGGCCCGGCAGGCTCGGGTGGACCTCCTCGAGCAGCCGCCGCGAGGTCGCCGCAATGCTTTCGGCGCCCCGGCGGGACTTGATGAACGCGATGGTGCGCACCTGGGCCGAGACGAGGTTCGCCAGCAGGTCCGAGGTCTCCGCGATCACCGTGCGGCGCGAGCGGGCACCGTTCTCGCCGCGGAGTTCGGTGAGCTGAGGCTCCCAGAAGGCGACCGTGGTGGAGCCGTGCGGAGAGGAGTCCTCGGTGACCGCCTGCGCCGGCGCGCCGACGAGCCTGCCGAATGACGCCGCGGGTTCCGCCGAGGTCGCCGAGGCGCCGATAAACACTGGGGAGGACCCGTAGCTGGCGCAGATCCGCCGCAGGCGGCGCAGCAGGTTGGCCACGTGCGAGCCGAAGACCCCGCGGTAGCTGTGGGCCTCGTCGATGACGACGTATCGAAGCCGGCGGAAGAACCGTGCCCAGGCTGGATGGTTGGGCAGGACGCCGTAGTGGAGCATGTCGGGGTTGGCCAGCACGAGGTTGGCGTGGTCGCGGATCCAGCGGCGGGCACCCGGGTCGGTGTCGCCGTCGTACGTTGCGGGGCGGACGGTGGGCAGCTTCAGGGCCTCGATGGCGGAGAGCTGGTCGGCCGCGAGCGCCTTGGTCGGCGCCAGGTACAAGGCGACGGATCCGGCCGGCGCGAGGGTCGACTGGTCGGCGAGTTCGCTGCGGTGGATCTCGTCGAGGACCGGCAGCTGGTAGGCCAGCGACTTACCCGAGGCGGTGCCCGTGGCGATGATTGTGTGCGCCCCGGAGTGCGCAAGACCGGCCCCTCGGACCTGGTGGCGCCACGGCTCGCGGACGCCGAGGGAGGCATAGGCGTCCACCACGTCGGGGTGGGCCCAGGCCGGCCACGGCTCGTGCTCGGCCCGGCGGGCGGGAAGCTCCCGGACATGCAGCAGCTGCTCCGGATGTGCTCCTCCGCCGAGCAGCGGGATGAGGGTATCGTGCAGTGCCACTCCACAATTCTTCCACCCGCCCGCGGCGGGAGGCACACGGACGGCGGTTATCCCCTCAGGATGAACACGTCGGCCAGCTGTTTCCAGCCGAGGTACGAATACAGTTCGCGCCCGTCCGTGGTGGCCATGAGCAGGCCGATGCGGACGTCGTCCTCGAGCACGGCCGCGGTGAGGGCGCGCATGACGAAGCTTGCCAGGCCGCGGCGGCGGAAGTCCTGCTCCGTCTCAATCCCGTCGTACACCGCGAAGTCGCCGACGACGGAGACGGCGCCGCGGGCGGCCGGCTGGCCTTCGAAGGTGACCTCGACGCGGCGGCAGCCCGGCTCGTCGTGGCGCACCAGCACGAAACCATCGGGGGTCGGGGGGTCCTCGACGTCCTGGTCGGCCATATCGGCGCTCATGAGGGACTGCCGGTCCGCCACCTGCAGCGCGAGCGGCCGGGTGACGGCGAGCAGGTCCTCCATGCGGTTTGTGGCCACGGTCAGCACCCGGTTGGGATCGGCCTTGGTCTCCGCTGCCACCTGAAGCAGGAGCTCCTCCGACGGCTCGTAGAGAAAATGCTCGTCCCGGCCGCCCTTGTCCGTGAGCACCACAGAGGTGGTGCGCCCGTCATCCTGCCGGTCGTAGCCCCGGCAGGTGGCCCACCCCGTGATCCAGGTGGAGAGGAGATCGTTGCTTCCTTGTGTTCCCATGCACTGACGATAGATGGCCGAGGGGCCAAAAAACACAGTCCCGGCGGACAGTGACGATTTTGAGACACAACGTACGCTTTAACCCGTGCCTTTGAACCGGATCGTCCTGTACTACGCCTTCACGCCCCTGCCGGATCCGGAAGCGGTCCGGCTGTGGCAGCGGGCCCTCTGCGAGAGCCTGGGGCTGCGCGGGCGCATCCTGATCTCGAAGGACGGCATCAACGGCACGGTCGGCGGGAGCCTGAACGCCGTCAAACGGTATGTGAAGGCCACCCGCGAGTACCCGGCGTTCAAGACGATGGACATCAAGTGGTCCGAGGGCGGGGCCGAGGACTTCCCGCGCCTGAGCGTGAAGGTCCGCGAAGAGATTGTCTCCTTCGGCGCGCCCGGGGAACTGAAGGTCGGACCGGACGGCGTGATCGGCGGCGGCACCCACCTGCGCCCCGAGGAACTCCACGAACTCATCGACACCAAACGCAGCCAAGGCCAGGACGTCGTCTTCTTCGACGGCCGCAACGCCCTCGAGGCGCAGATCGGCCGGTTCAAGGGCGCCATCGTGCCCGACGTGTCGACCACCCATGACTTCGTCGCGGAGCTCGACTCCGGCAAGTATGACGACCTGAAGGACAAGCCGATCGTCACCTACTGCACCGGCGGGATCCGCTGCGAGGTGCTCTCCAGCCTGATGGTGAACCGCGGCTTCAGCGAGGTCTACCAGCTCCAGGGCGGCATCGTGAGGTACGGAGAGACCTACGGCGACAAGGGACTGTGGGAGGGATCGCTGTACGTGTTCGACAAACGCATGCACCTCGAGTTCAGCAGCGACGCCGTGACCATCGGCAAGTGCGCCCGCTGCACGGCCCCGACGAACAAGTTTGAGAACTGCTCCAACTCCGCCTGCCGCAACCTCACGCTGTACTGCGCGGACTGCGCCGCCCGTCCCGAGACGCTCCGCTGCCCGCAGGGCTGCGAGACGGACGAAGCCGAGGCGACAGCCGCCGGAGCCGCATAGTGGGCGGCTTCGACGCGGATGTGGCCGACGCGCCGTCGGTTCTGCACCCGGGCCTGCTCGAGTCGCTGGCCGCCGACCTCGCGGCGCTGAACTACACGGTCGGCGGGGTGGCGGACTTCGTCGGGCAGGAGGCGTACGCGGCCCTGAACCGCGACCAGCTGGTGCCGGTTCTCCTGGCATGCGAGGAGGAACTCCGCGCCGCGGACCCCTCGCCGCTGGTGGCGCCGATCCTGCTGTGGCTCGTCGGCGGAACCCTCACCCAGGACCAGCTGAATCTCGCCTTCCCGATCACCGGCGCGGACGGGCTCCAGGCCCTGCGTCTGATCGACCCGATGGACGCCCCGGCCCCGGACACGCTCCGGCGCGCCGCGGTCGAGCTCCGCCCCTACTCCTCGGACGCCGACGGCGACCTGTGGGTGGCCAGCGATCTGGGCGCCCTGCAGCGCCCCGGCGTCCTGCGCCACGACCACGTGCTCGGCATCGGCGGGGCGTCCCTGACCCTGGCGCAGATCACCGTGCGGCCTCGGGTCCGCACGGCGCTGGACCTGGGCACCGGCTGCGGCATCCAGACCTTCCACCTGCTCTCGCACGCCGACCACGTCACCGCCACCGACATCTCGCCGCGGGCCCTGGCCTTCACCCGGTTCAACCTGCTGCTCAACGCCGGGCCGCTGGGGATCGACCCCCGCGCCCTCGACGCGCGCGTCTCGCTGCGCCTGGGCAGCCTCCTGGAACCGGTGGCCGGGCAGCGGTTCGACCTCGTGGTGTCGAATCCGCCGTTCGTCATCACCCCTCGGTCCACCGAAGAGTCCCCCGAGGACCAGTTCACCTACCGCGACGGCGGCCTGCCCGGGGACGACATCGTCTCGGGGCTCCTCGCGAACCTGCCCGGGGTCCTCGTCGAGGGCGGCACGGCACAGCTGCTGGGCAACTGGGAGATCCCCGCCGGCCGGCAATGGGATGAGCGGCTCCGGGAGTGGCTGCCGGAGGGCACCGACGCCTGGATCATCCAGCGCGAGGTCCAGTCCCCGCTGCAGTACGCCGAAACCTGGCTGCGCGACGCCGCCGAGAACCGGGACCGCGCGGCCTACGTCAAGCGGTACGCGGACTACCTCGGCGACTTCGCCTCGCGCGGTGTGGACTCGGTCGGCTTCGGTTACATCTGGCTGCGCCGTGCGCCCGGCGGCGCCCCCGCCTGGGTGCGGTGCGAGGAGATCACGCACGAGGTGGAACAACCCCTGGGCCCGCACCTGGGGGCCGCCATCGAACGCGGTGACTGGCTGGCGTCGGCGGCCCCCGGCGGCGCCGGGACCGCACCGGGCCAGGACGGGGCGGGCCTGGACGGGCCGGGCCTGGACGGGCCACATCCGGACAGGCCGGACCGGGACGCGCCGGGCCGGGACCTGAACTGGGAGTACCTGCTGGTGGCCGGGGACGTCACCGAGGAACGCCACCAGCGCCCCGGGGCCGAGCACCCCGGGGTGATCCTGCTCCGGCAGGGCGCCGGCCTGCGGCGGACCACCCTGCTGAGCACCGAGCTCGCTGGGTTCGTCTCCGCCTGCGACGGCGATCTGACAGCCGGCCAGATCGCCGGAGCGCTCGCCGTCCTGCTGAGTGAGGATGGTCCGGATTTCGTGCCGGACCTGCTCGCCATGGCGGGTCGGCTCGTGCTCGAAGGATTCCTGATTCCGGCCCCCTGAATTCTGCCGCTACCCTAATGCAGGAATGCATACCGCATACTGGGAGGGGTAGAGCCAGCAGCGGAACCCCCGCCGCGCGCCATCGACGGACTGGCTCAGCACCCCCGTATCGAGGAGAGAAGTGCCCACTAAGGCATCGGACAAAAAGCACGGAAAAAAGCTCGTCATCGTCGAGTCACCCGGCAAGATCAAGACCATCGCCGGCTACCTCGGGGAGGGCTTCGAGGTCGCGGCTTCGATGGGCCATATCCGTGACCTGCCCCAGCCCTCCGACCTGCCGGCCGAGATGAAGAAGAGCTCGGTGGGCAAGTTCGCCGTCGACGTCGAGAAGGACTTCGAGCCGTACTACGTCGTCTCCTCGGACAAGAAAAAGAAGGTGGCCGAACTCAAGGCCGCTCTCAAGGACGCCGACGAGCTCTATCTCGCAACCGACGGTGACCGCGAAGGCGAGGCCATCGCGTGGCACCTGCTCGAGGTGCTCAAGCCCAAGGTTCCGGTCTACCGGCTCACCTTCCCCGAAATCACGAAGGAAGCCGTCCAGCGCGCCCTGCTGGAGATGCGCGATCTTGATATTCCGATGGTCGACGCCCAGGAGACCCGCCGGATCCTCGACCGCCTCTACGGGTACGAGATTTCCCCGGTGCTCTGGCGCAAGGTGGCCCGCGGCCTGTCCGCCGGGCGCGTGCAGTCCGTCGCCACCCGGCTGGTCGTGGAGCGCGAACGCGAACGCATGGCCTTCCGTGCCGCCTCCTACTGGGACCTCACCGGGTCCTTCACCCCTGCCGAGGCCGCCAAGGGCGGGGCGTTCCCCGCGAAGCTTGTCTCCGTCGACGGCAGCCGCATCGCCTCCGGCAAGGACTTCACCGACCGCGGAGAACTGAAGACCTCCGGGGTGGTGCGCCTCGATGAGCAGGCCGCCCGGTCCCTGGCCACGGGTCTCGAGGCCGCCGCCTTCACCGTGCGCTCGGTGGAGACGAAGCCCTACACCCGCCGTCCGGCCGCGCCGTTCACGACGTCGACCCTGCAGCAGGAGGCCGCCCGCAAGCTGCGCTTCTCCTCCAAGACCACCATGCAGGTGGCCCAGCGGCTCTACGAAAACGGCTACATCACCTATATGCGTACGGATTCCCCGGCGCTGTCCGACCAGGCCGTCAACGCCGCCCGCCGCCAGGCCTCGGAGCTGTACGGCGCGGAATACGTGCCCGAGGCCCGACGGATCTACAAGGGCAAGTCCAAGAACGCGCAGGAGGCCCACGAGGCCATCCGCCCCGCCGGGGATTCCTTCCGCACCCCCGCCCAGGTCGCCAAGTCCCTGCGCGGCGACGAGTTCCGGCTGTACGAGCTGATCTGGAAGCGCACCGTCGCCTCCCAGATGGCCGACGCCAAGGGCTCCACCGCCTCGCTGCGGCTCGGCGCCGTCAGCGCCGACGGGCGCGACGCCGAGTTCACGGCCTCGGGCACCGTCATCACCTTCCGCGGCTTTATGGCCGCATACGAGGAGGGCCGCGACGCGGACCGCAACCAGGACGGCGGCGACGACGCCGGCCAGGGCACCCGCCTGCCGAACGTGGCCAAGGGCGACGCGCTCGGCGCCGAGGCCATCGAGGCGCTCGGCCACGAGACCTCGCCGCCGCCGCGCTACACCGAGGCCTCCCTGGTGAAGGTCCTCGAAGAGCGCGGCATCGGCCGTCCCTCGACCTATGCCGCTACCATGTCCACGATCGTCGACCGCGGCTACGTGCGGGTCCGCGGCCAGGCCCTGGTGCCCAGCTGGATCGCGTTTTCGGTGGTGCGCCTGCTCGAGGAGCACTTCAACAACTACGTCGACTACGACTTCACCGCCGAACTCGAGGAGGACCTCGACCGGATCGCCCGCGGCGAGGCCGGCCGGGTCGAATGGCTCGACCGGTTCTACTACGGCGACCGCAAGGACACCGGGCTTCACACCATCGTGAACGACCTCGGCGAAATCGACGCCCGCCGCATCAACTCGGTGGAGATCGCCGACGGCATCACCCTGCGCGTGGGCAAGTTCGGGCCCTACCTTGAGAAGCCGCTGCCGGCCGACTCGCCCGAGGGCGCCGAGCCGCAGCGCGCCAATGTGCCCGAGGACCTCGCCCCCGACGAGCTGACCGCCGAAAAGGCGATTGAGCTGATGGAGTCCCCGGTCTCCCAGGAGCGGGTGCTCGGTGTCGACCCCGAAACGGGCCGGACCATCGTGGCCCGGGACGGACGCTACGGGCCCTACGTGATCGAACTGATTCCCGAGCCGACCGAGGCCGAGCTCGCGGCCCAGCCGGTGGAGTACTACAAGAACGGCAAGCCGAAGCCGCCCAAGAAGCCCGCCAAGGTCAAGCCGCGCACCGGTTCGCTGTTCAAGTCGATGTCGGTGGAAACCGTGACGCTCGACGAGGCGCTGAAGCTGATGAACCTGC
This sequence comes from Arthrobacter zhaoguopingii, assembly GCF_009828605.1. Lineage (NCBI taxonomy): Bacteria > Bacillati > Actinomycetota > Actinomycetes > Micrococcales > Micrococcaceae > Arthrobacter > Arthrobacter zhaoguopingii. The sequence continues at coordinate 415,496 of NZ_WIAE01000005.1, read as the reverse complement.
CCCGGGTCCTGGGTGAGGACGCCGAAGGCAAGGAGATCACCGTCCAGAACGGACGATTCGGGCCGTACCTGAAGAAGGGCAGCGACTCACGCTCCATCGGGTCCGAAGAGGAAATCTTCACGATCACCCTCGAGCAGGCCCTTGAGATCTATGCCCAGCCCAAGCAGCGCGGCGGACGCACCGCGACCCCGCCGCTGGCCGAGTTCGGCGACGACCCGGAGAGCGGCAAGGCGATCGTGGTGAAGGACGGCCGCTTCGGTCCGTACATCACCGACGGCATCACGAACATCACGGTCCCTGGCTCAATGGCCCTGGAGGAGCTCAGCCGGGAACAGGCGATCGACATGCTGGCGGAGAAGCGGGCCAAGGGGCCGGCTCCCAAGAAGACGACCCGGCGCGCCCCGGCCAAGCGCAAGGTAGCGGCGGGGAAGTAGCCCGCGGCGGCACGGGGTGTGCTGCGGGGTGCCTCGATGGACAGGATGAGTGGCTCGACGGATGGCGGAAGAATGCGGATAGGCGGGCTGGACACTGGCGCGGTGCACCCGTCGGGCGGGGCGGTCTAGATGACGCTCCCCGAGGAACCCCGGACCCCGATCCCCGTGGCGCTTTCCAGCGCCTCGGTGTACCCGCTGTCGGTGCACGACGCCTTCGCCATGGCACAGGATCTCGGGTACGACGGCGTGGAGGTCATGGTGACCAACAACTCCACCAGCCAGAACCCGGACCTGCTGCGCGGCCTGAGCGCCCGCTACGACCAGCCGATCCTGGCCATCCACGCCCCGACACTCCTGCTGACCCAGCAGGTGTGGGGACGGGCGTGGACGAAGGTCGAGATGTCCGCGGCCATGGCCGCCGAAGTGGGCGCCAAGACCGTCGTCGTGCATCCGCCGTTCCGCTGGCAGAGCGGCTACGCCGAAAACTTTGCGGAGGGGATCCGCCGGGTCACGGACGAATACGGCATCAAAATCGCCGTGGAGAACATGTATCCGTGGAAGGTCCGGGGGAGGGAGGCGAAGGCGTACCTCCCGCACTGGAACCCGATCCCGGAGCCCTACGACGCGGTCACCTGGGATTTCTCGCACGCGGCGATCGCGGGCATGGATTCCTTCGAGGAGATCCGGGGCCTTGGGGAGCGGCTCTCCCATGTCCATCTCACCGACGGCACGGCCAACGGCAAGGACGAACACCTCGTGCCCGGCCAGGGGGAGCAGCGCTGCGCCGAGGCGCTGCGGCACCTGAAGGACTCGGACTGGGGCGGCGTCGTGGCGGTCGAAGTCAGCACGCGCAGGGCCCGCGGGGCGGGCGAGCGTGAGGAGTGGCTCGCACAGACGCTCTCCTTCGCGCGGGAGCACCTGGGCCACTGACCGCGCAGGTAACCGGTCACCGGCCGGTCCCGGCGGGCGCACCCCGTCCCGCGCCCGAGGCGAATCGGCCATGAAAACGGCGGTTAACGCAGTGACGCCGCCGGTGTGGCCAGGTACTGGGGGAACACGTGGCCTACCAGCGGCGCCGGACCGGATCAGGAGAATCCGGCCCTCATCACTCGCACCTTCATGAGGTACGCAGAACGCTACCGGTCCATCTTGTGACTCCCCGGCGAAAATGCTGGGAGAACGCTGGGAGTCGCCCGTGGCAGGATTGATCCATGAGCGAAACTTCCCTTCACCTTTCCTTCCTCGGCACCGGATCGATGAACGAGGCGATCCTCGGCGGGCTGCTCTCCGCGGGGCGCGACCCCTCAAGCGTCACGGCGACCGTGCGGCGTCCCGACCGGGCCCGGGAGCTCCGGGACCGGTACGGCATCGAGGTCCTCGCCGCCGGGGACAGCCCCGAGGCCAACCGGGAGGCGGCCGCCGCGGCGGACGTCGTCGTCGTCGGGGTGAAGCCAGCCGGCGTGCTGCCCCTGGCGCGGGAGATCGGCCCGTCCCTGCGGCCGGACACCCTGGTCCTCAGCGTGGCCGCCGCCGTGACCACGGCGATGATCGAATCGGCGCTGCCCGCCGGGCAGCCCGTCATCCGCACCATGCCCAACACCCCCTCCCGGCTGGGCAGGGGCGTCCTGTCCATCTCTGCCGGTGCGTCCGCGGGTCCGGAGCACCTGCGGACGGCCCGGGACCTCCTGTCCGCGGCCGGGACCGTGGTGCAGATCCCCGAGGAGCAGGTGGACGCGCTCTCGGCGGTCAGCGGCTCCGGGCCGGCGTATGCCTTTTACCTGGCCGAGGCGATGGCCGCGGCGGGGGAGCGGCTGGGCCTCGAACCGGACCTGGCACGGCTGATCGCCAATGAGACTGTCGCCGGGGCGGGCTTCATGCTCGCCGAGGACGGCGCCGACGCCGCAGCGCTGCGCCGCGCCGTGACCAGCCCGAACGGGACCACGCAGAGCGCCGTCGAGACCTTCGACCGGGAGGGCCTGGCCGAGATCGTGGCGCGCGGCGCCCGTGCCGCCACCGAGCGCGCCGCCGAGATCACCCGGGAACTCGGCGGCAGCTGAGGCGGGGGCCCCGGCGCACCTGAGCGGCCCCGGCCGGGATCAGGGGCGGGCGGCGAAGCGTTCGAGCAGGTCGACGTGGCCCGAGACGATCAGCATGTCCCGGCCGGAGACCTTCGTGTCGGCCTGCGCGTACGTGAAGTCCTCGCCCGGGGACTTCACCCCGACGACGGTGACCCCGTACTTGGAGCGGACCGAGGACTCGGCGAGGGTAAACCCCTGCGTCTCCTTGGGCGGGTACATCTTCACAATCGCGAAGCCGTCGTCGAATTCGATGAAGTCGAGCATCCGGCCGCCCACCAGGTGCGCAGCGCGCTGCCCGGCGTCGGCCTCGGGGTAGATCACGTGGTTGGCGCCGATGCGCTTGAGGATCTTTCCGTGCGACGGGGTGATCGCCTTCACCCACAGATGGTCGATGCCCAGGTCCACAAGGTTGGCGGTGATCAGCACGCTCGACTCGATGGAGGTGCCCACGCCGACGACCGCGGCGGTGAACTCCTGCGCTCCCAGCTGGCGCAGCGCATCGAGGTTGGTGGCGTCCGCCTCGACGACGTGGGTGAGGGTTCCGGCGAACTTCTGCACCAGCTGCCCGTCCCGCTCGATGGCCAGGACCTCGCGTCCCTGCTTGACGAGCTGCTCGGCCGTCGCGGCACCAAACCGGCCAAGACCGATCACCAGGACCGGGGCGTTGTGTGCTGGTCTGTCAGCCAATGATCGGCCTTTCTTCGGGGTAGTGGTACAGGGTGCTGCGCTGGCGCAGGGCCAAGGCGGAGGCAAGGGTAATTGTGCCCATCCGGCCCGCGAACATCAAAGCCGCGAGCACGTACTTGCCCGCCGGCGGAAGCTCCGCGCTGAGGTTGGTGCTCAGCCCGCAGGTCGCGAAGGCCGAGATCACCTCGAACAGCACCCGGTTCAGGCCCTCCCCGGAGATGGCGAGGATGGCGCCGGTGCCGACCAGCACCAGGGTGGCACCCATAAAGATCACCGAGATTGCCACCCGCAGCGTGCCCTGCGGGATGGTGCGCCCCCACGCCCGCACGTCGGCGTCGCCCCGGGCCTCGGCCACAATGGCAAGGAACATCACGGCGATGGTCGTCACCCGGATGCCGCCGGCGGTGGAGGCCGACCCGCCGCCGGCGAACATGAGGGCATCGGTCAGGAGCATGGTGGTGGAGTCCATCGCCGCCTGGTCGACCAGGTTGAATCCGCCCGAGCGGGTCATGACCGAGGCGAACAAGGCGTGGATGACCTTGTCGCTGGCGCTGAGGCCCCCGATCGTGTCGGTGTTGGACCACTCGAGGGCGCCCCAGGCCAGCGTGCCCACCGCCAGCAGGATCAGGGACACCGTCACTGTCAGCTTGGTGTGGAGGTTCCATTTCCGGTACCGCCAGCGGGTCTGGAGCAGGACCATGATGACGGGGAAGCCGAGGCTGCCGAGGAACACGCCCACCATGAGCGGCACGATGATCCACAGGTCGGTCTGGTAGGGGATGAGGCCGTCGGAGTGCGGAGTGAACCCGGCGTTGTTGAAGGCTGAGATGGCGTAGAAGATTCCGTGCCACACCGCCTGGCCCAGCGGTTCCCCCAGGATGACGAAGCGGGGGATCATGGCCAGGGCGAGCACGAGTTCGATCACCACGGAGGTGGTGATGACGATGCGCAGCAGGGTGCCGATCTCCCCGAGCCTGCCGGCGTTGTTGAGCGCCTCCTGGGCGATGAGCTTCCCGCGCACGCCCAGGCGCCTGCTCACCACCAGGGCCAGCAGTGAGGCCAGGGTCAGGGTTCCCAGGCCGCCGATGAAAATGCCGAGCAGGATGATCAGCTGTCCCAGAAAGGACCAGTGGGTGGCCGTCGAGACGACCGTCAGTCCCGTCACGCACACCGCCGAGACCGCCGTGAACAGCGCGTCATGAAGCGGGGTGACGGTCCCGTCCGAGGAGGCCGCCGGCAGGCTTAGGAGCCCTGTGAACAGGAGGATGACGGCGACGAAGATGCTCAGGGCCAGGCGGGCCGGCGAGCTGTTGGCGAACCCGTCAAGGAAGTCGCGCAGGCGCGCCAGGATGCGCGTGAGCCCGCTCCGATCTTCCCTCAGCCACGGAGGCTGCTGAGTAATCATTGACGCCGCTTGCCCCGTTGCTGTTGATGCCGCCGTAGCGGCCCGAATGTTGTCCTTGGAGTAGTAAATCACTTTCACCTCTGCTTCGTGGCCGAAGTTCGGGGCATCGCGTAGCCTGAGGGCGATGTCTAATTCCTCCGCGCCCGCGCCCCCGACACACGTTGTCTGGGACGATGAGATGCTCGCCTATAACTTCGGCCCGCATCACCCGATGAACCCGGCCCGGCTCGCGCTGACGGCCCGGCTGGCGCGCGAGATCGGACTGTTCGACCTCCCCACCGTGTCGGTGGTGCGCCCGTTCGTGGCCGCCGACGCCGAACTGGCCACGGTGCACAGCCCCACGTACATCGCCGGGGTGCGCGCGGTGAGCGCCGACCCGAACACCGCGCGTCCCGAGTTCGGCCTGGGCACCGCCGACACCCCGGGCTTCGCCGGCATGCACGAGGCCAGTGCCCGGCTGGTCGGCGGCTCGCTGGCTGCGGCCGACGCCCTCGTCGCAGGCACCGCACTCCACGCCGTGAACTTCGGCGGCGGCATGCACCACGCGGCGCGCGCGGCGGCCAGCGGCTTCTGCATCTACAACGACGCCGCCGCTAGCGTCCAGCGGCTCCTCGACTCCGGGGTGGCGCGGGTGCTCTACCTCGACGTGGACGCCCACCACGGGGACGGCACCCAGAGCATCTTCTGGAACGAGCCGCGGGTCATGACCATCTCCCTTCACGAGACGGGCATGAGCCTGTTCCCCGGAACCGGCTTCGCTAACGAGACCGGCGGCCCCGGCGCCGAGGGCACCGCGGTCAACGTTGCCCTTCCGACCTCCGCCGGCGACGCGGCCGTCCTGCGTGCGTTCCACGCCGTGGTGCCCCAGCTGGCAGAGGTGTTCGCGCCCGAGGTGATCGTCAGCCAGCACGGATGCGATTCCCACCTGGCCGACCCGCTGACGAACCTGAGGCTCAGCGTCGACGCGCAGCACGCGATGATGCTTGGCGCCCGGGACCTTGCGGAGCGCCTGTGCGGCGGGCGGTGGATCTCCACCGGCGGCGGCGGATACAACCTCACCAACGTGGTGCCCCGCTCCTGGAGCCTGCTCATCGCGGTGGCGGCGGGAGCCGCGGTCGGGCCGTCCACCCCGGTGCCGCCGGCGTGGCGGGACCACGTGCGCGAACGCTACGGCTCCACCCCGCCGGCCCTGATGGGCGACGGCGCCGACACGTGGTGGCGGTCCTGGGAAGTGGGCTACGATCCCGGCGACGACCTCGACCGCTCGGTCATGGCCACCCGCCGGGCCGTGTTCCCGCTGCACGGGCTTGACCCGTGGTTCGACTGAGGACCCAGCGGGTCGGGATGCCGTCGGCGGCATATATCGCTAGGGTGAAGTAATGGGTATCGACGACGTGTTTGCAGTCATCGCCGAGCGCACGCGGCGGGACATCCTCGAGCTGCTGCGCACCGAGGGGAAGTCGGTCGGGCAGCTCGTGGGAGAGCTCGGCGTGAGCCAGCCGACGGTGTCGAAGCATCTCAAGGTGCTGCGCGAGGCCGGCCTGGTCACCATGCGAGCGCAGGGCCAGAAACGCTTCTATTCGCTCGAATCCTCACCCCTGCTCACGGTGCAGGACTGGATCGCCGGCTTTACCGCCGGGCCGGTCGAGGCCGCCCCCGAGATGCCGGTTCCCTCCGCCGCCCCCGGGCCCGCTCCCGCGGCATCGGAGGCACCCGTCTCCGCGGAGGAGGTGCCGGTCGGCGCAGGGGCCCCGGCCGCAGGAGTGCTGGCGGCGGCTGCGCTCGCGCCCGCCGGATCACCGCGGGCCACGGCGGAGGCAACGCGGCAGCAGCAGATCGGCAGGACCATGGGGCGGGCAGCCGAACGGGCGGCCGACCTGATCTCCCAGCTGCGGCGCCGGAAGGACCACGAGCGGTAGCGCGCGGCCGATGCGCCTGCCGATGCGCCGCCATCGGACACCCCGGCCGGCCTTCGCCGGCGGGTGAAGGAGCCTCCCTACCACAGGGGCTTTCACTTTTGTCACAGGTGCCACTAGAGTACCGTCCTAGGCAGAAAATCCTCATGCTTCGAGGCGGCGTATCCATTACGCGCATCCGGCATCAGTTCGAATGCCGGTCTCAGGGTGGGAAGCCTTCAAGTAAAGGAATAGTGGTGAGATGGCAGACGGGAACTTCTCGGATGTGCAGTTCTTGACGGTGGCGGAAGTCGCCGAGGTCATGCGGGTGTCGAAAATGACCGTCTACCGACTCGTTCACTCAGGGGAACTGCCGGCCGTCCAGTTCGGGCGCTCCTACCGGGTTCCCGAGTCGGCTGTCGCCGATTACCTCCGCCAAGCGCAGGTCGACGGGCAGTCCGCCACCGCGTAGCCGCCGGTCGGGGGCGGCACCAATTGCCTGTACCCTGTTAAGGAACGTTTTGCGCGGTCGGTAGCTGCCGCGCAACTACCGGTTTTACCGGGCCCGCGCCAGTTCGTGCGTGCCCATGTCAGCTCCGGGTGGTCCTGCGCTGTTTTCGCAGCGGGGGCAGCCGCCTGGATTCCTATTAAGTTTGTGAGGACTCTGTGGGTTCAGTAATCAAGAAGCGCCGCAAGCGTATGGCCAAGAAGAAGCACCGCAAACTGCTTCGCAAGACCCGCCACCAGCGCCGCAACAAGAAGTAGGGCAACGCTCTTCTGCTCCACAGCTGGAGGGCCGCCGTCCGGCGGCTCCCCTTCCAGTTTTCCCGGTCCGCAGCCCCAACCCCAGGTTGGAGCGGTGGGCCGGATGTGGTTAACGCCGGCGCGGATGATGGCGGTGATTGACGGCGGAATCCGGTGAGCGGCGTTGTCAGCGGTCGCGCAGTTTCACAAACCCCCGCCACATTCCATAGACGGCTCCCACGCCGGTCGCCGCCTTGAGCCCCAGGGTTGCGGCGCGGCGGCCGCTGCGGAAATCGAACACCGGCCAGTTGTTCGCCCGCGCGTGCCGGCGCAGCCGGGAGTCCGGGTTGATCGCGACCGGGTGGCCCACGCTGCTCAGCAGCGGGACGTCGTTGAAGGAGTCGCTGTAGGCCCAGCAGCGATCAAGGTCGAGGTTGTCCCGCGCCGCCAGCTCCTTCACCGCCGCGGCCTTGGCCGCGCCGTGGAGGAACTCGCCGACCAGCCGTCCCGTGTACAGGCCGTCGGCTACCTCCCCGACCGTGCCGAGGGCGCCGGTGAGACCGAGCCGATTGGCGATGACGCTGGCCACCTCGACCGGCGTACCGGTCACCAGCCACACCTTCCTCCCGGCGGCAAGGTGCTGGTCCGTCAGTGCCCGGGCCCCGGGCCAGATCTTGGAGGCGATCATCTCGTCGTAGACCTCCTCGCCGAGGGCAAGGATGTCCGCGTGGGCGATGCCGATGGCGAAGGCGAGCGCAGCATCGCGCACCGAGTTGACGTCGATCATGGTCTCGCCGCGCAGAACGAACCGGATCTGCTTCCATGCCAGGCCCGCGGCGAAGCGGAGGGTGAACGCACGGCGCTGATACATCTTCCGCGCCACGTGGAAGAGGCTGGCGCCGCGCATGAGCGTGTTGTCAACATCGAAGAAGGCCGCCGACCCGGGCGCGCCGGGCGTATCCAGGGGGAAGGGAAGGTCCTTCCCGGCGGCACCACGCATGATGAAAGTCTAGCCACAAGCGGCGCCCGCGTTGGTGTGCCGCGGCGGGTAGGTTGAAAGGATGAACACCCAGCCCGAAGCCCCGCCGCCCGACGTCGTGCTCGTGACGAAACCGCAGTGCCACCTGTGCGAGGATGCGCGCGCCGTGGTGGAAAGGGTCACCGCCTCGCTGGGCCTGCGCTGGCGGGAACGTTCGGTCACGGACGCGCCCGAGCTGCTGGAGAGGTTCGCGGAGGAACTGCCCGTGCTGATGATCGACGGCGTCCAGCGCGACTTCTGGACGATCGACGAAGAGCGGCTGCGGCGCCTGCTGCAGCCCTAGGATCATCCGGCCCGCACCGGTAGCCGGCCCGGGAGCTCACGGAGGCGGAGGGCCTCCCGCCGCCCTTCCGTGGTGGAGGAAACCTCCGGCGTATGGCGGGGGAAACCTGTTGCACCGGGACCGGCGGTCCTAGGCTTAAGTTGCAGCGTTCAGGCTTCGGCGCAACCGAGCCCCGGAGCCCACCGGACCCGACGGAAGCGAAGGCAGGGATCCGCCATGACCGAGGATCGCCCTCCCATGCGGGCGGCCGAAATCGCCCGGATCGGGCACCAGGAGGCCATGCGGCTGGCGGCAGAGGAGAATCAGCGGTTCTCCACTCTCCTGCAGCAGCTCAGTGCCGGTGACTGGGGCAGGGGGACCGACTGTGCCCGTTGGACGGTGCGGGATGTGGCCGTGCATGTCGTTGCCTCCGCCGAGGCGCAGGCCTCACCCCTTGAGTTCCTGCGCCAGGCGGTGCGGGGGCGCAGGCTGACCGCGCAAATCGGCGGCCAGCACTGGGTGGACGGACTCAATGAGGCCCAGCTTCAGGCTCGACGGGACCTTGGCGCCCCGGACATCCCGGCGCGGTGGGCGAGTGCGGCCGGGGCCGCGCTCAGGTCCCGCAGGCGGCTGCCCGGGGCCATCGGAAGGCTTCGGCTGCTGCCCCTGGGCAGCATGGCCGGCGTCGACTTCGGCTGGCAGCCGCTGAGCTACCTCTTCGACATCGGGTTCACCCGTGACGTCTGGATGCACCGCATCGACATCGCCCGGGCGACCGACCGGCCGCTCAACCCGACCCGGGAACACGACGGGCGCATTGTCGAAGACATCATCGCGGAATGGGCGACCCTCCACGCCGACCCGTTCCACCTTCGACTCACCGGTCCGGCCGGCGGTACCTTCGTCCGGGACGACGACGGGAGCCCTCCCCTGAAAATCGATGCCATTGACTGCTGCCGGATCCTCTCCGGCAGGGGGACGCCCGCGGGAGTGCTCGAGCACCCGCTCCCGCTCTGAGGTCCGCGCGGGCTTCACCCCGGCGAAGTCCGCACTTGGTGGGCCCGACCGCTGCGGCATAGAGTTGAAGGGATTTCGAGTCGGGGCTTTGGGGGCACCGGCTGGAACCGGCGCCGCTTCGGTGGGCCACCTGATGCAACGGAGCAGATTACAGTGACGACGCCAGATGTGCCAGAGCTTCATTCGGTGAGCGCCGATGGCGGGCGCCGCATTCCGCCGGCCTCCCTGACCCGACTCACAATCTACCTGAGGGCACTGAACTCGCTTCTGGCCGAGGGGATCGAACGGGTCTCCTCCGAGGTCCTCGCGGACGCCGCCGGAGTCAATTCGGCGATCCTGCGCAAGGATCTCTCCTACCTCGGTTCGTACGGCACCCGGGGCGTCGGCTACGACGTGCAGTACCTGAACCGCCAGATCTCCACCGCGCTGGGGCTCACCCTCGACTGGCGGGTGGCCATCATCGGCGTCGGCAACCTGGGCCGGGCGCTGGCGGGCTATTCCGGGTTTGCCTCGCGAGGGTTCGAGATCGTCGCGCTGGTCGACGCGGACAAGATGATTGTCGGATCGGAGGTCGGCTGGCTGCGGGTGAGTGCCGTCGACGACCTTGAGACGGTCCTGGAACGGACCCGGGCGAACATGGCGGTCCTCGCGGTGCCGGCACCGGTCGCTCAACAGCTGTGCGACCGGCTGGTGGCCAGCGGGATCACCAGCATCCTCAGCTTCGCCCCCGTGGTGCTCCAGGTCCCTCCGCACGTCCAGCTGCGGAAGGTCGACATGTCAACGGAGCTGCAGATTCTTGCCTACCACGCCCAGCGGGCGCAGGACGCGGCCATCGAGTCGATCACCGACGCCCGCTCGGCGCAGTAGGCGGCGGCCTTCAGTAGCGCGGAGCGGCGGGCTTGAAGTACTCGCCGGCGGGCTTCAGGTAGCACAGGACGACGCCGGCGACGACGAGGATCAGCACGAGGGTCGACAGGAGACCAACCGGGGTGCCGCCTGCGAGGCCGAAGAGGAATCCGAGGACGGACAGGGCGGCCAGGACGGTCAGCGTGATTCGCGCCCAGTTCTTTCCCTTGCGGATCATGAACGCGAGCAGGACGTAGAGGGCGGCGAACAGAAGCCCGACGACGACGCCTACGGTCGTGGCGATCCCGCTGACGGACTCGGGGGAGACCCCCGAGCTTTCGAACTGCTCAAGCTGTTGCGGGGTCAGGCTGGCCAGGGGATCGAGCGAGCTGACGACCGTGCTGACGAGCCCGAGGACGGCCGCCGCGATGATGAGCCAGAAGGCCAGGACCACCCGCTGGGGTGCGGGGCCCTTGGCGGTGGGCGGCATCGAGGCGGAGCCCGGGTACACGTAGCCGGAGGGCTGGGCCGACTGGTAGCCGTACGGCTGCTGCCCATAACCCTGCTGCCCGGGGGAGGCCGGGGGATTCTGGCCGTAGGACTGCGGAGCATTCTGCCCGTAGGCGGGCGGAGCATTCTGCCCGTAGGCGGGCGGAGGGTTCTGCCCGTAGGCGGGCGGGGGGTTCTGCCCGGGGGACGGCGTCGGGTTCTGCCCGTACCGCGGCTGGCCCTCGTTCTGGCCGTACCGTGGCCCGTCCGGGTTCTGCGGGGTGGAGTTGGGGTTCTCGTCAGGTGTGCTCATTGCCGCATCCGTTCGTCAGGCGTGCAGGGTAGGACAAGCCGGCACCTGCCGTGTCGCGGCCCGCCGGATCTTGCGTTCACCCTACCGCGCCGGCGGGCAGAGTCGAGGGTTTGATCCGGCGCGCCCGGCTTCGGCACCGGCGTCCCGGCCGCGTGGTGAACGGAGCCGAACGCAGTGCGCCGCCGGCGTTCCCGAAGGCCCGCCGGCGGCGCAGTGTCAACCGGGTGGAAGACCCCGGCAGGAGTGGATCAGTTGGCCGAAGGTGCCACGAAGGCGGCGTCAACCGAGATGGTGACCTTGTCGCCGACAAGCACACCGCCGGCTTCGAGGGCTGCGTTCCAGGTCAGGCCGAAGTCCTTGCGGGAGATCGTGGTCTGGCCCGAGATGCCCGCACGGGTGGCGCCGAAGGGATCCACAGCGACGCCGTTGAACTCGGCGTCAAGGACCACAGGCTTGGTGATGCCGCGGATCGTGAGATCCCCGGCGATCTTGTAGGTTTCACCCTTGGTCTCGACGGAGGTGGAGGTGAAGGTCATCTCCGGGAAAACCTCGGCGTCGAAGAAGTCGGCGCTGCGCACGTGGGCGTCGCGGTTCTCGTCACCGGACTGGAAGGACACGGTCTTGATGGTGGCGGTGACCTTCGAGTCCCCGAGCGAGGAGCCGACGACCATGGTGGCGTCGACGTCTGCGAAGCTGCCGCGGACTTTGCTGATGCCAGCGTGGCGCACAGTGAAGCCGATCTCACTGTGTGAGGGGTCGAAGGACCAGGTGCCGGTGGTGAGGCCTGTGGGGATGCTCATGGATGTTTCTCCTTGATGGAAGCGGAAAGCTTATGACTATGTAAACATGTTTTTGCATGTTTTATTCCTCGGGGGGTCCCGGTCCGCTCCCGGGGCGCGCTCCGAGGCTTCGAGCCCTGCCGTGCGGGCTGTCCGGATTTAGTCCGGTGGCGGAACTCTGAGAAACTAGGCAGATGCCCCTTGCAACCGTCCACCTGGTGCGCCACGGTGAGGTCCACAACCCTGAGGGCGTCCTCTATGGACGCCTCCCCGAGTTCCACCTGTCCGAACTGGGACGCCGGATGGCGGACCAGATGGCCGCCCACTTCGAAAAGCGGCGCAGCGATGGGGCGAATATCGTCTACCTCGCGGCCTCCCCGCTGGTCCGGGCCCAGGAGACGGCGCAGCCGCTCGGGGTAGCCTTGGGCCTGCCCGTGCACACCGAGGAGCGCATCCTTGAGGCCGAGAACCGGTTCGAGGGGATGTCGAGGGTGAAGAACAGGCTGCGGAATCCCCAGTACTGGCCTTTGTTGACCAACCCCTTCCGCCCTTCCTGGGGGGAGCCGTACTCCCGCCAGGTCGAGCGCGTCATGGCCGCCGTGCAGTTCGCCCGTACCCGAGCCCTGGAACTGGGCGGCGACGCGGACGGTCCGGTCGAGGCGGTCCTCGTCAGCCACCAGCTGCCCATCTGGGTGACGCGGCTGGCGGCTGAGCACCGCCGCCTCTGGCATGACCCCCGGCAGCGCGAATGCACCCTCACCTCGGTCACCTCCCTCGACTTCTCCGGCAGCGACATCACCCGCGTCCGGTACGAAGAGCCGTGCGCGGACCTGCTGCCCGGAGCGGCGAATATTCCGGGAGCGTAGTAGAATTACTACACGCTGTAGAAATATCTGAAAGAAGCCGTGAAGCCTCCGATCCCCGCCCTGGCCCGCCGCCCGTGGTCCGCGTTCCGCGCCGCCGCGGTCCTCGGCGTCTCCGTTTCGCTCGGCCTCGCCGGCTGCGCGGCGGATGATCCGCTGGCCCAGCAGGCCGCCGCCGGGGACAACAAGAACTACATCGCCGGAGACGGCTCGGTCACCGAGTACGCAGCCTCCGACCGGGGGGAGCCCGTCGACCTCTCCGGGAAGCTTTTCGACGGCACCCAGGTGGCAAGCTCCGACTGGGCCGGCAAGGTGACCGTCCTCAACTTCTGGTACGCCGCCTGCGCCCCGTGCCGCAAGGAGGCCCCGGACCTCGTCGCACTCTCGGAAGAATTCGGGCCGCAGGGAGCGCAGTTCTACGGAGTCAACATCCGCGACGAGCGGGCGACCGCGGAGGCCTTCGAGCGGAACTTCGAGATCCCCTACCCGAGCTTCAACGACAAGGACGGCGGCGTCCTGCTGGCAATGACGAGCTACGTCCCTCCGCAGGCGGTGCCCACCACCCTGGTCCTGGACAAAGAGGGCCGGGTGTCGGCGCGGATCCTGGGACTGGCCGAAAAGAGCACACTCAAGGCCCTCGTCCGCGATGCGCTCGGGGAGTAAGGCACCATGACCCCGGCACTGGCTGCGACCGTGGGGCCCGCCCTGGCCGCCGGCAACGCCTTTGCCGACGCCGTGCTGAGCGGATCGATGCTCCTCGCCCTCCCTGTCGCCCTGCTGGCCGGGCTCGTCTCCTTCGCCTCGCCCTGCGTGCTGCCCCTCGTGCCGGGCTACCTGGGCTACGTCACCGGACTGACCGGTGTGGACCTCGAGCAGCAGAAACGCGGCCGCATGTTCGCCGGCATCGCCCTGTTCGTCCTCGGCTTCTCCGCGGTCTTCATGGCCTACGGCACGCTGTTCGGCCAGCTCGGGGCCTGGCTGAGGGTCTCGCAGGACTGGCTGATCCAGCTGCTGGGCATCGTGGTGATTCTGCTCGGGATCGTCTTCCTCGGCGGCTTTGCCCTGTTCCAGCGGGAAAGCCGGCTCCACGCCCGCGTCCCTGCAGGCCTGTGGGGTGCGCCCCTGCTGGGCATGACCTTCGGACTGGGGTGGGCCCCGTGCATCGGCCCGACCCTCGGCGCGGTCCAGCTCCTCGCCATCTCAGGCGACGACGCGAGCGCGCTCCGGGGCGCCGTCCTCACCTTCGTGTACTGCCTCGGCCTGGGCCTGCCGTTCCTCTTCATCGCCCTGGGCATCCGGCGGGGAATGGGCGCGCTGCGGTTCTTCCGGCGCAACCGGCTGATCCTGCAGCGCTCCGGCGGAGGCCTGCTCATCCTTGTGGGAGGGTTGATGGTCACCGGTATCTGGAACAGCTGGATCACCAGCATTCAGGACCTGCTGGTCAGCAATGTGGTCCTTCCCATCTAACCCGTCCGCAGCACGACGCAGAAAAGCGATCCCCACGAGAAGCAGGTCACGTTGAACAAGGACACGGCACGTACCACGGGCGCCACGCCCGACGCCGCCCTGCCCGCGCTCGGATTCACCGGCACCCTGCGGTGGGCATGGAAGCAGCTCACGAGCATGCGCATCGCGTTGTTCCTGCTGCTGCTCCTGGCCGTCGCCGCCGTTCCCGGATCGCTCTTCCCCCAGCGCTCGGCGAATCCGGCCGTCGTCACCACCTACCTCCAGGACCACCCGGACAGCGGCCCGATCCTCGACTGGTTCCAGCTGTTCGACGTGTACTCCTCGGTGTGGTTCTCCTCCATCTACCTGCTGCTGTTCATCTCCCTGATCGGCTGCGTGACCCCGCGCGCCATCGCCCACGCCAAGGCCGTCCGGGCCAAGCCGCCGGCCACCCCGCGGCGGCTCTCGCGCATGCCCGTGTACGGCACCCTGGAGATCCCCGCCGGGCAGACCCCCGGTGCCGCCATTACCCCGGCCTCCGCGGTGGCCGACGCCGCCGCGCTCCTGAAGAAGCGCGGCTACCGCGTCGACGTGCGCGACGCGGACGGCGATCGACCGTCCGTGGCGGCCGAGCGCGGGTTCAGCAAGGAACTCGGCAACCTCGTCTTCCACAGCTCCCTGATCGGGGTGCTGGTCAGCGTCGCCGTGGGAGGCCTGTTCGGCTACAACGGCCAGAAGGTGATCGTCGAGGGCGACACCTTCGTGAACACCCTGGTCGGCTACGACGCCTTCACCCCGGGCACGAATTTCTCCGATGACCAGCTCGAGCCCTACTCCATCCGCCTCGACGCCTTCGACGTGCAGTTCGACCGGGCCCAGGAGAGCCACTACGGCCAGCCTCTCGACTTCACCGCGAGCCTGACCACCCAGGACGGGCCCGACGCCGAGCCCAGGAAGCAGACCCTCAAGGTCAATGCCCCCATCGACATCGGCGGCACGAGCGTGTACCTGGTCGGCAACGGCTACGCCCCCGTGATCACCGTCCGCGACGGCGAGGGGAACATCGCCGTGCAGGGACCGGTGGTCACCATCCCCTCCGACGGGCTCTACACCTCACTGGCCGTGATCAAGGCCCCCGATGCCCGGCCGGACCAGCTCGGTTTCGTCGGATTCTTCCTCCCGACCGCCTTCGTCGACGAAAAGGGCGTTTCCTTCTCCCGCGACCCCGACCCCTTCAACCCCCAGCTCAACCTCAACTCCTACGCCGGGGACCTCGGCCTCGACGGCGGGGAACCGAAGAACGTCTACGTCCTCGACACCGACAACCTGACGGAGCTGAACAGCCGCAACAGCGACAACGGGGGCATCGTGCTGGGCCTGGGCGAGACCTACGACCTGCCCGAGGGGAAGGGGTCCATCACCTTCGACGGGCTGAAGCGATACATCGCCGTGGACATCCACCACGACCCGGCCCAGCTCGGGGCGCTGGTCTTTTCGGTCCTCGCCCTCGTGGGCCTGAGCGCCTCGCTGTTCATCGGCAGGCGGCGGGCCTGGGTGCGGTCCGGAGAGCACCCGGACGGGCGGGTCCTCGTTGAGTACGGGCTGCTGGCCCGCGGGGAGGATCCGAGGCTTCCTGCCGAGGGTGCCGCGGTGGAGAAGCTGCTGGCCGGCCACTGGCTGGCGCACCCGGACAAAGCAGGGGAAAATCAATTGCAGCCCGCCGGGGCTACCGCCGCCGGAACGGGCGCCGGGGCCGACGGCGACAACGGTAAGGACAACGAATGAAAAGCGTTAATGCCGAACTGGGCGCCACCAGCGAGCTCTTCATGCTCCTGGCCTCCATCGCCTATGTGGTGGCGCTGATCTTCTTTGTGCTCGACCTGGTGAAGTCGAGCCGCACCATCGGTGCCGTCGAGGCCCGGCTGGCCGCAGGCCAGGCTCAGGCCCCGGCGCAGGCAAAGGTCCTCGCCGGCGCCGGCGCCGGCGGCGCCTCCGCGCCCGCTCCTGCCGGCGCGGCCACGGCCGACACCTCGATGGACTACAGTGCCGGCCCCCGCCGGTCCTCGGCCCGGATCGCCGTGGCCCTGACCGCGGTCGCCACCGCCATCCACGGCGCCGCGGTCCTCACCCGCGGTATCGCCGCGGACCGGGTGCCCTGGGGCAACATGTACGAGTTCTGCACCACCGGTGCGCTCGTCGTCTCCCTGATCTTCCTGATCACCCTGACCCGCAAGGACCTGCGGTTCGTCGGATCCTTCGTGGTGGGCCTCGTTGTCATCATGCTCTGCGCCGCCACCGTGGGGTTCGCGACCCCCGTAGCCAACCTCATTCCCGCGCTGCAGAGCTACTGGCTGATCGTGCACGTCTCCATCGCCGTGGCCTCCTCGGCCCTGTTCACCCTCACCTTCGCCATGTCGGTGCTGCAGCTGGTCCAGTCCTCCCGCGAAGCCCGCATCACGGCCGGCGGGCCCGACAAGGCCGGCTTCATGCGGCTCGTGCCGCCGGCCCTCAGCCTGGAGAACCTCTCCTACCGCCTCAACGCCATCGCCTTCGTCGGCTGGACCTTCACCCTCATTGCCGGGGCAATCTGGGCTGAGGAGGCGTGGGGCCGGTACTGGGGCTGGGACACCAAGGAGGTCTGGACCTTCGTGATCTGGACCGTGTACGCCGGTTACCTGCACGCCCGCGCCACCAAGGGGTGGACCGGAACCCGAGCTGCCTGGCTCTCGATCGTGGGTTACCTGTGCATCGTCTTCAACTTCACCATCGTCAACATTTACTTTTCGGGGCTTCACAGCTACTCCGGCGTCTAAGCCGCGTAAGGCGCAGGCGGTACCGCAACAGAAAGCCGCACCCGCCCGTTCGTTGACCACGAGCGGGCGGGTGCGGCTTTTTCTCTGCGGAGGCTTGCCGGGTGTGTGGGGCTGCGGCCGGGGACGCGGGCTACGGGTTGTTGGGCCGGTGCGCGCCCGTGCTGCCCGTCTCGTCGGCGTCGTCGTCGGGGTCGGTGGCCGGTGCGGGATCCGAACCGTTCGAGGGGGTGCCGCCGGCGGGGGCGCCGCCCGCGGGGGTTCCCGCTGCGGAAGTGGCGGTTCCGCCGCCCCTCGCGCCGCCCTTCGATTGGGCTTCGCGGGCCTTGAGCTCCTCTTCCTTGCGTTTCAGTTCCTGCTCGCGGGCCTGCTGCCGGCGCCTGGTCTCGAGGTTCTGAAGGAACTGGGGATCGTCATCGGGCGCGGTCGGCTGCCGCGGGGCCGGGCGGGGAGGACGGGTGCCGCGCGTCGGCCGCGGCCTGCCGAACAGGAACCACAGGCCGGCTCCGACGAGGGGCACCACCAGGATCGTGATCAGCCAGGCGGGTTTCGAGATACTGCGTACCTCGTTGGATCGGGTCATGGCGCATTCGATCAGCGCGTAGACGATGACGGCGACTCCGAGGAGCACCAGGAACAGCAACAGGCGGGGCATACTCCAATTGTAGGCGAGTAAACTTGGAGGGTGCCCTTCCTCAAATTCACTGCCCTGCGCCTGCTCCTCGTCGTCGTCTTCTTTGTGATCTGCGTGGTTCTCGGGCTCGGTGCGGTGCTCTCCGCCGTCGTTGCCGCCATCCTCGCCTGGTGCGTGACCTACCTGTTCTTCCGCCCGCTGCGCGACGCCGCCGGCGCTTCCCTGCAGCGGCGGTTCAAGGACGGCGCTCCGCGGGCGAGCAACTTCATGGAGAAGGACGATGCCGCCGCGGAGGACTCTATCGACCCCAATGCCCCGGTGAACGCCGACCGCAGGCCGCGCGACGTCTGACCGGAGGTCTCCCTGCGCCTAGGCGAGGACCTCGGTGAGCACGATGCCGAGGGCGAACAGCAGGCTGAAGCCGAGGTTGATCAGGCTCGTCTGCTTGAGCACCGGGATGAGGCTGCGCCGTTTCTTGCCCGTGAGCATCAGCCAGCTGGGCATCAGGCCGGCCGGAACCAGCAGGAGCACCAGCAGCACCCACGGGTGGTTGTCGATGAGGAACAGCGGCAGCAGGACGGCCGCTGCCAGCATCATCACGTAACTGACCCGGGCCGTGCTGTCGCCCAGGCGCACCGCCAGGGTGAGCTTGCCGGCCTCCCGGTCGGTCGGGATGTCACGGACATTGTTCGCCATCAGCAGCGCCATGGCGATCAGGCCGGTGCTGATGGCACCCACCCAGGCCGGTCCGCTCAGCTGACCGGCCTGCGTGTAGGTGGTGCCGAGGGTCGCGACGAGGCCGAAAAAGACGAAGACGAAGACGTCCCCGAGGCCCAGATACCCGTAGGGGTTCTTGCCTCCGGTGTAGCCCCAGGCCGCCGCGATGCAGCCGACGCCCACCAGCAGGAGGAACCAGGCCTGCGACAGGATGATCAGGGCCGCCCCCGCCACCATGGCGAGCGCGAAGCAGGCAAATGCCGCGTGCTTCACGTCACGGGCCCGGGCGGCGCCGGAGCCGGTGAGCCGTAGCGGGCCCACCCGGACGTCGTCGGTGCCCCGGATGCCGTCGGAGTAGTCGTTGGCGTAGTTGACTCCCACCTGCAGCAGCACCGCCACGGCCGCGGCGAGCACGGCGTTGAGCGGCCGGAATGCGCCGAGCCCGAACGCGGCGGCACTGCCGGCGATCACCGGCGCCAAGGCCATGGGCAGGGTGCGGGGGCGGGCTCCTTCAAGCCACTGAGCGGCAGTCGCCACGGTGTGTTCCTTCACTGGTTGTGCTGGCGGGCCGGTGGCCCGAAACGGTTGGCGCGGTGTCCGGCGCTAGGAGTCCCGCTGTTCGAGCAGCGCCCGGACGGACTGCCGGTCCGGCTTGCCCCCCGGCAGCAGCGGCATCGCCTCGAGAGCCAGAACGGTCTTGGGGGCGGCGTGGGCCCCGAGTTCCTCTGCGACGTGCCGGCGGACCACTTCGGCCTCCACGGTGCCGACCACTGCGGCGGCCACCGAGGTGCCCCACTCGGAACTCGTGATGCCGAGGACCAGGGCCTGGTTCACTCCGGAGATCCCTTCGATGACCTCCGCGACGACCGCCGCGGAGACCTTGAGGCCGCCGGTGACGATGACGTCGTCGAGGCGGCCGTGCACCTCGACGGTGCCGTCGGCCGTGAGCGCCCCGGCGTCGTCCGTCCGGAACCAGCGCCGGCCCGAGTTGAAGACGAACCGTTCACCGGTCAGCTCCGGGTCGCCCAGGTACCCCTCGGCCAGCACCGGGCCGCTGATCCACAGCCGGCCGCCGTCCTCGCGGACCTCCACGCCGTCAAGGGGCCGCCCGTCGTAGACGCATCCGCCCGAGGTCTCGCTCATCCCGTACGTCTCCACAATGTTCAGGCCGTGCCGGCGGGCCTCGCCGCGCAGGCCAGATCCGAGCGGGGCGCCGCCCAGCAGGATCGCGTTGAACCGCCTGAGCGTCTTCAGGGTCTGCGGTGTGGGGTCCTGGAGGAGCCGGTGCAGCTGGGTCGGCACGAGGGAGGTGAACCGGACGCGGTCGGTCAGCTCGCCCGCCGCGGAGGTGAATGCGTCCGCCGTGAAGGCCGTGGCGGGGTCCATCGCCCAGGGCTCCGTCCCGGCGTACAGGGACCGGACGAGCACCTGGAAGCCCGCGACGTGATGCACGGGCAGGGTCAGCAGCCACTGGCCCTCGGCGCCCAGCGCGATCGCCGTCGCCATTGAGGACGCGGCGAGCGCATCGACGCTCAGCATCGTCTTCTTCGGCGCCCCGGTGGAACCGGAGGTGCTGAGCACGGCGGCGATCTCGTCGTTGGGCAGCTCGCCGGTGAAGTGCTGGCCGAGGGCGGCATGCGGTGCGACGGCCGGTCCCTCGCCGGCGAGGGAGGCCGCCAGGGGCTTCAGCAGTGCCTTCGGGTCGAACGCGGGAGGGGTGTAGATCGGCAGGAGTTCCATGCGCGTCCTAGAAGTAGTAGGGGAAGGCGGACCAGTCCGGGTCGCGTTTGGCGAGGAAGGCCTCCTTGCCCTCCACCGCCTCGTCGGTCATGTAGGCCAGCCGGGTGGCCTCGCCGGCGAAGACCTGCTGGCCGGCCAGGCCGTCATCGGCGAGGTTGAAGGCGAACTTCAGCATCCGGATGGCCTGGGGGCTCTGCCGGGCGATGTCCGCGGCGTACTCCAATGCCGTCCGCTCCAGGTCGTCGTGGTCGACGGCTTCATTGACCGCCCCCATGGCCACCATGTCCTCGGCCGAGTACTCCCGGGCCAGGAAGAAAATCTCGCGGGCCTTCTTCTGCCCGATCTGGCGTGCGAGCAGGGCCGAACCGTAGCCGGCGTCGAAGCTGCCCACGGTGGCGTCGGTCTGCTTGAAGCGGGCGTGCTCGCGGGAGGCGAGGGTCAGGTCGGCCACCACGTGCAGGCTGTGGCCGCCGCCTGCGGCCCAGCCGTTGACGACGGCGATGACGACCTTGGGCATGGTGCGGATGAGCCGCTGCACCTCGAGGATATGGAGCCGCCCGGCACGCGCCGGATCGATGCTTTCTTTCGTTTCGCCCTCCGCGTACCGGTACCCATCGCGGCCGCGGATGCGCTGGTCGCCCCCGGAACAGAACGAGTGGCCGCCGTCCTTGGGGGAGGGCCCGTTGCCGGTGAGCAGGACCGTGGCGACGTCAGGGCTCATGCGGGCGTGGTCGAGGGCGCGGTACAACTCGTCGACGGTCCCCGGGCGGAAGGCGTTGCGCACCTCGGGGCGGTTGAAGGCGATGCGCACCGCGGGCAGGTCCCTGAGCACGCTGCCGTCGGCGGTCCGTTGGACCTGGCGGTGGTAGGTCAGGTCGGCCAAATCGTCGAACCCCGAGACGGTGCGCCACTGCTGCGGGTCGAAGGTATCGGAGACCTGGACGGGAAGATCGGATGTCACCAACCGAGTCTAACGGCGCGCAACCGCCCGGGCATGCCGCGGCGGCTCAGGAGATGCAGAACTCGTTGCCCTCCGGATCGGTCATGGTGTACCAGACGAGGGGCCCCTGGCTTGCCTCGTAAAGGAACCGGGCGCCGCGGGCCACCAGGGCCTCGCGGGCGGCGTCCTTGTCCGTCCCGGTCAGGTGGATGTCGAGGTGCACCCGGTTCTTGACGCTTTTCGGCTCGGGAACGGGTTGAAAGACCAGGCGCATCCGGTCTTTGCGCTCCAGTTCACCGGCCCTGCAGACCGCCGCCCCGCCCGTCCAGACGCGGGCGCCGTTGTGGGAAGTGACGTCGGACTCCTTGGCGTATCCGGCCGCCAGCATCTTGTCGATGAAGCCCTCGTCGACCGGTTCGACGATCCAGCCCAGGGTTTCGGCCCACCAGTCCGCCTGGGTATGGGGGTCGGCACAATCGATCGAGATCTGAATATTGTGTTCCATGCCGACACGGTAACGCCGGCTCCGGGGCCGGCGGAAGGAAACCGCGGACAGGCCGTGTCCTCAAATGCCGAACCGCCCCCGCGCATTTTCCGCGGATTGGGGTCCGCGGAAGGTATCGCCTCTGCCGCCCGGAGAAACCGGTGCCCGGCAGCGGGAGCGCTCAGTTTGAGGACGGCGCCGCGGCCGTCGGCCGTGCGCGCCGCTGCGACGTAGGACGCTGTTCCACCCGGCAATGGTGAGCCGACGGTGATCGCCCAGTCGCGTTCAATCCCGCCGATGAGGCTCTCAAGCCGGTCCAGCCACTGCTTCCGGCACTGCCGAGCCCGGCCGCCCTTGCCACCACGTGAGGCGCTACGTTCCGCGCGAATCCGGTTCACCATCCGGCACCGGCCGGCGCACCCGGTGATGGCCCCTCGCCAGGTCCGGCCGGGGCCCGTAAAGTCCGCGGTGGCGGCAACAGGAGTCCGGCGTTGGAGGGATCATGGCAATTCTGGTTTTCACGGGGATCACCTCCCTGGACGGGTATGTCGCCGACGAGGCGGGCTCCTTCGACTGGAGCGTCCCCGACGAGGAGGTACACGCGTTCATCAATGACCTCCAGCGGGGCGTGGGCACGCACCTGTACGGTCGGCGGCTCTATGAGGTGATGCTCGCCTGGGAAACCCTGGAGACGGCCGGCCACCCGGCCGCCATCGCCGACTTCGCGGACATCTGGCGGGGCACCGACAAGATCGTCTACTCGAGGACCCTGCCGGCCGTGGCCAGCGCCCGGACCCGGCTGGAGCGCACCTTCGACGCGGCGTCCGTGAGGCGCCTCAAAGCCGGCGCATCCCGGGACCTGGCCGTGGGAGGGCCGGGCCTCGCAGCCGGGGCGATCAGCGAAGGGCTCGTCGACGAGATCCACCAATTCATCTCCCCGGTCGTCGTGGGTGGCGGGACGCGGTTCCTGCCCGGCGGGGTGCGCCTGGACCTGGAGCTGTTCGACGAACGCCGGTTCCGCAACGGGGTCGTGTTCCTGCGCTACGGCGTCCGGAGTTCCACCGGCTAGCCTCGGTCCATGGAACCCGATGTCCTCGCCACCCGTGCCGCCTACGATCTCGTGGCGGACCGGTATGCCGACCTTCTGCGCTTTGAGCTCGACGGGCTTCCCCTCGAGCGCGCGCTGCTGGGCGCGTTCGCGGAGCTGGCCCGATCCAACGACGCCGGACCGCTGGTCGACGTCGGGTGCGGACCCGGCCGGATCACCGCCCATCTCGCCTCGCTGGGCGTCCCGGTGCGGGGGATCGACCTGTCGCCGGGGATGATTGCCGCCGCGCGCCGGGACCACCCGTCGCTCGCGTTCGAGGTGGGATCCATGGAGCGGCTGGGCCTTGCCGACCGATCTGCGGCAGGCATTCTGGCCTGGTACTCGCTCATCCACATCCCGCCTCCGCGGCTGGAGGCGGTCCTTGCTGAATTTTCCCGCGTCCTGGTGCCGGACGGCCCGCTGCTCCTCGCCTTCCAGGCCGGGAATGAAAAGCGGCGGATCACCGAGGCCTACGGCAGCCGGGTCAGTCTCGACGCTTACCGGCTCGATCCGGCGGTCCTCACCGAGATGCTCTCCCGGCACGGGTTTGCGCTGGTTTCCTCAACCCGGCGGGAGCCGCGGGAGGGCGAGAAGACAGCTCAGGCTTTCCTCCTGGCCAGCAGGCGCTGACCAGCGGCGCCCCCCGTGCGGGCGCCGCTCGTCACCGGCGGGCGGCGGAGGCTGGCCCTCGGTCCCCGGCAATGCTTTGGCTCCATACCGGCGTCCCCGGCGGCCCCGCGCGGTGGGCCGCGCCGGTTGACCGGGGAAAACCGCCGTGCAATTCTTGATAGAGCTTTACAGAACGAGCGGTCGGTAATTCCGGATCCGCCCAGCCGTGCACCGGCCACCCGGCCCTGCGACATGGAGGCAGTCATGACCGAAGCATTTCTCGTGGGCGGAGTGCGCACTCCTGTCGGCCGGTACGGGGGAGGGCTCTCCCCGGTCCGGCCGGACGACCTGGCGGCCCTGGTCCTCCGCGAGCTTATCGGGCGGACGGGCATGGACCCCGGCGGCATCGACGAAGTGATCCTCGGAAACGCCAACGGCGCCGGCGAAGAGAACCGCAATGTCGCCCGGATGGCCGCGCTCCTTGCCGGCTTCCCGGACACCACGCCCGGCATCACGGTGAACAGGCTCTGCGCCTCCGGGCTTTCGGCGATCATCCAGGCGTCCCAGATGATCAAGTCGGGGGCGGCCGACGTCGTTGTCGCCGGCGGGGTCGAGTCGATGAGCCGTGCGCCCTGGGTGATGGAGAAGCCGGCCAAGGCCTACGCTCGACCGGGGGCCGTGTTCGACACGTCCATCGGGTGGCGGTTCACCAACCCGGAGTTCGCCGCCATGGACAAGGTCACCTACTCCATGCCGGAAACGGCGGAGGAGCTGGCCGAGCTTGACGGGATCACCCGCGACGACGCCGACGCCTTCGCGCTGCGCTCCCACCAGCGTGCGGTGGCGGCCACGGAGGCCGGACGGTTCGACGCGGAGCTGGTCTCGGTCCAGGTCAACGAGGGCAAGCGGTCCTACAATTTTGACGCCGACGAGGGCCCCCGGGCGGACACCAGCCTTGAGGCCCTCGCCGGACTCCGCCCGGTGGTCAAAAAGGGCGGAGTGGTCACCGCCGGCAACTCAAGCGCCCTCAACGACGGCGCCTCCGCGGTGATCGTTGCCTCCGAGGCCGCGCTGGAAAGGTTCTCCCTCACCCCGCGGGCCCGGATCCTCGACGGCGCCTCGGCCGGGGTGCCTCCGCACATCATGGGCATCGGTCCGGTCCCGGCCACCCGGAAGGTCCTCGAACGCACCGGCCTCTCCATCGGCGACCTCGGCGCCGTCGAGTTGAACGAGGCCTTCGCCACGCAGGCCCTCGCCTGCATCCGCCGGCTCAAGCTCGACGAGGACATCGTCAACCGCGACGGCGGGGCGATCGCCCTGGGACACCCCCTGGGGTCCTCCGGAGCGCGGATCGCCATCACCCTGATGGGCCGGATGGAGCGCGAACTCGGCCCGGGGGAGCGGCGGCTCGGCCTGGCCACCATGTGCGTCGGTGTGGGCCAGGGCACCGCGATGCTCATCGAGGCCGTGTGATGGAGTCCTTCGAAGCGCTGATGGTCGAGGAAGGCCCCGACCGGCTGCTCGTGCGGCTCAACCGGCCCGCCGTACGCAACGCGATCGACCGCCGGATGGTCGAGGAGCTCCACCAGCTGTGCTCCGGCCTTGAGGCGCACCCACGGGTGCTGATCCTGACCGGGACCGGGGGCGTCTTCGCCTCGGGAGCCGACATCGGCGAACTCCGGGAGCGCCGCCGCGACGACGCCCTCGCCGGAATCAACTCCACGCTGTTCACCCGGATCGCCCGCCTGCCGATGCCAGTGATCGCAGCCCTCGACGGGTACGCCCTCGGCGGCGGCGCCGAGCTGGCCTATGCCGCCGACTTCCGCATCGGCACCCCCGCCCTGAAGATCGGCAACCCGGAGACCGGGCTGGGGATCCTCGCGGCGGCCGGGGCGAGCTGGCGCCTTCGGGAACTCGTCGGGGAGCCCCTTGCGAAGGAGATCCTGCTGGCCGGGCGCGTCCTGGACGCCTCCGAGGCGCTCGCCGCGCGCCTCATCACCGAGATCCACGAACCCGACGCGCTGCTTGAGGGCGCGCATGCGCTCGCCGACCGCATCGCCCGCCAGGACCCGCTCGCCGTCCGCCTCACCAAGAGCGTCTTTTCGGCACCGGCGGAGGCCCACCCGCTGATCGACCAGCTCGCCCAGGGCATCCTGTTCGAGTCCGAGGCGAAGTTCGAGCGGATGCAGCGCTTCCTTGACCGCAGGAACGGTGCCCAGCCGGCTTCCTCGGCCGCCGAGGGCGGCGAGCGATGAGCGTCCCGGCCCGGGTCGGGGTGCTCGGCGGAGGACGGATGGGCGCCGGCATCGCCCACGCGTTCGTCGTCGCCGGGGCCGACGTCGTCGTCGTGGAGCGCGACGATCCGGCCGCGCTCGCCGCCCACGGGCGGGTGTCCGGCGCCCTACACAAGAGCGTGGAGCGCGGATCGACGGCGGAGCCTTTGCAGGCGCTGCTCGACCGGGTCCGGATCTCCACCGATTACGCCGCGTTCGCGGACTGCTCCCTCGTGGTCGAGGCCGTGCCCGAGGACGCCGGCCTGAAGGAGGCGGCCCTCGCCGCCGTGGAGGACCACCTCGCCGACGGCGCGTGGCTCGCGACGAACACCTCCTCGCTGTCGGTCGCCGGACTGGCCCGGGTGCTGAAGCGGCCCTCGGAGTTCTGCGGCCTCCACTTCTTCAACCCGGTGCCTGCCTCCACGCTGATCGAGGTGGTGCTCGGCCCCGGCACCTCGGAGGCCACCGCCGCGGCGGCACGCGGATGGGTCGAGGCCCTGGGGAAGACCCCGGTGGTGGTGCGTGACGCCCCCGGGTTCGCCAGTTCCCGGCTCGGGGTGGCTCTCGCCCTTGAGGCGATGCGGATGGTGGAGGAAGGGGTCGCCTCCCCGGAGGACATCGACACCGCCATGGTCCTCGGCTACAAGCACCCGGTGGGCCCGCTGCGGACCACCGACATCGTGGGCCTCGACGTGCGGCTCGGCATCGCCGAATACCTCGAATCCACGCTGGGCGGGCGGTTCTCCCCGCCGCAGATCCTGCGGGACAAGGTGGCCCGGGGGGAGCTTGGCCGGAAGTCAGGCCGTGGTTTCTTCGAGTGGAACGACTGACCCCGCGGCCCCCTCCGGGGATTCCCGGGGTATGACCCCGCCGGGAGCTGTCCAGCGCAGGGACGTCGGGTGGGAGGGCGCCGTGAACGCGCGCGACCTCGGCGGCGTGGCGGGCCGCGTCCTCCCCGGCCGGATCTACCGGATGGGACGCCGGGAATGGCTGACCGACCGCGGCTGGCAGCAGGCCTGGGACGACGGCGTGCGCACGGTCGTCGACCTCCGCAATCCCGGCGAAGTGGGCCGCCGCGCCTCCGATCCGGTACTGGGCGGGACGACGGCCGGGCGGTTCCTCGTCCGCAACCTGCCGACCGAGGACCCCTCCGACGCCGGGTTTCGGGCCCTGTGCGGGCCCTACCTGAACAATCCGCTTCACTACCGGGACAACCTGGAGCGGTGGCCCGGGAAATTCGCCGCGGTGGCCCGGGCCGTCGTCGCCGCGCCGGCCGGGGGCGTGATCGTCCACTGCGCGGCCGGGCGCGACCGCACCGGCATGGTGACGTCCCTGCTGCTCGCCGCGTGCGGGGTGCCGGCCGGGGACATTGCCGATGACTACGAGGTGGCCGTGCGGACCATGAACGAGCGCTACCGGACCCAGGCGGCGCCGCGGGAGAGTCCCCGGAGTGCCGAGGAACTGTCGGCCTGGCTGCACCAGGCGCGGACCCACCTTCTGGAATTGCTTTCGACGCTCGACGCCGGGGCGTACCTCCGGGAGGCAGGCCTGAGCCCCGGTGAGCTCACCGCGCTGAGGACGCGGTTGACCCTCTGAGCCGGGCCGGCGCCTGTCCGGACGCCGGGGCTCTACTGTGCGGGCCGCCCCCGCTGCAGGGCGGCCAGGTCAGCGCCGTCCAGCACGGCCGGGAGGTAGCCGGAGCGGTAGCCCTCGGCGTTGGGGTGGAGGCCGTCCGGTTCGCCGGCGCCGGTGATCCACGGTTCGGGCGCCCCCAGCCCATGGGATCTAAAGCCTTCAGTCGTCGGAACCCATAGGAAGCCGTGAGCGGCGGACGCCTCCTCGAGGACGGCGTTGAGCGAGTCGGTTCCGGCGTTGAAAGCCTCCTGCGCCGGAAGGCTCAGGGCCTCCGCCGTGCCGAATTCGGGGGAGAACAGGTGGGGGTAGCCGGTCACGACGACCGCCGCCTCCGGGGCCGCCCTCCGGAGCTGCCCATAGAGGGCATCGAGGTCCCGGGCCAGGGCGGGCAGGGCAAGCGCCGTCGTCTCCTCGATGAGGCGGCGGCATGACTCGAGGGGCGAGGCCGCGCAGGCTCCCGCCACCTGGCCGAACCCGGCGTCATTGCCTCCGGCCGACACGGTGACAAGATCGGTCTGCGGCCCGAGCGAGCCCTCCTTCACGAGCTGGGAGATCTGACCGGCGACGCTGGACGGCGCGGCGCCTGGGGCGGCGACGGCGCCGGCGCAGGTGCCGTCCGCGGCCAGATCGACCGTGTCCTCGGCGTCGAGCAGGCCGGGCAGGCCGAGCAGCGAACGGCCGCACTGCTCCGAGTAGGAGCCGGCGCCGAGGCCGGAGGCGTAGGAATCGCCGAGGGCGACGTAGGACAGGGGGGCCGGCGGAGCGGGCGGTGCCGACGCTGCCGGGGAACAGGCGGACAGCGACGCTGCGAGCAACGCCGCTGTGAGCAACGGCGCCGGCAAAACGCCGCGGCGGCCCGGCTTCCCATCCGGCCGGAGGGGCCGCACTGCGAAAGGGCGGCGTGTGGTCATGGCTTCCACGCTATCAAGGCCGGGAGGTCCGCTCAGCCGTTCTCCACCGCTGCGTTCCGGCGGGCCGCCCGCAGCCCCGCGAACGCGACGGTGCCGGCGCCGAGGGCCGCGGCGATTCCGGGGGCGCGGTAGCGGGGCAGGGTTCGCACCGCGGTTCCGGCGAGGCCCCATGCCACGGCCGCGGGATAGGCCGCGGAGACCGGGACGCGCCGGGTGACCGCGACGGAGGCGCCGGTCAGGGACGCGAGCAGGGCCGTTCCCCAGAAATCGGCGCCCGGGCGGGGTGCGCGGACGCCGCGGTCGATGAGGAGCTCGGTGACCGCCGCACCGCCGCCAGGGTGATCCAGCCGCTGAACAGCCCGAACGGGACCCTTACCAGCCAGCGGGCGGGGGCGGATGTCCGTTCGGCCTTGTCCATCGGCGTGGCCCGCGCATAGCCGAGGAGCGCCGCGCAGGTCGTCGCGGCGATGAGCGGCAACTGAACCGCGGGCGAGGACGTCCTCACCCACAGTCCCGACAGGCCCACGGCCGCGGCCGCCGGGCCGCCGGTCCGGCGGAGCAACTGATTGCGGCGTTGGGCGGGAAGCGCCTGGTAGCCGGCGTACCCGAGGACCCCGGCGTAGATGGGGAACCAGATGGAGAAGGCGTAGTTGGCCGGAAGGACCCGGCTGGTGCTCTCCCTGGCGTCCCCGTAGTCCCCGGTGGCGCCGCTGAGGATCCCTCCCGCCACGGCTGCCGCCACGGCGCACTGCCGAAGGAGGTCACGGTCGGGCATGGGCGGTCCTTCCGGGCCGGGGCAGGGCCCGTGGCTGGGCAGCCGGGCCGGGCGGCGCCGCCCGCCGGCGTCGGGGGTCGAGGATCCTGTCGGGAACGAATGGAGGTCCTGACCGGTACGGCACTGATGGGGGACATTGCCGGGGCCCGGTCAGGACCTCTACGCAAGGACTGTACAAGAGGCACCACCCCCCGCCGCAAGGGTCTCGACCGGGGAGTATCACGAAGGTCGAGAATATTCCGGCTCAACTATCACCCCTGTCCCACGGGTTCCCTTCCGTCACCCTTCACGGGCCGAGCCCGGAGAAAGGAGTGCTCAACGTTACGCCGTGTGACATGCGCGGTACGCCCCAAGACCGAGGGGGTCGCTGTTCATGGGAGTGCCGCCTGCGGGTCGCCGCCTCATTGCCGGCCTCGCTCCAGTGCAGCGCGTCGTCGGGTGGGCTCAGCCCGGGATGGGCCGGTCCAGCAGCAGGTTGGTGATCCGCATCGTGCACAGCCGCTGGCCGTCCTCGTTCTCGATGAGCACCTCGTGGGTGGTCAGGGTCCGTCCGAGGTGGATCGGCGTGGCCGTGACGGTGACCCGGCCCGAGCGGGCCGAGCGGTGGTGGGTGGCCGAGACGTCGACCCCGACGGCGGTCTTGCCCAGGGTGCTCGCGTGGATCACCGCGGCCCAGGATCCGACGGCCTCGCCGACGGCCAGCGAGGCCCCGCCGTGAAGCAGCCCGAAGGACTGCCGGTTGCCCTCGACGGGCAGTGTTGCGACGACCTTCTCGACGGACTGCTCGAGGATCTCCACGCCCATGGCGACGTCCAGTTCACCGGGGACAATGCGCCACGGGGTCCGGGCCGCGTCGGGTGCTGAAGTTTCGCTCACTGGGGCTCCTTGGGGTGCGCTGAAAAAGGCCGATCCTGTACGCTGGGGAAATATTACCGAACGTCCGTTCAGTTTATCCTCCGGGGGCGGCGGACGCGTTGAGATCAAGCTGAAAGGCGAGTCGATGACGACTGCTACCGCTGTGAGCACGGACATTGTCCCCAGCTTCATCGAGGACTCCTGGTGGGCTCCGGACCAGCAGGTCCTGGACAGTGGGAACTCCACCCGGGTCCGCGATGCAAGCACCGGCGAGGTCCTCGCCGTCGTCAGCACCGCAGGCCTCGATGTCGGCGCGGCCGTGCGGTTCGCGCGCTCGACCGGCCAGGCCGAACTCGGGAAGCTCACCTTCCACGAGCGGGCCCTGAAGCTCAAGGAACTCGCCCAGTTCCTCAACGGGCACCGGGAGCCGCTCTACGAGCTGTCGGCCCGGACCGGGGCCACCCGCGGCGACTCGATGGTCGACATCGACGGCGGCATCGGCGTCCTGTTCACCTTCGGCTCCAAGGGGCGGCGCGAGCTGCCCAACTCGCAGGTCATCGTCGACGGCCCGGCTGAAAACCTCTCCAAGGACGGCTCCTTCCTCGGCACCCACATCCACACCCGCATCCCCGGCGCCGCGGTGCAGATCAACGCCTTCAACTTCCCCGTCTGGGGCATGCTCGAAAAGCTCGCCCCAGCCTTCCTCGCCGGCGTCCCCACCATCGTCAAGCCCGCGACTCCGACCGGGTACCTCACGGCGGCCGTCGTGAAGCTGATCGTGCAGTCGAACATCCTCCCCAAGGGATCCCTCCAGCTCATCTCCGGACCGGCCCGGGACCTGCTCGACCACCTCGACTACCGCGACCTCGTCGCCTTCACCGGGTCCGCCTCGACTGCGAACCACCTCCGCTCCCACTCGAACGTGATGCACGGCGGCGTGCGTTTCAGCTCCGAGACGGATTCCCTTAACGCCGCGATCCTCGGGCCCGACGCGGTGCCGGGCACCCCGGAATTCGAGGCCTTCATCCGCTCCCTAGTCACCGAGGTCACCGTGAAGGCCGGGCAGAAGTGCACGGGCATCCGCCGCACCATCGTGCCCAAGGCCCTCGTCCAGGACGTGGTCGATGCCGCCCGCGCCCGCATCGAAGAGCGCGTCACCCTCGGCGACCCGCGGGCGGAGGGTGTCACCATGGGCGCGCTGGCGTCCCTCGAGCAGCTCGAGGGGGTGCGGGACGCGGTGCGGGAACTGATGTCCTCCGGCGGCGAACTGGCCCTTGGTTCGCTGGAGGCGCCGCCCGTGACCCGCGCCGACGGCACGGTCGGCCCTGCCGACGGCGGGGCGTTCATGGCGCCGGTGCTCCTCACCTGGGACGACGTCGAAGCCGGTGCCCTGCACTCGGTGGAGGCGTTCGGGCCCGTCGCCTCGGTGATCGGCTACGACAACCCCGCCCATGCGGTCCACCTCGCCGCGCTCGGCTCCGGCTCCCTGGTCGCCACCGTGTGCACCAACGACCCGGCGGTGGCCCGCGAACTCGTCATCGGCATTGCGGCCCACCACGGACGCGTGCTGATGCTCAACCGGGAGGACGCCCGGTCCTCCACGGGGCACGGGTCCCCGGTGCCCCACCTCACCCACGGCGGCCCCGGCCGGGCCGGCGGCGGCGAGGAGCTCGGCGGGATGCGCTCGGTGCTCCACCACATGCAGCGCACGGCGCTCCAGGGCTCCCCGAACATGCTCACGGCGGTCACCGGCATCTGGCACACCGGGGCCGACCGCAACTTCGACGGCGTCCACCCGTTCCGCAAGAACCTGGCCGAACTGCGCCTCGGCGACGCCGTACGCTCGGAGCTGCGGCAGGTGACCCTTGAGGACATCACGGCGTTCGCCGAGACCACGGGGGATAAGTTCTACGCCCACACCAACGAGGAGGCCGCCGCGGCCAACCCGTTCTTCCCGGGGATCGTGGCGCATGGGTACCTGCTGCTGTCCTGGGCGGCCGGGCTCTTCGTCGATCCGGCGCCGGGGCCGGTGCTGGCCAACTACGGGCTCGAGAACCTGCGCTTCCTCACCCCCGTTGCCGCCGGGGATTCGATCCGGGTGACCCTGACGGCCAAGCGCATCACCCCGCGCGAGACCGACGAGTACGGCGAGGTGGCCTGGGATGCGGTGCTCACCAACCAGTCCGACGAGATCGTGGCCACCTACGACGTGCTGACCCTCGTGGAGAAGTAGGGCTTTCCCGCCGGCGGGCCGCATGGGCGGCCCGCCGGAGCGGCCGCCGGTGTGGGCGGCTGCCGGCGCTGGACCGCATGCGCCGGGTGCCGGGCTCAGGGCCGGTGGTGCAGCCCGTCGAAGACCATGGTGATGACGTCGTCGGCCAGCTTGCCGGCGGTGAGCTGGCCGCCGGGTTTGTACCATTCGACGATCGAGTTGATCGTGCCGAAAAGCAGCCGGGTGGTGGTCCGCGGGTCGATGTCACTGCGCAGCGATCCCTCCGAGCGGGCCGCGTCGACGAGCGCCGCGACCTGCCGGTCGAAGGAGCGCCGGCGTTCCAGGGCGCCGCGCTCGACCTCCGTATTGCCGCGCAGGCGCAGCAGCAGGGTCACGAACGGCAGCCGCTCGGTCAGGACGGCGATGGTGCCCCGGAGGACGAATTCGAGCCGCGCGTCGGCCCGTCCCGATGTCGCCCGGGGGTCGGCGAGGACCGCCTCAAGCCCGCCGAGGGCGTGTTCGAGGGCCAGCCGGAGCAGGTCGCCCTTCGAGGGGACGTGGTGGTAGATCGCGGACTTGCTGATGCCCAGGTTCTCGGCGAGCACCCCCATGGAGGTCGCCTCGTAGCCGTGCCGGTTGAAGACGTCCACGGCGATGGTGAGGACCGCCTGCTGGTCGTAGCCGGGACGCCCGCGGCGTCCGGGCGTGGTGGCCGGTACGTGAGTGCTCGCCATATCCGTCATTTTCGCATGAACGTTCGGTCACTCCGCGCCGGAGCGGGGCCGGAGGTCGTAGACCCGCTTGAGCTTCCCGCTCGAGCGCACCAGGGAGCCCTGCTCGACGACGGTCACGGTGCAGCTCGAGCCGATGTGGATCTTGATCTGCTCCCGCAGCGTGGCCGCGGCGTCGCGCGCCGCCTCTGCGGACACGCCGTCGCGCGGCTCCACCTTCACGTTCAGCTGGTCCATCCGCTGGCCCTCAGGGCGGGTGAGCTCAAGCTGGAAGTGCGGGCTCAGCGCCGGAATCCGCAGGGCGAGCTCCTCGACCTGGGTGGGGAACAGGTTGACGCCGCGCAGGATGATCATGTCGTCGCTGCGGCCGGTGATCCGGCCCATCCGGCGCATCCCGGGCCGGGCGGTGCCGGGCAGGAGCCGGGTCAGGTCGTGGGTGCGGTACCGGATGATCGGCAGGGCCTCCTTGGTCAGGGAGGTGAAGACGAGTTCGCCGGCTTCGCCGTCGGGCAGGACCGAGTCGGTGAACGGGTCGACGATCTCGGGCCGGAAGTGGTCCTCCCAGATGTGCGAGCCGTCCTTGCTCTCCACGCACTCACCGGCCACGCCCGGGCCCATGACCTCGGAGAGCCCGTAGATGTCGCAGGCATCGAAGCCCATGCGCTCCTCGAGCTCGTGGCGCATCTCCTCGGTCCAGGGTTCGGCGCCGAGCACGGCCGTCTTCAGGGAGGTCGAGCGGGGGTCGATGCCCGCGGCGGTCATGGCGTCGAGGATGGTGAGCAGGTAGGTGGGAGTGGCGAGGATGGCGTCGGGCTCGAAGTCGCGGATGAGCTGGATCTGCCGTTCGGTCTGGCCGCCGGACATCGGGATGACGGTGCACCCGAGCTTCTCGGCGCCGTAGTGGGCGCCGAGGCCGCCGGTGAAGAGCCCGTACCCATAGGCGTTGTGGACCTTCCACCCGGTCTTGACGCCGGAGGCGCGCAGCGACCGGGCCACCAGGGTGGCCCAGCGGTCGATGTCCCCGGCGGTGTACCCGACGACGGTGGGCTTGCCCGTGGTGCCCGAGGACGCGTGGATGCGGACCACCCGGTCCTGAGGGACAGCGAACATCCCGAAGGGGTAGGACCGGCGCAGGTCCTCCTTGGTCGTGAAGGGAAACTTTGCGAGGTCCGACAGCTCGCGCAGGTCCCCGGGGTGCACGCCTGCGTCGTCGAACTTCCGCCGGTACAGTTCCACCTTCTCGTACGCGAGCGCCACGGTGCGCTGCAGGCGCCCGAGCTGGAGCGATTCGATGCGGTCCCGGCTGTACTCCTCCTCGGGGTCGAGGGTTCCGGGAGCGGCCGCCGAGGCCTTGAGGGCTGTACCGGTCATGAGGGGTCCTTCGCCTTGGGGGGACGGGCGGGTGCGGGAACCGTGCGGGAGCGCCCGCGGAACTCGGCGACGGGCCGCCCCGCAGCGCCGTCGTGCGCGGTGATGGTGATGTCGTAGAGCCCGCTGCGGCCGGTGGCGGCCCGCCGTTCGGCGACCGCGGTCAGGACCTCGCCGGCCCGCACGGGGCTGAGGAAGGTGATGTCGGCCCCTGAGGCGACCGTCACCGTCCCGGCGTCCTGCGCCCCGGACGCGGAATCCGGCCCGGGCGAGGCGGGATTGCAGGCGAGGGCGAAGGCGGAATCCGCGAAGGCGAAGATCATTCCGCCGTGGGCGATGCCGAAGCCGTTGAGCATTTCCGGGCGCACGGTCATCGCGATCCGGGCGGAGCCCTCGCCGACCTCGAGCAGTTCTATGCCCAGCCAGGCCGAGGCGTGGTCCTCCGCGAGGATCTGGTGCCGCGGTGCCGCGGGCCCCGCCGTCCGGACGTCGCTGTCCATTCGTGCCGCCTTCCGAATTATTTACCGAATGTTCATTAGGTAATACCGGCCGACGGGCACTGTCAAGGCGGGGTGGGCGGAGGCCTTGCTTTTGAGCCATTATATCTGTTAGATATAACTCTCGAAGGAGGGGACTCCATGTCGCGTACGGAGCAGACCCAGACCGCAGTGCTCGGCGCGCTGAGCGTGATGCCCATGACCGGATATGCGCTGCGGGAAGAGATCCGGTCCGTCCTCGGGCACTTCTGGAGCGAGAGTTTCGGCCAGATCTATCCGGCGCTCGCCGAACTTCAGCAGCAGGGCCTGGTCGAGCGCAGGGGTGCCGACAGGGCGCGGACTTCGGTCTTTGCCATCACTCCGGCAGGGACGGCGCGGCTCCGCGAACTGCTCTCGGAGCCGGCGCAGCCGGCCCGGCCGCGGAACGGACTGATGCTCCGGCTCTTCTTCGGCCGCCAGCTCGGGCCCGAGGCCTGCCGGCACCTCATCCGGAAGGCCCGGGAGGAAGCAGAGGCGCGGTTGGCCGAGCTTGCCGTGGCACGCAGCGAATCGCAGGAGGCCCCGCACGCCCAGGACCGCCCATACTGGCTCCTCACAATCTCCGCAGGCGAGCATGCGGCCCGGGCGGCCATCGCCTGGGCCGACGAAGCCCTCGAGGCCCTTGAAACTCACTCCGACTCGACAGCGCCCCATCCTGCCGCAGAACCACCCGCAGTTTCCAAGACCGCCCATCCTGCCAGGGAGCAGCAATGAACGCTTTCCCCTTTCCAGTCCTCCGGGGCGCCCCAGCCCCTCAACGGACGGCGGCCGCTGCGGCGGCCGGTTTCTCGGTCATCGCGGCCTTCCAGGCATCCCTCGCACTCGGAGCGCCCTTCGGGGAGGCCGCATTCGGCGGCTCCAGCAGCGGCCGGCTGCCACCGGGGCTGCGTGCGGCCAGCGCCGTCTCCATGGTGGTGTGGCTGCTGGCGGCCCTGACGGTCCTGGCCCGGGGCCGTCCGGGGCCGGTTCCGGCGGGCAGGGCCCTCCGCTGGGGAGTCCGCGGACTCATCGTCCTGCTTGCGGCAGGGACCCTGCTGAACGCAGCTTCCTCGAGTCCCTGGGAGCGGTTCTTCTGGGCGCCGCTTGCGCTCGTCCTGCTGCTTCTGTGCCTGCGCCTTGACCGTCACCGCGGAGCGCACGGGAACGCGGACGGCCCTGCGGCCTGAGCGGGCGGCGCCAAAGAGCCCGCAGCCTTCACCCAAAGTCTGTCATCCCCTGTTGGGAACGTAGCGGCTGTGGTTCACTGCGGAGACGAGGGTGCGCAGCACGGCAGGAGCGGAAGACGCGCCGATGAGCCACCCCGTTGGAGACTCAGGAGGTCGGTCCGGTGGGCATTGTGAGCTGCGGTGTGGCGGTGTCGCTGGACGGGTTTGTCGCCGGCCCGCGCCAGAGCCTTGAGGATCCCCTGGGCGAGGGCGGTGAACGCCTGCACGCCTGGATGTTCGACCACCCGGAGGAGCACGCCGCCCAGCGGGAGGAACTGCTCTCCCACGGCGCGTACGTGATGGGCCGGAATATGTTCGGGCCCGTGCGGGGTGCCTGGGATGAACCCTGGCGGGGCTGGTGGGGTGAGGACCCGCCGTACCACGCGCCGGTGTTCGTCCTAACCCATTACCCCCGGGAGCCGGTGGTGATGGAGGGAGGGACCACTTTCATCTTCGTCACCGACG
Organism: Arthrobacter zhaoguopingii; assembly: GCF_009828605.1. Classification (NCBI taxonomy): domain Bacteria; kingdom Bacillati; phylum Actinomycetota; class Actinomycetes; order Micrococcales; family Micrococcaceae; genus Arthrobacter; species Arthrobacter zhaoguopingii. The sequence continues at coordinate 379,212 of NZ_WIAE01000005.1, read as the reverse complement.
GCGTGGCGGCTGCTGTGGAGCAGGCGAAGGCGGCGGCCGGCAGCGGCTCCGTCGGCGTCGGCGGGGGCGCCTCCACCATCAACCAGTGCCTGGCCGCGGGCGTGATCGACGAACTGACCCTGCATGTGCCGCCGGTCCTGCTGTCCGCCGGTGAACGGCTCTTCGCCGGCGTCGGGGACCTTGAGTTCGCAATTGCGCGGACGCGGAGCACACCCCATGTCACCTCCACTACCTACAGGGTGGTCCGTTAGGGACCGCCCCGGCCCGCAGGCCAATAGGTCAGGTAAAAATGCGCATATTCTCCGGGTTCAAAGCCCTCCAGCGGTGCTAGGTTTTTCGGAAGAAGGGTGTGCTGTGGCCGCCGGACCTCCGGCGTCGCCGGCACCTGGAATTCCCGGATTGTGCCCACCCAGGAGGAAGTCATGACGGACCATGTAGCCAACGTTTCCGCGTGCGATGTGGAAACCTGCTCCTTCAACCACCACCACGACTGCACCGCCTTCGCCATCACCGTCGGCGGCAGCCCCGAGCACGCCAGCTGCTCGACGTTCATCGACACGTCGGCCAGCGGCGGGCTGCCGAAGGTGCTGGCGCACGTCGGTGCCTGCCAGCGCTCCGAGTGCCAGTTCAACGACCACCTGCTGTGCGATGCGGAGAACGTGCGCGTCGGCCCGGGCGCTGAGGCCGCCGACTGCCTCACCTACCAGCCCCGGTAGCGGCCCGCAGGGTCCCGGCGAAAGGGGCAGTGTGTCCCCGGTGCCGCATCGAGGATGCAGCACTTACCGCCCGGGGCCGAACCTCCGGTAATTAGTGCGTCCTCGACGGCGGAGGAGGCCGTCCCAGGCGGCAGGCCCTACTCCCGCGCGTCGGCGAAGGGCCGGAGCTCGGCGGCGCCCAGGGCATCGGCGGCGAAGGCGTAGTCCCATGCCACGTCCTTCCACCGGGCGTACCGGCCGCTGGCGCCGCCGTGGCCGCCGTCCATCTCCGTCTTGAGCACGATCGGCTCGGAGCCCGTGGTCTTCTCCCGCAGTTCCGCAACCCACTTCGCCGGCTCGACGTACAGCACCCGGGTGTCGTTGAAGCTCGTCACGGCGGCGATGCGCGGGTAGTCAGCGGTGCGGACGTTCTCGTACGGCGTGTACTCCTTCATGTACCGGTACACCTCGGGGTCGGTGATCGGATTGCCCCACTCCTCCCACTCCAGCGCCGACAGCGGCAGCTCCGGGTCGAGGATGGTGGTGAGGGCGTCGACGAACGGCACCTGGGCCACGATGGCCCGGTACTTCTCGGGGGCGAGATTCGCAACGGCGCCCATGAGCAGGCCGCCCGCGGAGCCGCCCATCGCGGCGATGCGCCGCGGGTCCACCCAGCCGGAGTTCACCAGGTGGTCCGTCGCGTCGACGAAGTCCGTGAAGGTGTTCTTCTTGTTCAGCTTCTTGCCCTGCTCGTACCAGGTGCGGCCCATCTCGCCGCCGCCGCGGACGTGCGCGACGACGTAGATGATGCCGCGGTCGAGCAGGGACAGCCGCGCCACGGAAAAACCGGGGTCCATGCTGACCTCGTAGCTGCCGTAGGCGTAGACCAGGGCCGGGTTGGATCCGTCCTGCCGCAGGTCCGCCCGCCGCAGGACCGAGAGCGGAAGCAGCGTGCCGTCGGCGGCCTTCGCCCACTGGCGTTCGGCCACGTAGCGCTCCGGCCGGTAGCCGCCGAGTACCTCGGTCTCCTTGCGCAGCGCCAGCTCCCCGGTGACCAGGACGTAGTCGTAGATCCGCGGAGGGGTCAGGAAGGAGGTGTAGGACAGGCGGATGATCGGAGAGTCGAACTCGGCATTGGCGAGGTTGCTCGTAATCAGCTCCTCCTCGAAGGCGGGCTCTGCGGCCGCGGCCTGGGCCGGCGTCCCGAGGCCCTCGAGGTCGAAAACCTGCACGCGTTCCGTGGTGTCCCGGCGGACCGAGAGCACCAGGTGGGTGCGGGTGACCGCGGCTCCGTTGACCCGGACGGCGTCGTCGTGCGGGACCACCGTCGTCCACTGCTGGTCCTTGAGCGGACGGGAGAACTCGGAGGCGGCCACCAGGCTCACCATTGAGTTCTTGGCGTCGCGGTTGTGCGTCAGGACGTAGTGAAGCACTCCGTCCAGCCGCACCGGCTCCGCCTCGTACAGGATCCGCTCGTCCCGGGAGATCAGCGGAGTCAGCTCGGCGCCCGGGGTCATCAGGTCGAGGACCCGGTATTCGCTGTACTCGGAGGAGCCGACGCTGATCAGCAGCTGCGTGCGGTCGGCGGAGAGCTCGAAGCCGGTCCACATGGCGACGTCGTCCTCCTGGTAGAGGACCTCGTCCTCCTCCACCGGGGTGCCCAGAGTGTGGACCTTGACCTGGAAGGGGCGCCAGGAGTCATCGACGACGGTGTAGAAGACCCGGGTGCCGTCGGGGGAGAAGCCGAGGCCGTAGAAGACGTTGGACACCTCGTCGGGCAGCAGGTCACCCGACTCGAGGTCCTTGACGCGCAGGGTGAACCGCTCGTCGCCGGCGTTGTCCTCGCAGTAGGCAAGGAGGGTGCCGTCCTCGCTGACGGCGAGCCCGCCGAGGGAGAAGAAGGGCTTGCCCTCGGCCAGGACGTTCCCGTCGAGGAGGACCTGTTCGCCCTCGACCGGACGGCCGGGCACCACCTCGGGGGGAGTCCAGTCGGCGGCGAGGTCGCCGGTGTCCACGGCGGCAACGCGGCACTGGATGCCGTACTGCTTGCCCTCCTCGGTGCGCGAGTAGTACCACCAGCCCTTCTTGCGGGCCGGAACCGAGAGGTCGGTCTCCTGGGTGCGGTTCTTGATCTCGGTGAAGATCCGCTCCCGCAGCTGCTCCTGGCCGCGGGTGACGGCCTCCGTGTAGGCGTTTTCCGCGGTGAGGTGCGCGGTCACCTCCGGGTTGTCCTTTTCCCGCAGCCACTCGTAGGAATCGGTGAAGGTGTCGCCGTGGTGGGTGCGCTCCACCGGCATTTTCTTCGCGGCGGGCGGGCGGGGGACGGCATCCACGGGGGTCTCGGCAGTCATGGGTCCATCTTGCCAGAAGCGCGCGGAGGGGCCCGGGCTCGCAGTTGCCCCGCTTGGCGGGCCGCAACCCGGGCCGCGGAGGGGTGCCCGGCAGGCTCCCAGCGGAGGATTTGGTGTTGACGCCCTCCCGGCACGCCGCATATCCTGAACGAACGGTCGGTAATTATTCTTGGCACGATCCGCACAGTGAGGTGATCCCATGGCAGCACCAGCAGCGACCCAGCACGGCAGCCCGGACGTCGACGCCGCCGGCCAGCAGCAGTTCGACGAGCTGATGGCCCAGGACTCCCGCGTTGAACCGCGGGACTGGATGCCCGAGGCGTACCGGAAGTCCCTCACGCGGCAGATTTCCCAGCATGCCCACTCCGAGATCATCGGCATGCAGCCCGAGGCCAACTGGATCACCCGCGCGCCGTCCCTGAAGCGGAAGGCCATCCTGATGGCCAAGGTCCAGGACGAGGCCGGTCACGGGCTGTACCTCTACTCCGCCGCCGAAACCCTCGGCACCCCGCGCGACAAGATGACTGAGGACCTGATCGCCGGCAAGGCCCGGTACTCGAGCATCTTCAACTACCCCGTGCTGACGTGGGCCGACATCGGCGCGATCGGCTGGCTCGTCGACGGCGCCGCCATCTGCAACCAGGTCCCCCTGTGCCGGGCCTCCTATGGACCCTACGGCCGGGCGATGGTGCGCATCTGCAAGGAAGAGTCCTTCCATCAGCGGCAGGGCTTCGAGATCCTGCTCGAACTCGCCAACGGTACCCAGGCCCAGCGCGACATGGCCCAGGACGCCATCAACCGCTGGTATGCGCCCTCGCTCATGATGTTCGGCCCGCCGGACGACGACTCGCCGAACTCCAAGCAGTCAATGGCCTGGAACATCAAGCGCTTCTCCAACGACGAGCTGCGCTCGCGCTTCGTGGGCATGATCGCCGAGCAGGTGAAGGCCCTCGGGCTCACCCTTCCCGACCCGGACGTGCGCTTCAACGAGGACACCGGCAAGTGGGAGCACGGCCCGCTTGACTGGGAGGAGTTCAAGGAGGTCCTCGCCGGCCGCGGCCCCTGCAACGCCCAGCGCATGGAGCGCCGCCGCGAGGCTCACGAGGACGGCGCCTGGGTGCGCGAGGCAGCGGCGGCCTACGCCGACAAGCAGGCACGCAGGGCCACAGCGACGGAGGCAGCATGACCGGCGGATCCACAACCGGCGACGACGGCTCGACGGCCCCGGCCGCAGGGCCCGTGGAAAAGCGGCAGCCCTGGCCGCTGTGGGAGGTGTTCGTGCGGTCCTCGCGCGGGCTCTCCCACGTCCACGCCGGCTCCCTCCACGCGCCCGACGCCGACATGGCGCTGCGCAACGCCCGTGACCTCTACACCCGGCGCAACGAGGGCCTGAGCCTGTGGGTGGTGCCGTCCTCGGCCATCATCACCAGCGACCCGTCCGCGAAGGAGCAGTTCTTCGAATCCCCGCAGGGCAAGGACTACCGGCACGCCACCTACTACACCAAGAGCGAAGGGGTGAAGCACCTGTGAGCGAGGCCAACGCCAGCGCCACCCGCATTACCCCGGGCAACGCGCTGCGCCCCGAGGACATTGCCGCCTCGGACGCCGTGCCCTCCCCGGCGGCCGCGGAGTACGTGCTGTGGCTCGGGGACGACTCGCTGATCCTCGCCCAGCGCCTCGGCTGGTGGATCTCCCGCGCCCCCGAGCTCGAGGAGGACGTGGCGCTGGCCAATATTGCCCTCGACCTCATCGGACACGCCCGCTCCTTCCTCACCTACGCGGGCCACGCGTCGGGCCGGACCGAAGACGACCTCGCCTACTTCCGCCGCGAGCCCGAGTTCCGCTCCGCGCACCTGTTCGAACAGCCCAACGGTGACTTCGCCCGCACCATCGCCCGCCAGTTCGTGGTCGCCCACTACCAGTGGGAGCTGTACTCGCGCCTTCAGCACTCACCCGACGCCACTCTCGCCGCGATCGCCGCCAAGGCCGTCAAGGAGGTCGACTACCACCGCGACCACAGCCTTCAGTGGGTGCTGCGCCTGGCCCAAGGGACCGAGGAGTCCCGCCGCCGCATGATTGCCGGGCTGAAGCTGACCTGGCCCTACGTCGAGGAACTGTTCGCGGACGAGCCCCTGATCGATGCCCTTGGCGGCGTGGCCGTCCGACCCAGCAGCCTGCGGGAGCCCTTCGATACCGCGGTCGCCGCGGTGCTCGCCGAAGCCGACGTCGAGGTCCCCGCCGTGCCCGGCGCCACGGGCGGTGGCCGCCGCGGCATCCACAGCGAGCACCTCGGCTACATCCTCGCCGAACTCCAGGTCCTCGCCCGCGAGCACCCCGACGCCTCCTGGTAGCCCTCATGAGCACCGACACCCGCACCTCCACCTCGGCGCACCGGCCGGCCGATCCGGCCGCCGCCGCCGTCTGGGACATCGCCGCCACCGTCTGCGACCCGGAGATCCCCGTGCTCACCATCGAGGACCTGGGCGTCCTCCGGGACGCCCGCGTCGGTCCGGGCGGAACCGGAACCACCGTGGTCATCACGCCCACCTACTCGGGCTGCCCCGCCATGGACGCCATCCGCGACGACGTGCTCGCCGCCCTCAGTGCCCACGGCTACGCGGACGCCCGGGTGGAACTGGTGCTCGCTCCGGCCTGGACCACCGACTGGATGACCGAGGACGGCAAGGCCAAACTGAACCGGTACGGCATCGCCCCGCCCACGGGGAAGGCGGCGGCCGGGCCCGTGCGGGTGGGTCTGAGCGTTAAATGCCCCCAGTGCTCCTCACTGAACACCCGCGAGCTCACCCGCTTCGGCTCCACCTCCTGCAAGGCGCTCTACGTCTGCCAGGACTGCCGGGAACCCTTCGACTACTTCAAGGTGCTCTGACATGGCCGTTTCCTTCGCCCCGACCAACAAGCGGCGCACCGCCTTCAACGAACTCACCGTGGCCGAGGTGCGCCGGCTGACCGAGGACGCCGTCGAGGTGACCTTCGCCGTGCCGGCGGACCTGGCCGGTAAATACGACTACGTTCCCGGCCAGTACGTGGCGCTGCGGACCACGCTCGACATCGACGGCGAGCCGAAGGAAGTGCGCCGCAGCTACTCCATCTGCGCCGAGCCGCGTCCGGGGGAGATCCGGGTGGCGATCAAGCGGGATTTGGGCGGGGTGTTCTCCAGCTGGGCCAACGAGTCCCTCAAGGCGGGGGACCGGCTCGACGTGATGAGCCCCATGGGTCAGTTCATCTCCAAGCACGAAATGACTGAGCTGAACCACCCCGAGAAAATCGACACCGCGACCCAGAACAGCTTCGTCGCCGTGGCGGCCGGTTCCGGCATCACCCCGGTCATCTCCATTGCGCGCTCGGTCCTCGCCGGCGGGGAGAACGTCCGCTTCGACCTCATCTACGCCAACAAGGCGGCGATGGATGTGATGTTTCTCGAGGACCTCGCCGACCTCAAGGACCGCTACCCGGCCCGGTTCGCCGTCCACCATGTGCTCTCCCGCGAACAGCGGATCTCGCCGCTGCTCTCGGGCCGGATCGACGCCGAGAAGCTGCAGGCCCTGCTGGGGGGCGTGCTGCGCACGGAGGACGTCGACGAATGGTTCCTCTGCGGGCCCTTCGAACTCGTGCAGCTGTGCCGGGACACCCTCGCCGAGCGGGGCGTGCCGGCCGAGAAGATCCGCTTCGAGCTGTTCAGCACCGGCGAACCGGCCCGCCCGGAGGGCCAGACCGGGCGGCCCGTCCGGCCGGCCGACAACGGCGAGAACTACACCATCTCCTTCCGCCTCGACGGGCTGCAGGGCACCGTCGAAAGCCCCACCCACGCCCGGGAATCCCTGCTCAACGCCGCCCTGCGGGTGCGCCCCGACGTGCCCTTCGCATGTGCCGGCGGGGTCTGCGGAACCTGCCGAGCAAAGATCGTCTCGGGCACCGTGGAAATGGAAGAGAACTACGCCCTGGAGCCCGACGAACTCGCCGAGGGGTACGTCCTGACCTGTCAGGCCCGCCCCACCAGCGACGCCGTGTCGGTGGACTACGACGCCTAGGAGAGGCATGACACTGCAGGACACCATGATTTCGCTTGAGCTCAACGACGGCGTCGCCGAGATCACCCTCAACGCCCCCTACAAGCTCAACGCCCTCGACGAGCAGGCGCTCGCAGACCTGTCCCGGGCGTACGACGAGGCCGAGGCGGCCGCCGCCGACGGGTCCGTCCGCGCACTGCTGCTGCGCGGGGAGGGCCGCGCCTTCTGCGCCGGCCGCGATATCTCCGGGGTCTCCCCGGACACCGACGATGCAGACGCCTACCTCGCCGGGCTGGTCACCCCGCTGCTGAAGAGGATGTCCGCCTTCCCGGCGCCGACCTTCGCGGCCGCCCAGGGCGCGTGCCTCGGCGTCGGGCTGGGCCTGCTCATCGCCACGGATGTCGTCTACGCCGCCGAGAACGCCAAGATCGGTTCGCCGTTCGCCAACCTTGGCGCCACCCTCGACTCGGGCGGCCACTGGCTCTTCACCGAGCGCCTCGGCGCCCACCGCACCCTCGACCTGATCTACACCGCCGAGCTGATGAGCGGTGCCGAGGCCGTGCGGTCGGGCCTGTTCAGCCGCTCGCTGCCCGCCGGCGACCTCCTGGAAACCACCCGCGCCACCGCGGCCCGGGTGGCCACGGGGGCCACGGGGGCCTTCCGCGCCTCCAAGCAGCTGGTAGCCGAGATCCGCGACCGGCGGCTGGGGCTGTGGGCTGCGGTGGACCAGGAGAACGCGGCCCAGGCCGCCCTCTGCCGGACGCCGGACTACGCCGAGGGGTTCACCGCTTTCCAGGAGAAGCGCGCGCCCCGTTTCGCCGGGCGGTAGCGGCACCGGCCTGGGTGCCTCGATGTCGCGGCAGCCCGCGGCACCCAGGCACCGCGGCAGCCCGCGGCACCCAGGCACCCAGGCACGCCGGGAGCTGGTCCGCGCCCTACCGGGTGTCGAGGTCCTCGAACACCAGGAAGGTCTGGGTGTCGAGGACGCCCGGCATCGACTGAAGCCGGTCGAAGATCACCCGGCGGAGGTCGAGGTTGTCCTCGGCGCGCACCAGCAGGATCACGTCGAAGTCCCCGCCGACCAGGGCGATGTGGTGGATTTCGGGGATCTCCCTCAGCTTCTCCCGGAGCTCCCGCCAGGAGTGCTGGCGCACCTTCAGGGTCACATACGCCGAGGATTTCAGCCCGGCCTTCACTGGGTCCACCAGGGCCGTGAACTTCGTCAGCACCCCCTCTTCGGTGAGACGGGAGATCCGCGAGTAGGCGTGGGCCCGTGAGATGTGGACGTTCTCGGCGAGCGAAGTGACCGACTGCCGTCCGTCCCGGGTCAGCTCGGCCAGAATCCTGCGGTCGACCTCGTCCAACAGGCCATCGGCCATCTGTCTCTCTCCGCTCCTGTAATCCAGCTCACATGCGCCGTTCGTCTCCGATCCGGCCTCTCAGGAGTCAATCCTTCCAGACTTTCCGCATTTGATGGATACGAAATGCATCCTGAAGCGATACTAAGGTGACACAGCATCCAATACTGCCTTCTGCGATCCGCGGGCGGCGCCGACGCTGTCGAGGACACGGCCAACGGAGGCGGACATGACGATTCCAACGAACAGCGACTCCACCCGAACGGAGGGCGGGGCCGACACGCAGCTGCTGCCCTCGCCGGTTCCGGTGCAGCTGATCGACCACCACGGGGAGGCCCGCTCCGACGCCCGCTACGCGCTTCCGGACCCCCGGGCCCTCCTGGCGGGATACGCGCGGCTGATCTCGGGCCGGCGTATCAACGACCAGGCCAACGCCCTGGTACGCCAGGGGCGCCTTGCCGTCTACCCCTCCTCCCACGGGCAGGAGGCCTGCCAGGTGTCCGCGGCCCTCGTCCTGCAGTCCCAGGACTGGCTGTTCCCCACCTACCGCGACACCGTCGCCGTCATCACCCGGGGCGTGGATCCGCTGGAGGTCTTCACCCTCCTGCGCGGCGACTGGCACTCGGGCTACGACCCCTACGAACTGCACGTCGCCCCGCAGGCCACCCCGCTGGCCACGCAGCTGCTCCACGCCGTCGGCGTCGCCCACGCCGCCAAGCTGCGCGGCGAGGACACCGTGGTCCTTGCCCTGTGCGGCGACGGGGCAACCAGCGAGGGCGACTTCCACGAGGCGCTGAACTTCGCCGCCGTGTTCCACGTTCCGGTGGTGTTCTTCGTGCAGAACAACGAATACGCCATCTCGGTGCCGCTGAAGAGCCAGTCCGTGGCGCCGTCCCTGGCCCACAAGGCAATCGGCTACGGCATGCCGGGGGAGCGGGTGGACGGCAACGACCTCGCCGCGCTCCTGTCGGTGCTCGGTGCGGCCGTCGACTCCGCCCGCAGCGGCGGCGGGCCGGCCCTGATCGAGGCCCACACGTACCGCATGCAGGCCCACACCAACGCCGACGACGCCACGCGGTACCGGTCCGCCGAGGACGTCGACAAGTGGATCCCGAAGGACCCGATCAGCAGGCTGCGCACCTACCTGCGCGGGATGTCCCTGCTCGACGACGCCGTGGAGGAGCGGTTCGCCGCCGACGCCGAAGCCCTCGCGGCCTCGATCCGCGCCGGGCTCAACGCCGACGTCGAGGTCGACCCGCAGGAGTTGTTCGCCCACGTCTACACCCAGAAAACAGCGCAGCTCCGGGAGCAGGCCGACCTGCTGCGCGACGAGCTCTCACGTGAGGCAGTCCAGCCATGACCCAGATCTCTGAACGCGCGGCGGCCCCGGTGAAGGCGCCCGACCGGCCCGCCGACCCGTCGGCGGCCCAGTCCGAGGCCACAGTCCCGTCCGCGGCGACGGCCGTGACCTTCGCCAAGGCCCTCAACACCGCCCTTGCCGACGCCATGGAGGCGGACGGTTCGGTGCTGATGTTCGGCGAGGACGTCGGGCCCCTCGGCGGAGTCTTCCGGATCACCGACGGGCTGACCGCCCGCTTCGGCCCCGGGCGCTGCTTCGACACCCCGCTGGCCGAGGCCGGGATCATGGGCATGGCCGTCGGGATGGCGATGAACGGCATGCGCCCGGTCGTGGAGATGCAGTTCGACGCCTTCGCCTACCCGGCCTTCGAGCAGGTGGTCAGCCACGTCGCCAAACTGCCCAACCGCACCAAGGGCCGGGTGCTGCTGCCCATGGTCATCCGCATTCCCTACGCCGGCGGCATCGGCGGGGTGGAACACCACTGCGATTCCTCTGAGTCCTACTACGCGCACACCCCCGGCCTCACGGTCCTCGCCCCGGCCACGGTCCGCGACGCCTACCTCATGCTGCGCGAGGCGATCGCCCTGCCGGATCCCGTCGTCTTCCTCGAACCGAAGAAGCTGTACTGGTCCAAGGAGGTCGTCGACCTCGGGGAGCTGCGCCGCACCTTCGAGGACGGCTCCGCGCCGCGGACCATCGGCAGCGCCGTCGTCGCCCGTTCCGGCACCGACGCGACCCTGATCGCCTACGGCCCCTCTGTGCCCACCGCCATGGCCGCCGCGGCGGCCGCCGCCGAGGAGGGCCGGTCGCTTGAGGTCATCGACGTCCGCTCTCTCGTACCCTTCGACGACGAGACGGTGTGCGCGAGCGTGCGCCGCACCGGGCGGGCCGTGGTGATCGCCGAAACTCCGGGATTCGCCTCGGTCGCCGCGGAGATCGTCGCCCGGGTCCAGGAGCGGTGCTTCCACTCCCTGGCCGCGCCGGTCCGGCGCGTCACCGGATTCGATATCCCCTATCCGGCACCCAAGCTGGAGCATCACTTCCTGCCCAGCGTCGACCGGATCCTCGACACCGTTGACGAGCTGCAGTGGGAGGACGGGCAATGAGCACCGAAGCGCTGCCGGCGTCCCTGCAGGTGTTCCGTTTGCCCGATCTCGGTGAGGGCCTGACCGAGGCCGAACTGGTCAACTGGCTGGTCAAGGAGGGCGATGAGGTCCGCGTCGACCAGCCGGTCGCCGAGGTCGAGACGGCCAAGGCCGTCGTCGAGGTGCCCTGCCCCTACGCCGGCACCATCGCGGTGCTGCACGGGGCGGCAGGGGAGACCCTCGAGGTCGGCGCCCCCCTGATCTCCGTCCGGGCCGCCGGCGCACCGGCGGCAGAAGAGCCCGCCGTCCAGCCGCCAGCCGCCGGTGCCGCCCCGCGCGTTGACCCCGTCGCCGGAACCAGCGCCGGGCCGGAGGCCGAAACCTACCGGAACGAGGAGCGGGCCGGCATCTCGACCGCCGCCGCGGCCGCCGCAGCACCGGAGCCGGAGCAGGGTTCAGGGAACGTCCTGATCGGCTACGGCACCCCCGGCGGCAGCACGGGGAAGCGGACCCGTGCGCGCCGGACCGCCGGTGCATCGCCGCGCCCGGCCACCCAGGCCACCCCGGGGCCCGCGGCCCCGGCGCCGACCAGCGGGCGGAGCGCCGTGCAGGCCGTGCGCTGCATCTCGCCCCTGGTCCGCCGGATGGCGCTCGAGGGCGGGCTGGTGCTGCGGGAGCTCACCGGAAGCGGCCCCGACGGGCTGATCCTGCGCCGGGATGTCGAGGCGGCGCTCGCCGGCCGCGGAACCGGCAACCTCGCCGCCCTGGACAGAGAACGGCCGGCGATGGAACGGCCGGCGGTGGAGGCGCCCACGGCGGAGCAGCCGGCGTCCGGCACCGACCAGCGGTCCGGACTTGCCGTCCTCGAGCGCATCCCCCTGCGCGGGATGCGCAGGACGATCGCCGACACCCTCTCGCGCAGCCGCCGGGAGATCCCGGAGGCGACGGTGTGGGTCGACGTGGACGCCACCGCCCTGCTGGACCTGCGGGCCTCGCTGAAGTCCGAGGGCGGCGCCCCTGGCCTGCTGGCATTCATCGCGCGGTTCGTCGTAGCCGGGCTGGCGAAATATCCCGAACTCAATACCCGCGTCCTCACCGGTGAGGACGGCTCCCAGGAGCTGCTGACCGTCGAGGGCATCAACCTCGGGGTTGCCGCCCAGACCGACCGCGGCCTCGTGGTGCCCAGCATCCGGAGGGCCGACCTGCTCAACGCCCGGGCCCTGGATGCCGAGATCCGCCGTCTGACCGAAGCCGCCCGCGCCGGGAAGGCCACTCCGGCGGAGCTGACCTCCGGGACCTTCACGCTGAACAACTACGGCGTCTTCGGGGTGGACGGCAGCGCCGCGATCATCAACCACCCGGAGTCGGCGATCCTCGGCGTCGGACGGATCATCGACCGGCCCTGGGTTGTCGACGGGGCGCTGGCGGTGCGGAAGGTGACCGAGCTGACCCTGACCTTCGACCACCGGGTCTGCGACGGCGGGACCGCCGGCGGGTTCCTGCGGTTCGTGGCCGACGCGATGGAGAACCCCGCCCGGCTGCTGGCCGACCTGTAGCGGAGCGTTCCCGGCGGCGGCGACCGGCCTCGCGGAGTCCGTGGAGCCGGCCCCGCGGGAGCTCAGGCGGGAACCATCTCCGGGACGGGCTTCGGCTCGACGTGGCGGATCATGCGCAGGCCGCAGTTTTCCTCGACCAGGGCCCCAAGGCTCCGGTACTGGAAGCTCTTGCTCGTGGTTCCTGGCCACCGCTTGCGCAGGAGCATGCCCAGGCGGGCCCCATTGACCCGGCCGTCGATGAGCAGTTCGGGATCCGCACCGACCAGCGAGAGGATGGCCTCCCGGTATTCGGCCAGGGTCGGCGGTGGCGCGGGCTGTGCGGCAGCCGCCGGCGCCGGTGCAGGCGGCTCAGGAACCGCGACGACGTGGAACTGGTCCGCGGCCGACCGGAGCATGCTGCTGACGGCCCCGACGTCGGGACCGGAGGTCGTCACCACGATCACATACTTGCCCAGCGCATGCAGCCGCCGCACCAGCGGGACATACCCGCCGTCTCCGCTGACGATCACGAAAACCTCGATCCACGGCGCCTCGGCAGCGACCCGGAGCGCGTCGACCACGAGCTCGATATCGGCTGCGTTCTTGATGTCCTGGTTGAAGGAGAAGATCTGAACCGGCTCGACGCCATGCCCGAGCAGCTGGCGGCGGTAGGTGCCCATCTCCGCCCGCCCCCAGTTCGCGTAGGCGCGGGCCACCGCAGTCAGCGCTCCAACTCCGCTGTCGCGGACGAGCCGGCCAATGTCCTTGATGATCGAGCCCACGGGAACGGAGGTTGGGTGCCCGGAAACCCCGCCGTACAGATTCTCCATGTCCAGGAAAACCGCAACGTTCCGCCGGGGTGGTGTTCCGCCGGGTTCCATAGTCACCTGTCCTGGTTGGAGCGGAAGGAATTACCTCATATGGCGTATTCAGGTATTTGAAGAAAGTAGCCCACATGTTTCAGGTGTGACTAGAGCTAATTGGATATGAGATTCATTTTCCGGTGCCGGAACCATGCCGTTCGGCGACGGTACGCCGCTGGTAGTCTCTGCCCATGGATGAATCAATGGGGAAATTTTTGTCCGACTTCGCTGCCCTGGTGGAGCTGGCGCAGGCGCAGGGACCGCGCGGTCCCCAGGGTGAACAGCTTGTCCCGCTCCTGAGCGAACACCTTGGGCGGCCGGCACCCGAGGTTCCGGTGGTCCTCGAACAGGTTCCCTCCCACCGCTTCGTGGACCTCGACATCGTCCTGGCCGGAGAGGCCGGAAAGGACCCGGCCGCCCGGCTTGTCGGCATCGGCGGGGGAGACCAGCGCCACCATTTATCCCTGAGCGACATGCTCCAGCAGCAGCAGTTCTTCCCGCGGCTTCCGCTCTCCCAGCCCGACTACACGAACGTGGCCGTGGGGCCCGACGCTCAGCGGCAGGCGGTGGCGCTGGGCGTCTGGCTGTTCACCCGGGACGGGGTCCCGCTGGTCGTGCTCCAGCGCAGCGCGAGCCCCCAGTACGGCCGGATGACCGCATCGCTCGAGGTCCTCTCGCCCGACCCCGGCGCAACGGACTCGTTCCTCGCCGAGCTGCGCCGGCAGCTGCAGAGCGACAGCGTGCTCAAGGGCCAGGTGATCTCCCTGACGATGGACGACTACGGGCAGGGCAGCGCCGGCGTCACCTTCCACCACCGCCCGGCCCTCGGGGAGGCGGACGTCATCCTGCCCGAAGGCCTTCTGCAGAAGATCTCCGACCATGCGGTGGGCGTCGCCGCGCACCGTGCGGCACTCAAGGCCCTGGACCAGCACCTCAAGCGCGGAATCCTGCTGTACGGGCCGCCGGGAACGGGAAAGACCCACACCGTGCGCTACCTGCTCGGAAGGACCGGGGGGACGACGGCGATCCTGCTCTCCGGCGGCACCCTTGCCTTCGTGAGCGAAGCCGCCCGGATGGCCCGCGCCCTTCAGCCCTCGGTGGTGGTCCTTGAGGACTGCGATCTGATCGCCGAGGACCGCAGCTACGGCCACGGCCCGCAGCCCCTGCTGTTCGAGGTGCTCGACGCCATGGACGGACTGGACGATGACGCCGACGTCACTTTCGTCCTGACGACGAACCGGGTGGACATGCTCGAACGGGCGCTGGCCGAGCGTCCGGGCCGGGTCGATCTCGCGGTGAACATCCCGCTGCCCTCCGAGCGCGAGCGCATCGAGCTGCTCCGCCTTTACTCACGCAGGATCCGCTTCAGCGAGGAGGCGCTGGCCGCGGCCGCCGCGCGCATCGAAGGAACCACCGCCTCCTTCGTCCGGGAGCTTGTGCGCCGGGCGGTTCTCGGGGCCCAGCTCGCCGGCGCCGACGTCTCCGACGTCCATCTCGAGGCCGCGGTGGAGGAGCTGATGGCCGACGGCGCCACCCTGACCCGCAGCCTGCTCGGGAGCCAGCACCGCCCGAACTCCCCGGCCGGGCAGGGCTATCCTCCGGGTCCCGGCACCGCGCCGGGCCCGGGGTTCTTTCCGGGGCAGGAGTTCCCGCCGGGGGACTGGGCCCACCACGGCCCCGTGGGATGAGTCCCGTCGGAGCCCGGGGCTCCTAGACTGGAAGTCCATCGCCTATGGAGAGGGATCTTCGTGTCCGCTATACCCGATGCCCCGGGGCAGGAATCGTCGTGGCAGGAACCGGCGCCCGGCATCCGCGTTCTTTCACTGCCCGGATTCGCCGCGAACGTCGGCTTCGTCCTCGGTTCCGAGCGCGGGCTGATCATCGACACCGGGGCCGGGCCCCGGCAGGCGGAGCAGATTCTGCGCAGGGTCCGGGAGGTGACGGACCTGCCGCTGGCCGCCGTCATCACCCACGCCCACGGCGACCACTACTTCGGCAACAGCTACCTTGCCGCGCACGGCGTCGAGCAGATCTGGGCCACCTCGCGCTGCAGCGAGGCAATGCTCGAGGGCGGCGAGCAGCAGCGTGCCCTCGTCGCCGGCGTCGAACCCGAGATGGCCGCCGGAGAAGGCCTGCACACCGACCTCGCGGCGGCGACCCGCCTGGTCGAGGGCAAGCCGGTGGACCTCGACCTGGGCGGCATCCAGGTCACCCTGTTCCATCTCGGCCGCGGCCACACCGACCACGACCTCCTAGTGGGCGCCGGCAACGTGCTCTTCACCGGTGACCTCGTCGAAGAGGGCGCCGACCCGGCCTTCGAGGACTCGTTTCCCAGCGACTGGATCCGGACGCTCGGAAAGATCACGGCGCTCGAGGACCTCTACGACGTCTTCGTTCCCGGGCATGGGGCGCCGGTGGACGTGCGGTTCGTCGGCACGCAGATGGAAAAGATGCGTGCGGCGATCCGGGTCACCAAGATCGCCATGGACGAGGCCTCGATCGATATGACCAAGGCGGTCCCGCTCCTGCCCTACGGTCCGGAGCGGTCACGGGTGCTGCTGGACAGGCTCCGGACCCTCGCCCATTGGAAGTGGCTCTCCCGTCAGCCCTGAGCGCCGGGCCGCGCGGCGGCTTTGTGGGGGTGCGGGCGGTCCCCGGTGATCCGGGCCTGAGAGGTGAAGAGCCAGCCGGCGGCTCCGGCCAGGGTGAAGCCGGTGCCCACGATCGAGGCAAGGCCGGCCCAGAAGAACAAGGGCACGCGCGCCGTCCCGGGGATAGGTGCCGGACCGATCTGCTGCACCATGACATAGAGCAGCGCGGACAGCACCAGGCCCGCCAGGCCGGCCACCCAGCAGAGCGCGAGCCACCAGCGCGACGACGCCCAGTGACGGCCGAAGCCGGGCCAGACGTTCCACTCGTTGCCGGTGCGCATCACCAGCAGGCCGCCCAGGAGCGTCCACGCCCCCACGACGAGGAGGGCGGCGATCACGTCGGCCGGGCGGTGCCACAGGTTGACGAAGGTCGCGGCGCCGGCCAGCACCGAATAGATCCCGCCGCCGGCCGCAATGAGCGGGCGCCAGCGCGGCGAGGACACGAGGAAGACCGCAGCCACCGCGGACGCCGCCAGCGTCGTATGCCCCGAGGGTAATGAATTGAAATCGAGGGTGGGCACGCCGCGGTCGGGGCGGTCGAGCACCATGTTCTTGAGGATCTGGGTGGTGAGGTTGGCGCCGGCCATGGCGCCGAGGGCTAGAAGCGCCGCGGCCCAGCGCCGCCGCACCAGCGTGACGAACAGGAGGGTGGCCGCGGCGATGACCACGGAGATCAGCGGCAGGTTGTCGAGGAAGCGGAGAAACGGCAGGGCGCCGTCCGGGGCGGCGGTGTCGGCCTCCGCCCATGCCGATTCATCGGCGAACTGTCCGGTGGTGGTCCGAACGAACAACCAGTAGGTCCAGCCGAGGGCCGTGAAGCACGCCGCTGCTCCCAGAACGAACAGCTGGGGGCTGCGTGCCGCCCTGGCCCGCCGACGGGTCCACCGAAGAGGTCCTCGTTGCAAGGTCATCCACCAACTGTTCCATATCCGGCTGAAAGTTCCTGAATTGCCCCGCCATCCCGTCGAGTCCGCAGTTCACCACGTTCTGCGGGGATGAAAGCGTGGTGAGCTGCTGTTTCGGCGGCAGCGACAGCGCGTCGGGCACTCCAGCGCCACGTAGCCTAGACGCGTGAGCACACCCGACCCCCACGCCCCCTTCCTCCCCCCGCTGGCAGAGCTTCGGGAGCGTGCGCGCGTCGTCGCCGTGCCCATGCGGGTCCGGTTCCGGGGCGTGCTGGTCCGGGAAGCGCTTCTGATCGAGGGGCCCGTCGGCTGGGGCGAGTTTTCGCCGTTCCCCGAATACGGAGACCGTGAAGCGGCGAGCTGGCTGCGCTCGGCGCTTGAGGCGGGGTGGCATGGATTCCCGGAGCCGGTGCGGCAGCAGGTGCCCGTGAACGCCACGGTCCCGGCAGTGCCCGCGGTCCGTGTCGAGGAGATCCTGGCCCGGTTCGACGGCGTCGGCGCGGTGAAGGTCAAGGTCGCCGAACGGGGCCAGGACCTTGCCCAGGACCTTGCCCGGGTGGCCGAGGTGCGCCGGCTGCTGCCCTCCGCGGCTCTCCGTGTCGACGCGAACGGTGGCTGGACCGAAAGCGAGGCGCTGACTGCGCTGACCGAGCTCGCCCAACACCGGCTCGAATACGCCGAACAGCCCGTGGCCGACATCCCGGGGCTGCGCGCGGTGCGCAATGAGCTGCGCCGGCGGGAGGTGCCAGTGCTCATCGCCGCTGACGAGAGCGTGCGGCGCGAGGAGGACCCGCTGCGGGTCGCCCGGGAGGACGCCGCCGACCTCCTCGTGATCAAGGCCGCCCCCCTCGGGGGAGTGCGCAGGGCGCTGGACCTCGTGGCCCGGGCGGGGCTGCCCGCCGTCGTCAGTTCCGCGCTCGACACCTCCGTGGGCATCCGTGCCGGGGTGGCCCTCGCCGCGGCGCTGCCGGAGCTTCCCTACGCCTGCGGACTCGCCACGGTCTCCCTCATGGAGGGCGACGTCACCGATGAACCGCTGGTGCCCGACGGCGGGTTCCTCCCGGTCCGTCGGGTCACCGCGTCCCCGGCTCTGCTGGAGGCCTTCGCCGCGCCGGCGGACCGGCGGCAGTGGTGGCTTGACCGGCTTGAGCGGGTCCACCGGGTGCTCGCCGCGGCCGGGGGCTGAGGCGACCCGGAATCACCCGGCGAGGGCCGCCGTCACGGCCGCCTCCGCGTGAAGGCGGGTGGTGGCGAACACCGGCAGCTCCGAATCGCCCTGCCCGATCAGCAGTTCGATCTCCGTGCAGCCCAGGATGATGCCCCCGGCACCCCGTCCGGCCAGGTCCTTCATCACCGCCTGGTACCTGCGCCTCGATTCGTCCCGGATGTCACCGAGCACCAGTTCGTCGTAGATGATGGCGTTCACCACCGCCTGGTCTTCGGGGCCGGGAAGCAGCACCTCGAGTCCGTGGGCGGCGAGGCGGTCCACGTAAAAGGCCTGCTCCATGGTGAATCTCGTTCCGAGCAGTCCCACCGTCCGGAGTCCTGCATCAAGGACCGCGCGGGCCGTGACGTCGCCCAGGTGGAGAAACGGGATGGACACTGCGTCTTCGATGGCTGCCGCGACCTTGTGCATGGTGTTGGTGCAGAGCACCAGCAGGTCGGCGCCCGCTTGCTCGATCCGCCGCGCCTCCCCGGCGAGGATCTCGCCCGCCCGCTGCCACTCACCCTGGGCCTGGAGGCGTTCGATCTGCGCGAAGTCCACGGAGATCAGGACGCAGGAGGCGGAGTGCAGGCCGCCGAGCCGGTCGCGGACTCCCTCATTGATGAGCGAGTAGTAGAGCGCCGAGCTTTCCCAGCTCATCCCGCCGAGCAGGCCGATGCGTTTCATGCGCCCACCGTAGCGGACCGGGTGCGGGCCGGTCCTTCGCTTACGCGGGGGTGTTCCATATGAGACCGGTGGGTCAAGTGTTTCGTCAGGGTTTCCTGCCCGTTCACCGGCGGGAACGGAGGAGGTCGGTTTCCACCGCCAAGGTCGGACGAGAGTCCAACGCCAGTTCGTCCCCTTGGAAGGCACACCCCATGAGTGAAACCACCCGCCGGATGCTCCCCATGCTCGGACACACCAAAGGCAAGCGAAGCGCCGTCACCTGTGCCCTGAAGTGCGACAACGCCTGCGCGTCTGCGGTCTGCAACACCTCGGAGAACAACTACTTCCGCGACGTCGTCTCGGCCGAGTTTTCCCGGCGCAACCTGCTGGGCGCCGGCGCCGCGGGGGCCCTGACCCTGCTGGTGGGCTCGGCCGCCGGGCCCGGGACGGGGCTTCCACAGGCGGTCGCCCTGGGCGGGCCGCGCAGCAAGCTCACCTTCACGCCCATCGCGCCCGTGGACGCCCTGATCGATGACATGACGGTTCCTGCCGGCTTCACCTGGAAGCCGGTCATCCGCTGGGGCGATCCGCTGTTCTCCAACTCACCCGCCTTCGACGCCGGAAACCAGAGCGCGGCCGCTCAGGCCCTCCAGTTCGGCTACAACTGCGACTACACCGACATCCTCACCCTGCCCGGCAGCAAGGGACGCCGTGCGGTCCTGTTCGCCAACCATGAGTACACCAACGAGGCCATCATGGTGCCGCCGAGCCTTCCCCCCGCCGAGGTGCGCGGGATCGGCAAGGCTGCCCATGGGCTGTCCGTCGTCGAGCTTGAACGCAAGAACACGACGAAGCCGTGGAGCTACGTTCAGGGCGCACCCCGAAACCGGCGCTTCCTCACCACGACCCCCTACGAACTCACCGGTCCTGCCGCGGGATCCGATCTGGTGAAAACCATCGACGACCCGGCCGGCCGCACGGTGCTGGGCACGCTGGGGAACTGTGCGGGCGGCACCACCCCGTGGGGCACGATCCTCTCCGGCGAGGAGAACTTCAACGGGTACTTCGTCAGCGCCGGAACCAGCGCCGGGGACCGCCGGTACGGTCTCGGCTCCAAGCCCACCGTCCGCGGCTGGGAACTCGATGAGGCCCGCTTCGATACGCGGATACCGGGCTACGAAAACGAGAAGCACCGCTTCGGCTACATCGTGGAGGTCGACCCGTTCGATCCCACCTCCACCCCCCGCAAGCATTCGGCGCTGGGGCGCTTCAAGCACGAGGGCGCGAACGTGACCGTCGCTCCCGACGGCCGGGTGGTTGCCTACTCCGGGGACGACGAGCGGTTCGATTACCTCTACAAGTTCGTCTCCACGAATCCGGTCCAGCCCGGGAACACCCCCGAGGCCCGGCGCGCGAACATGTCACTGCTCTCCCAGGGCTCGCTGTACGTCGCGCGGTTCCAGGGCAACTCCGTGCCCGAGATCAACGGCACCGGGGCGCTGCCGGCCGACGGCGCGTTCGACGGCGTCGGGGAGTGGCTGCCGCTGCTGCTGGACAACGAATCGGCGGTGCCGGGGATGAGCGCGGCCGAGGTGGCGGTCTTCACACGCCTGGCCGCCGACAAGGTGGGCCCCACCAAGATGGACCGGTGCGAGGACGTCGAACCGAACCCGGCGACCGGCAGGGTGTACGTGGCCTGCACCAACAACACCAACCGGGGAACCGGCACCAACGCGGCGGCGGACGAGGCGAACCCGCGGACCGCCAACCGCGACGGCCACGTGGTGGAGCTGACGGAGGCCGGCGGGGACGCCACGGCCACGCGCTTCACCTGGAACCTGCTGCTGGTGTGCGGCGACCCGGCGAAGAATTCCACGGCGTACTTCAGCGGATATCCCGCAGACAAGGTCTCCCCGATCAGCTGCCCCGACAACCTCGCCTTCGATTCGGTGGGCAACCTGTGGATCTCCACGGACGGTCAGCCGGGCACCATCGGCTACTGCGACGGCCTGTTCAAGGTGGGCCTCGAGGGCGCCGAGCGGGGGCGGGTCGAGCAGTTCCTTGCCGTGCCGCGCGACGCCGAGACCTGCGGGCCCATCATCCACGACGACGAACGCTCGGTCTTCGTTGCGGTCCAGCACCCGGGGGAGGACGGCACCTGGGCGGCCCAGGTGTCCCGGTTCCCGGATTACGTGCCCGCCGGCGTTCTGCCGGCCCCCGGCCAGGGTGCGCTTCCCCGGCCCTCGGTGGTGCAGGTTTACCGGGGCTGAGCCCGCCGGGCGCTACCCGGCCGGGTAGGGGTGGTCGCGGAGCAGGCGGGCTAGGTGGGCGGCGTTGCGGGCGACACCGGCCGTGGTGGCCGCCACCTTCTCCGGTACGGCGTCGAGGTCCTGGTAATCGACAGTCTGCATCGCCTCGCCGACCCAGTAGGTGCCACCCTGGGCCGGGATGCTGAAGCCGACGTCGTTCAGGGCCTGCAGCATGTCGGCGATGGTCTTGTGCGCGCCGTCCTCGTTGCCCACGACGGCGACCACACCCACCTTCTGGTACATGGTCGGACGGCCTGCGTCGTCGGTTTCGGAAAGCTCGGCGTCGAGGCGCTCCACCACCCGCTGGGCGATGCTGCACGGGTGGCCCATCCAGATGGGGGTGGAGAGGACCAGGATGTCGGCGGCGAGGATCCGGGCCCGGATGGCGGGCCAGTCGTCGCCGGCGCCCATATCCGTCCGCACCCCGGGCAGTACGTTGTAATCCACGACGCGCACGGTGGATCCCGTGACGCCATGGAGGGCCAGCTGATCAAGGACGTGGTGGGCCATCCGATCGCTGCTTGAGGGTGCAGGGGAAGGCGAGAGGGAACAGATCAGTGCGACGGCGGAGAGTTCGGTCATGGCGGTCCTTTCCGGGGAGCGGCGGCGGGGATTATCGGGTTAAACGGTCCGGCCACCGCAGCGGGGGAACACTGCGGTGGCCGGTGTCGACGCTCAGTCAGAGGTAAGCGTCAATCGTGCGGTGTTGCTTAGGCCTGATCGGCGCTGCGGCGGCGGACCATGTAGGTTCCGCCTGCTGCTGCGGCCAGGACGAGGCCACCGCCGAGGGCGAGGGCGCCGACGTTGGATCCGGTCTCCTGGGTGGCTCCCGTGTCAGCGCCACCGTTGGGCATCGCGCCCATCTGCGAGGCGACAAGGGTTCCACACAGTGCCGGTGAGGTTGCTGCCAGCGGAAGGTCCGGGGTCAGGTCGCTCTTGGCTTCCTGGGCTTCGGGGCTCAGCGTTGCGGGGTCAAGGCCGTGGACGACGACGACGGCGGTGCCGGCTTCGAGGGAGGCCTTGGTCTCGGCGTTGAGGTCGATCTCACGCTGGATGGTGTAGCTGCCGCCCTGGCCGCCGAGCTTGACGTTCAGGCCCTCTTCGGGGCTGGTGGCGCCGGAGGTGGTCAGCGTGGTGAGGATGCCGCCGTAGGAGGGTGCGCCTTCAGTGGTGCTGATGACACCGTCGCCGTTTTCATCGGCTGCGGGGGTCGGGCAGACACCCTCGGCGCCGCCGTGGATGTGCTGGACGTGGGGGTAGGGCCCGTCCATGAAGGTCTCGGCCAGGCCGGAGACCTGCAGGTTGACCATTGCCTTGTCGCCGGTGACATCCACGGTGATGGTGCCTGCGCCGGTGCTGCCGTTGAGCTGGCCGAGGGTGGAGGAGTAGGAGCCGTCCGCCGCCAGGGCGGGGGCGGCGGAGAGCGCCAGCATGCCGAGGGCGAGGGAGGGTACTGCGAGGAGCCGCATGTTCTTGTTCATGGAGATCAATTTCCTTCACTGTGCGGTGAGCGCACATCTTGGGATGTGCTTATAGGGTGTTCGGCGGGCCCTGCAAAGTGGATTGGTTGTTTCGGGAAATAACCAAAAAATATTCAGCAGCCTTACCTTGTTCTGCATGTTACGGCTGTTTTCCGGCAAAAAACTTTTCCCTGTTACAGGTGATTCGGTTGTTGCGGATGGTGCCGGGGTGCAGGACCATATCCCTATGGAATCGCTGAGCGCCGACGTCATCGACCTGCAGGAGGCCGCGGAAGGCCGGGAGCAGGGCCGGGCGGGTGATCTCGAAGAACTGGAGACGCTGCGGCTGCGGCGGGTACAGATCCTCCTCGATGCGCGCCTTGCCTGTGAGAAGGCGGAGGCGAGCGGGAAGGACGCCGGTCCGGGCACGGCCCAGAGCCGGTTATGCGAGGCCGTTAGGGCACTGGAGGAGGTTGACGACCTGCTGTTCAGTGCCAGGCTCCGCCGGGCGGCTCCACTCGCCGGATAGCCCGCCGGCCCACGACGCCGCTGCCGGGGACGCACCCGACCGTGCTTCCCGGCAGCGGCCCTCCCGGCGGCGCAGCCGGGCCCCGCGCCCTGAAGCGCCCTCCGCCGCTAGGAGACAGGGACCCGCGGCGCGAACATGATGATGGCCACGCCGGCAAGGCACACGCCGGCCCCGAGGATGTCCCACCGGTCCGGCCGGAAGCCGTCGAGCGCGACGCCCCAGGCGAGCGAGCCCGCCACGAACACCCCGCCGTAGGCGGCCAGGATCCTCCCGAAGTGGGGATCGGGCTGGAGGGTCGCTAGGAAGCCGTACACGCCCAGCGCGATCAGGCCGATGCCCGCCCACCACCAGGGGCGGCCTTCACGCACCGCCTGCCACACCATCCAGGCCCCGCCGATCTCAGCGACCGCGGCCAGGGCGAAGAGCACCACCACTTTCAGGATCATCCCCTTAGTGTCGCCCATTCCGCGGAACTGGGGATGGGGGAGGAACCGAAGCCAACGCCGGCCGGTCCCAGATGGCGGCCGGGTACCTTGAATTGCCATCTCTCAGGCCGTCCCTCAGCTCATGACCACCGAGCAGGTCCAGGCCTCCGATGTCGTGATCACCATAGGTGGCGGGGATGTGTGCCCGGACTTTCCCGGCAAGCGCTACGAGGACTGGGAGTTGGCCGATCCCCGGGGCCGGCCCCTCGAGGAGGTCCGCGCCATCCGTGATGACGTCCGGGCCCGGGTCGAAAATCTCCTGGCCGGGCTGTTCCCGGCCGGCGCCCAGAGGGCCGACGCGCGTCCACGCCTGTCCCGGACATCCCAGCACGGGTCCGAAGGAAGGACCGAACCGCCAACAGTACGGTCAGTGGATGAGCTTGAGCCCAATGATGCCGCCGATGATCATCGTCAGGAAGACGATCTTCAGCAGCGACGCCGGCTCGGTTCCGGTGGCCATGGCGTAAATGATCGTCAGCGACGCGCCGATCCCGACCCACACGGCGTAGGACGTGCCTACGGGCAGCGTGCGCATGGCATAGGCCAGGCCGGCCATGCTGGCAAGGATGGAGACGACGAAGACGATGGTCGGCCCCATCCGGCTCAGGCCGTCCGACTTGCCCAGCGCCGTCGCCCAGACCGCCTCCAGGACACCGGAAATCACGAGCACGATCCACGCCATCACAGACTCCTCCGGGCCGTCTTGTCGCACACCGGGTACGGCACCCATCGTCCGGGAGCGCCCTGCTGGGCCGCTCCCTCCCATTTAGTCACGCCCGGGGCGAAACCTCCAAGGTGCCGCGCCGCCCGGGCACAGCGCAGGCCTGGGGCGCGGCCGGCGCCTCCTGCAAGTATGTGGGCGGATCCCGTCTGGGTTCTTTCGTCCTACTTCGTGAGGTCCACGTGGGCGGCGATCTCCACCAGCTGGTCGGGAAGCGCCAGATCGGTCACGCCCCAGGCATTGCTGGCGGGCCGGTAGTCGCCGAAATACTCCTTGTGGAGCGCTCCAAAGGTGGCGAAGTTCTCGCGGAAGTCCCGCAGGAAGACGTTCGTTTCAACGATCTGGTCGCGCCTGGCATGAAAGTGCGCCAGGACATGGTCGATGTTTTCGAACGTCACCCGGACCTGCGCGCCGAAGTCTCCGACGTGAAGGAAGTTGCCCTCCAGATCGTGGGACAGCTGCCCGGATATCCTCAAGTTAGTCCCGACCCGCAACCCCTGGCAGTAACCGAACGCGTCTTCCCAGGGGAGGCCAAAGCTGAAGACCGAATCCGTATTTTCCATCTCGTGTCCCATCTGATCGTGAAGGTCAATGGGCGCGCCGATGGGTTGCCTCCGTCAGCACCCCATCCGGTCTCGGACGTGGGTTCAGTTCCAGTCCGATAACTTCACCATAGGTACGGCATCCGGCCCGGAGAAGGGATGGAGCTTCGTTGGTGGAATGTGACGGGCCCCGGGCGTCAGTGCCCCCGGTCGATCCACTCCTGCAGGTGCGGGGCCTCCGCCCCGATGGTCGTGGAGTCGCCGTGGCCGGTCAGCACCTCGGTGGCCGCCGGGAGGGTGAGCAGCCGGGTCCGGATCGACTCGATGATGGTGCCGAAGTCGCTGTAGGACCGCCCGGTGGCGCCGGGCCCGCCCGAGAAGAGGGTGTCACCGGAGAAGAGCACCCCGTCGGGTCCCAGGCCGGGAGCCCGGAAGCAGACCGACCCAGGGGAGTGGCCGGGGGTATGCAGGGCGGTGAGTTCCACCCCGCCCACGGAAAACACGTCGCCGTCGGTAATCTCAGCGTCGGCGGCGGTGTCCGGATGCACCTGCTCCCACAGCATGGTGTCGGCCGGGTGCAGGTGGACCGGCGCGCCCAGCCTCGCCGCGACGTCCCGGACGGCTCGGATGTGGTCGTCGTGGCCGTGGGTGAGCAGGACCGCCTTGACGGTGCGTCCGTTGACGGCGTCCACGACGGCCTGAGGGTCGTGGGCGGGGTCGATCACCACGCATTCCTGATCATCACCGACGATCCACACGTTGTTGTCCACCTCCCACGTGCCGCCGTCGAGGGAGAACGTTCCGGAGGTCACCAGGTGCTCGACGCGGACCCGGCCCGTGGCGTCGGTGCGCGGGGATGCCGGACCGGCGCTCACCGTGCGGCCTCCGTCTGGGCTGCGGCAGCGGAGGCCGATCGGCTGCGGGTGATTTCCACGACGGAGCGCAGCACCTTGCCGGCCTTCATCTTCTCGAAGGCGGGCTCCACGTCGCCGAGTCCGATCCGCTCCGAGACGAAGCCGTCGAGGTCCAGCCGGCCCAGCCGGTACTGATCCACCAGCATGGGCAGGTCCCGGGAGGGCAGGGTGTCCCCGTACCAGGCCGACTTGATCGATCCGCCGCGGCCGAAGACCTGGTCGAGCGGAATCTCCCAGGTGGTGCCGGGGTCAGGGACGCCGACGAGGACCAACCGCCCGGCGAGATCGCGCGCCTCGAAGGCCTGCCGAAAGGTGGCGGCGATCCCGACGGCGTCGATGACGACGTCGGCGCCGAAGCCGCCGGTGAGTTCCCGGATCGCCTCGACGGGGTCCTGTTCCCTGGAGTTCACGGTGTGCGTCGCGCCGAAGGAGCGGGCGGTGGCGAGCTTGTCGTCGTCGAGGTCCACGGCGATGATCGTCGTGGCGCCGGCCAGCTGAGCCCCGGCGACCGCGGCCGTACCGACACCGCCGCAGCCGATGACGGCCACGGACTCGCCGCGCTGCACGGCACCGGTGTTGAGCACCGCGCCGATGCCGGCCATCACGCCGCAGCCGAGCAGGCCCACGGCCGCGTACTGATGCTCCGCAAGGTCGCCTTCGATCTTCGTGCACTGTCCCGCGGCGACGAGGGTCTTCTCGGCGAAGGCGCCGATGCCCAGTGCCGGGGACAGCTCGGTGCCGTCGAGCAGGGTCATCTTCTGCGTGGCGTTATGGGTGTTGAAGCAGTACCAGGGCTGGCCCTTGCGGCAGGCCCGGCACTGCCCGCACACGGCACGCCAGTTCAGGATCACCCGATCCCCGGGGGCCACCTCCGTGACGCCCTCGCCGACCGCGGAGACGACGCCGGTCGCCTCGTGCCCAAGCAGGTAGGGGAAATCGTCGCCCACCGCACCGACCTTGTAGTGATGGTCCGTCTGGCAGACCCCGCAGGTGAGCACGTCGACCAGCGCCTCACCGGGCCCCGGATCGGGAACCAGGATGGTCTCAACGGCGGCGGGCCCGTTCTTGGCCCGTACGACGACGGCTTGAACCTCATGCATGGAAATCCCTTTCGGCTGGAGGAGAGCCCACCGGGCCCGCAGTGCCGTTCCCTGTGGAGAAACTCGTCTTCCCCACACTACTGAAGACCAGCGGACGCACGCATGATGCCACCTTCACGAGACGAGGAGCCTTGACGTCGCGCCCCTATTGACGCCCTCGGAATGCGGTTCGACGATTGAAGCTCCACAGCGCGGCGTCGGAAAGATCATGGAGCACGATTTCGGGACCAGCCAGGGAAGGGAACGCCCGCACGATGACGGCCGCGTGGCTTACCGGTTGCTCGGACCGCTGGCGGTGACCGTTCGGGGGCGGCTGCTCCCCCTCGGGGGCCTCCGCCGCCGGGCCGTCCTGGCACTCCTGCTCGTCGCCCGGGGGGCATCCGTGGGCGAGGACGCAATCATCGATGCCGTCTGGGGGGATAATCCGCCGAGGGATGCACGCAACGGTCTCCAAAGCCATATCTCGAGACTGCGTGCATCGTGGGTACAGGCGGCCCCTGACCTGGAATGCCCGGTGCTGCGCACCCCTGGCGGTTACCGTCTGGCGATGACAGGCAGCGACGTCGATGTGGACGAGGTGACCTCCTCCGTGGCTGCCGCAGCACAATCGCTGGATTCCCGTCCGGCCTCCGCTGTCTCGTTGCTCCTCCGCGCACTGGCTTGTTGGCGGGGCCGGCCGCTGCAGGAGTTCGCCGGTCTGCCCGGCTGGCCGGATTCCGCGCTGGCCGCAGAGCAGCTCCATCTTGATGCACTGCACCGGAGGATCACCGAGGAGCTGGTCGAAGCCCGCCTCGCGGCAGGGCTGTACGACGAGGCGCTGCCGGACCTGCGCCGGATGACGGCGCAGGATGTTCTGAGCGAGAGGCCGCACCGCCTGCTGGCCCTGGGGTTGTACCGCGGCGGGAAACCCACCGAGGCGTTGGATACGCTCCGCGGATACCGGGCGCGCCTGGCCGAAGAGGCCGGATTGGATCCTTCGGCGGAGCTCGGCGCACTGGAAGCCAACATCCTGGCGCAGCACCCCGCTCTGGAACCGCAGCGCGGTAGGTCTACCACTAATGCCCCGCGGCCTCCGCGGGCCTGGCTGAGCCCTCCGGCCCCGCTGCTCGGCCGGGATGCCGATCTGCGGCGGGTGCGGGACGCCATGGCCGTGTCACCGCTGGTGACGGTGACCGGCACGGGAGGGGTGGGGAAGACGCGGTTGGCCATGGAAGTTGTCTCCGCCATGGCACGGGACCCCGATGCGTTCCCCGTGGTGGTGCTGGAGCTTTCGTCCCTGCGCCGTGGTGACAGCATTGACCCGGTTCTTGCCGGCATGCTCGGCGTTCGTCCGGGCCCGGAGGAACCGCTCGGGAAAATCCTCGTGGACTACCTGAGGACCCGGCGGCTGGTCCTGGTGCTCGACAACTGTGAGCACCTGCTCGGCGAGGTCGCGGACCTCCTCGAGCGGGTGCTCAGTGATGGCCCTGCCCTGACGGTCCTGGCCACCAGCCGGGAGCGGCTTGGGCTCCGGTCCGAGCAGGTGGTTCCGCTGGGACCGCTCTCCACCCACAACGAAGCACAGGATTCCACGGAGGCGCCGGCCCAGGGGCATCGATCGGTGGCAGCGCGGCTCTTCGAACAACGCGCGCGGCGGGTCCAGGACGACTTCACGCTTGACGAGCGAACCCTTCCCGCCGTCGACGAGTTGTGCCGCCGCCTCGACGGCCTTCCCCTGGCGATCGAACTCGCCGCCGGTCAGGTGCGGACCCTTGGTGTGATGGGCCTGCGGGACCGGCTCGACGACCGGCTGGATCTGCTGTCCCTGCCGCGGCAGTCATCGCTGCGGACAGTCATCGACAGGTCCTACGCGCTGCTCACGGCTCCGGAAAGAGCGATGTTCGCCGGGCTGTCGGTATTCGACGGTGGGTTCACCCTCGAGGCCGCCGAGCGGGTCGCCGGCGGGACCCTTGCCGGGTGCTCGACGGTCAAGGCCCTCACCCGTCTGGTCGACGCGTCCATGGTCTCGGTCCGCCAGGACAGGAGTGGACGCCTCCGCTACTCGTTGCTCGAGACCCTCCGCGCCTACGCCGCCGAACGGCTCGCGGCGGATACGGCGGCCGGCGGTGCGGAGCTTTCGCACACCGCGTGGGTCGTGGAACTCGTGGAGGAAGCCGAGGGTGCTCTCGAGGGACCCGATGAGGCGCAGTGGGTCGGAATCCTGGAAGCCGAACTGCCCAATATCCGCACGGCGTGGCAGGGATGTATCAGCCGGTCCGACCTCACGGCGGCCGCAAGGATCACAGTCGCCCTGGCGAACTACGCGCAGATCCACGAACAGTCCGAACTGTGGCCCTGGGCCCGGGCCCTGGCGGTCCATCCCGACCTGGCAGGACATCCCCTTTCCGTGGCCGTCCAGAGCGCGGCTGCGCAGGCCGCCTGCCTGCAGGGTGATCTCGATGAAGCGGAGCGGCTCCTGGTTGCAGCGCGGCAGACCCTCAAGGCCCACCCGCAGGTCTCACAACGGGCATGGCTGTGCCCGGCGTCGGCGAACATCGTGGCGATCTTCAGGGGCTCCTACCTCGAGGCGGAAAGACTTGCCCGTGAAGCCTTCGATGCCCCGTCCGTCTCGCCGCTGTGGAGGGTCATCCTGCTGGCGGACATCGCCCTGGCCCGGCTGTACCGCGGCGATGTCGAGGGCGCGCGCGACGCCGTGACCCCCTGTGGCCGGCTCGCGGCCGCCGTTGGCTGCCCCGCCGGACGCTCGTTCGCTTACTTCGTCGACGGGGAGGTGGCGCTGGTCGACGACCCTGACAGGGCTGCCACCGCTCTGGAGGAGGCGGTGGCAGCCGCCCGGACCGTGAAGGCGGGCTACGTAGAAGGCGTTGCGATGGTCTCCCTTCTCTCCGGCGCCATGCGGGGGCGGGACTACGGCCGTGCGGCCGCGGCGTTCCCTGCCGTCATCGAGCACTGGCAGCGCTCGGGCATGTGGGTCCAGCAGTGGACCACGCTGCGCCTGCTGGCCGAACTGCTCACCGACCTCGATCGGCCCCGGCCCGCCGTCGTCCTGCTGTCCGCGGCCGAGTGCGCACCCGAAGCGTCGGTTGTCGGAGGCCCAGAGGCAGACCGCGCCGCGGAGCGGTGGGTGCATCTGGCCCGCTGCCTCGGTCCGTCGGACACCACGCGTTGCGTGGCCATTGGCTCGGCGCTGACCCGGTCCGAGGCAATTGCCTACGCGCTCGGCACCGCCGTTCCCCAGGCGCGCGAGGCGGCCGGAAGCCGAGGCGCCACCCGGCAGTGAGGTGACCGTCGGGGTGGCATGCCGGTTTGTCAGCCGATGGTGCGTGACCTGCAAGGGTCTCCTGCGACCGTGGTTCCACCACCTCAACAAAGGAGTTTCCGTGACTATCAATGAAACCGAGCTGAACGTTCTGACCGCACAGCTGGCCACCGAGCTTGCAGGCGCGTGGGGGGTCGTCTCAGTCCATCTGGGGGTGCGGCAGGGCCTCTACCGGGCCCTCTCCGCCGGCCCCGCGAGTGCAGGCGAACTGGCTGGGCGGACCGGCACCAACGAACGCCTGCTTCAGGAATGGCTGGTGGGCCAGTCCCTGGCCGGATACATCACCGCGGATCCCGACGGCCGGTACAGCCTCTCGCCGGAACAGGGCATGGTTCTGGCTGTCGAGGAATCACCGGCCTACCTTGGCGGCCTCACCGAGGTGCTTGCCGCCACGGTCCAGGGGCAGCAACGCATCGACGCCGCGTTCAGCTCGGACGGAGCGTTGGCCTGGGGAGACCAGAATCCGGGGCTGTTCGACGGCTTCGACCGCTCGTTCGGTCCGGTATACCGTGCGTGCCTCTTCAGCCAATGGCTTCCGGCGCTCTCGGGGATCGAGTCCAAACTGGCCGCAGGCGCCAGTGTTGCCGACATCGGCGCCGGGCATGCGACGGCGTTGACGCTCATGGCTGCCGAGTACCCGGCCTCGCGGTTCGTCGCGGTCGACCTGCACCAGGGCTCGTTGGACGCGGCGGCCAAGAAGGCGGCGGCAGAAGGAGTGGCAGGCCGGATCCGGATGGAAAGCGCCTCCGGAGCCGAGTACGGGGGAGGGCCGTATGACCTGATCACCTTCTTCGACTCCCTTCACGACATGGGGGACCCGGAACGGGTGATCGCGCACGCTGCCCGGCAGGTGGCCGAGGACGGCTCCGTGATGGTCGTTGAACCGATGACCGCCGAGGGCCCCGACGACGCGGCGGGATTGTTCGCCGCGCGGCTGTTCTACCCCAGCTCGGCGATGCTCTGCACCCCTTCGGCGCTGGCCGGCGGCACAACGGCCCTCGGCAATCAGGTCCCGGACGAAACGTGGGCGTACCTGTTCCACCGCAATGGGTTCACATCCTTCCGCCGCGTGGCCCAGACGCCGTTCAACCGCGTCTTCGAAGCACGCCGCTGAAGCCTGCAGGAATCCGCGCCCCCCTGATCGCTGCCGCCGGCGGCCGTCAGGGGGGCGCGGATGGGCGCCACCCAGGATGACACCTACCCCCGACCGCAGCCGCGCACTATACAAAGCCGGCCGCATTTCGGCTAGGGGATATAGAAAAAGTGGCTCGTAGTGAAAACAAGGCGGGAAACCGGTGAAGCGCGGTGTTACCGTCCTCCCAGAACGTGTGCTTAGGCAACAGGTTCGCCACGGCGGCCTCCATCACGGAGCTCCGCCCAGCTGGGACATTTCACTAAGGAGAACCCTTGAATTCCACTACCCCTCCACGGCGGATGCGGCGCGCGATGGCGCTCGCCGTCACCGGCGCCGTCGTGCTCGCCCCCGTGAGTGCGTATGCCGCTCCCGGCTCCGATCCGGTCTCACCGTCAACCACCTCCTCACCCGGTGCCGACGGCGCACCCCCCAAGTCCGACGACCGCTCCGACCCGGTGGCCGACGCCCGCCGCGACCTCAACCAGAAGGCGGTGGAGAAGGTCATCTCCGGCGAGGCCAAGGTTGAGAACCGCAACGGCTCTCGAGCCGTCCGGGTCGCTCCGGGCCAGTGGGCCGAGTACGGGCTGACCGGCAGCGACCAGATCCTCTCCTTCCTCGTGGACTTCGGCGACCAGGTCGACCCCCGCTACCCGACCTCCGCGCCCGGTCCGAAGCGCAACACCATCAAGGAACCGAACCGAGCGGTGGACAACTCCACCTACTGGGCGCCACGCTTCGACCGGGCGCACTTCCTGGACATGTTCTTCAGCGGGGACGGCGAATCCCTCAAGGGCGTCTACGAGGAGATGTCCAGCGGCCGCTACACGGTCGACGGCGACGTGAGCGACTGGGTGACGGTCCCCTTCAACTCGGCCAGCTACGGCGAAACCGAGAGCCAGGCCGACATGACCCGGTTCGTGCAGGACACCGCCAATGCCTGGTACGACTCGCAGCTCGCCGCCGGGAAGACCCCCGCCGAGATCGACGCGTACCTGGCCACCTTCGACCAGTGGGACCGCTACGACTACGACAAGGACGGCGACTTCAACGAAGCCGACGGCTACATCGACCATTTCCAGGCCATCCACGCCGGCGAGGGCGAGGAAGCCGGGGCGCCCTCGTCTGCCATCTGGTCCCACCGCTGGGCCGTCGGCCAGGCCGGCCGGGGCACCTCAGGGCCCGCGGCGAACCCCTATGGCGGCATTAAGATCGGCAACTCCAACCTCTGGATCCGGGATTACACCACTGAGCCCGAGAACGGCGGCCTCGGAGTCTTCGCCCACGAATACGGCCACGACCTCGGCCTGCCCGACCTCTATGACACCAGCGGCGGCGAGAACGGCACCGGCTTCTGGACTCTCATGAGTTCCGGCTCCTGGCTGGGCCACGGCAAGGGCTCGATTGGCACCACCCCGAACCACATGGGAGCGTGGGAGAAGATCCAGCTCGGGTGGCTCGACTATGAGGTGGCCACGGCCGGCCGCGCCTCGACCCACACCATTGGTCCGTCCTTCCATGCGACGAAGGCCCCGCAGGCCGTCGTCGTGAACCTGCCCAAGGACGCGGCGGGCAAGAGCCGCTTCTACATCGCCGAGAACCGCCAGTACCTCGGCTACGACGGGATGCTCGCCACCGGCCCGTATAACTTCGGCTGGAGCCTGAGCGCCCCGGACACCGTGGAGCACTACACCTACCAGGACGGCCTGAGCATCACCTACTGGAACACCGCGCAGCGCAACAACAACACGCGCCAGCACCCGGGCGAGGGCCTCGCCCTGCCCGTGGACGCCCACCCGAAGCCACTGACCTGGTCTGACGGCACGGTGGTGCGCAACCGCATCCAGAGTTACGACGCCACCTTCGGCCGCCAGGCCACCGATCCGCTCAGCCTCCACCGCGAGCAGGCGACCGGCATGACGACGCTCACCGCGCCGTCGCAGCCGGGCGTCCCCCGCTTCGATGACACCAATCCCAACGCCTACTACGATCCGGCGAACCCGCAGGGCTCCGTCATCGTCGCCGGTACCGGCACCAGCATCGAAGTGATCCAGTCCAACCCGAACGGAATGCTCACCCTCCAGGTGCGCTGACCCGCCGGGCACCGGCAAGGAGCCGGGAGGTTTCTCCCGGCTCCTTCTGCGTTCATCGACGGTCAGCTGAGCGGGCGGATGGCCACGCCGTCCTCCCAGTGGAACAGGCGGCGTCCCTTTCCCCCGTCCAGCTCCACCCAGAGCACACTGGCATCCTCGACCAGGGCATCGACCACCCCGCGCACCGAACGGCCGTTGCCGAGTTCGACGACGACCGCGTCTCCGGCGCTCAGCTCCTGCCAGCGGCCCCGCGCCGCGGCGGCACCGCCCACGGACGACCAGGCCTCCGGCCGGCCGCGTTCAATACTCCTGGAAAGCACTTCGGCTCCTCTCAACGGACCTACGGCTCAATGGACATACGGCGCAAACCCGTGCCAGCCTGACAGGCAAAGATGAGCGTCTCCTGAGCCGCCGCTGGGAATCTCCCCACCTCCGGGCGGAGACCGCGGCCTCCGGATCGTCCGCCCGCCGGATCCGGCTCCGCTGCCGACATTGCCCCGCAGGCCCCGGCTCCGCTGCTGACATTGCCCCCGCAGGCCCCGGCGCGTAGAGTTCCCGCGCATGACCACCGTTGATGACCAGGGCCGGGTTGAACCTCCGCTCGCAGGCACCGAAGCCGAGACCCTGCTCGGTTACCTCGATTACCAACGCGCCACCCTTGCCTGGAAGGCGGGCGGACTCGACGCGGCGGGGCTGTCCGCCACGGTCGGCGTCTCGGCCCTGACCCTCGGAGGCCTGCTCAAGCACATGTCCTTCGTCGAGGACCACTGGTTCACCTATACCCTGCACGGACAGGACCGGAAGCCGCCGTGGGACGCAGTGGACTGGAAGACCGACCCCGACTGGGAGTGGCACTCCGCCGCCGGTGACGCCCCCGGTGAGCTCCTGTCCCTCTGGGAAGGGACGGTGGGACGGTCCCGCTCGCTGACCACCCAGGCGATTCGCGCGGGAGGGCTGGACCAGCGTGCCCAGCGCCCCTGGGCCAGCGGCGAGGCGCCGAGCCTGCGCTGGATCCTCGTCCACATGATCGAGGAGTACGCCCGGCACAACGGCCACGCCGACCTGCTGCGGGAATCCGTCGACGGAAGCACCGGAGAGTAACCCGGTACCTCTGTGGCCCGGCCGGCCCCACCGCGGCGCCGGCCACCCGAGGGGGCGGGCGGCGGGCGGCTGCCCCGAGCGTGGAAGTATTGGGGAATGAGCGATTCCCTTCCATCCCTCGAAGCGGCGCGGCGTGCGGTGACGGCCCTGGCCGGAGGGGGTGTGCACGACGTCGTCGTCGCCCCCGGCTCCCGCAGCGCACCGCTGGCCTACGCGCTGGCCGAGGCGGAGGCCGCCGGGCAGCTGACGCTCCATGTGCGTATCGACGAGCGCTCGGCCGGGTTCACGGCGCTGGGCCTGGCCCTGGGCGGGAAGCGGCCCGCGGCGGTGCTGACGACCTCGGGCACGGCCGTCGGGGAACTCCTGCCGGCCGTCATGGAGGCCAACCACGCGGCCGTGCCGCTGGTGGTGCTCTCGGCGGACCGGCCCGAGGAACTGCGCGGAACCGGCGCCAACCAGACGACGCAGCAGCCGGGCCTGTTCGGCAGCCACGTCCGGTGCGCCTTCGACGTGCCGGCGGGGGAGGACCCCGGGCCCTTCGTGGCCCGCGCGGTGCGCGAGGCCTGCGGCGGCGGAGCACCGGCAGGGCCGGTCCAGCTCAACCTTGCCTTCCGGGACCCGCTGGTACCGGCCGGGGACGCCTGGGACGCGCCGGTCGCAGCGCCGGCACTCCCGCACGATGCCGCGGCGGTGCCGTCGGTCGGCGGAGACGGCGCGGCCGGCTCCGCGGAGGCCCTCCAGGACGGAGAACGCCGGGCACCCTCAGCGCCGGCGGCCGGCGGCCCCGTCGTCGTGGCCGGCCACGGTGCCGGTGAGCTGGCGGCGGTCTTCGCCGCCCACCTCGGGCTGCCGCTGCTGGCCGAGCCGTCCTCCAATGCCCGGTTCGGCACCAGCGCCATCGCACCCTACCGCCTGCTCCTCGGGCACCTGGGCGCCGGCATCACCCGGGTGGTGGTCTTCGGCCGCCCGACGCTGTCCCGGCCGGTGGCCGCGCTGCTGGCCCGTACCGACATCGAGCGGGCACTCTACCTTCCGGAACCGGCGGCGTGGTTCGAGCCGGGCCGCCGCCCCGAGCGCATCATCGACAACCTTCCCGACCTCCTCGAGTTCGCCGGCCCGGCGGCGCCGGGCTGGCTTGAGGCCTGGCGCTCCGCCGGTGCGGCCGCCGATGCGGCCATCGCCACCCTGCTCGCCGGCGAGGAGGGCCTCACCGGTCCCGCCGTCGCCGAGGCCGTCTGGGAGCAGACGGACGGGTTCCTGGTGCTCGGCTCATCGAACCCCATTCGGGACGTCGACCTCACCGCAGCTCCGGGCTGGCACCCGCTCGAGGTGTTCGCCAACCGCGGGCTGGCAGGCATTGACGGCACGGTGTCGACGGCCACCGGCATTGCCCTGGCCACCGGGGTGCCCACCCGGGTGCTGATGGGCGACCTGACCTTCCTTCACGACGCAGGCGGGCTGCTCATTGGCGCAGGGGAGGCCGAGCCCGACCTACAGCTGGTGGTGCTGAACGATCACGGCGGCGGGATCTTCGGCCTGCTTGAACACGGGGAGCCCGCGACGAAGGCACGCTACGGGGCCGCCGTGGAGCGGCTCTTCGGGACGCCGCAGCAGGTGGACCTGGCGGCGCTGGCCGCGGCGTACGGGGTGGCCTTCGAACGGGTCACCACGCTGCAGGGCCTTGAAACGGCAATGGAGCGGCCCCTCAGGGGCCGCTCCATTATCGAAGTCCAGGCGGACCGGCAGTCGCTGCGGGCGCTGCACGGCCGGATCCGGGATGCCGTCGATGCGGCATTCCGGGCGGTGGAGGGTTAGAGCACCTTCGAGAGGAACTCTTTGGTGCGCTCGTGCTGAGGGTTGCCGAGGACGTCCTCGGGCTTGCCCTGCTCCACCACGACGCCGCCGTCCATGAACACCACGCGGTCCCCGACCTCGCGGGCGAAACCCATCTCGTGGGTGACGACCATCATGGTCATGCCCTCCCGGGCCAGCTGCTTCATGACCTCGAGGACGTCGCCGACGAGCTCCGGGTCCAGTGCACTGGTGGGCTCGTCGAAGAGCATCATGTCAGGATCCATCGACAGCGCCCGCGCGATGGCGACACGCTGCTGCTGGCCTCCGGAGAGCTGCGCGGGGAAGGCATCCGCCTTCTCCGCGAGGCCGACCTTGGCCAGGTTTCGCCGGGCGACCTCGATGGCCTCTGACTTGCTGCGCTTCTTGGCGCGCTGCTGGGCGAGGGTCAGGTTGGCGAGCACGCTGAGGTGCGGGAACAGGTTGAACTGCTGGAAGACCATCCCGATGCGCGTGCGCATCTTGTCCAGGTCGGTCTCCTCATCGGTGATGTCGACGCCTTCGATCATGACGGTGCCCGTGGTCGGCTCCTCCAGCCGGTTCACGCAGCGCAGCAGCGTGGACTTGCCGGAGCCGGACGGCCCGATCACGCACACCACCTCACCCTGGTCGACGTGGAAGTCGATGCCCTTGAGGACCTCATTGCTGCCGAAGCTCTTGCACAGGGCGCGGACGTCGATCGCCGGTTCGGTGGTGCTCACTGCGGAGGCACCCTTTGACGAACTGGTCACTGCCATCACCGGCCTCTCTTGTTGTGTCGTTCAAGTTTCGCGACAAGCTGCGTCAGCGGCAAGGTGATCGCGAGGTACATCAGGGCGGCGACCACCAGCGGGGTGGCGTTGGCCTGGCTCGTCACCGAGTCCCGGGCGAACACCGTGAGCTCGCGTTCGCCCAGGGCCATGCCGGCGATGAACAGCAGCGAGGTGTCCTTGATCAGGATCACCAGTTCGTTGGTCAACGGCGGGGTGATGATCCGAAACGCCTGGGGCAGCACGACGGACACCATGGTCCACGCCGGGTTCATGCCCAGCGAGCGGGCCGCCTCGACCTGGCCTTTGGGGACGGCCTCGATTCCCGCCCGGATCGTCTCGGCGATGTAGGCGGCCGCGACGACGATCAGTGCCATCAGGCCCGCTCCGGCGCTGCCTCCCGGCGGGCGCCACTGGAAGGCGATGGGGATGGCGAAGGCGAAGCCGAAGATCACCAGCAGCGCCGGAAGTCCCCGGAAGAGTTCGATGTAGGCGGTTGCGAACCAGCGGTAGGGCAGGACCGGGGACAGCTTCATGAGGGCCAGCAGGAGCCCGAGGAACAGCCCGCCGACGAACGCGATCGCCGTGTAGAGAATGGTGTTCCTGGCCGCGATGACGACGATTTCAGGGAATGTTTCCGCCGCTACTTCAAGGTTGAAGAAGTAGGAGCCGATCGTGTCCCAGTCGGCGAGGAGAACGACGACGAGGACCACGAGGATAAAGACCGCGTAAAGAACGCCTTGGACGAGGCGCCGGCGCGTAGAGGCTTTCACGCTGGGATGTACCTTCCTTCAGGAGATGGCGCGCTGGTGCCCCGGCGGCGTGCGGCCACCGGGGCACCAGCGGTGGTTTTTCTACTCCGCGAAGTAGGTGTCGTAGATTTCCTGGTACCTGCCGTTGTCGCGCAGGGTGGACAGCTGCTCGTCGACGGCGGAGACGAGGTCCTCGCTGCCTTCCTTGGCGAAGGCGAAACCGTACTGTTCGTCAGTCTTGTACTCCTCGGCGATGGTGAACGCGCCTTCTTCGGTGTGCCCGATGTTCACGGGCAGGTCCTGGAGCAGGGCGTCGACGTTGCCGGCCTGGATGGCGGCGTACATCTCCGCGTCGGACGGGAACGCGACGACCTTGGTGTCCGCAGGGACGTTCTCGCGGGTGTAGGTCTCCCCGGTGGTGCCCTGCTGGACGCCGACCGACTTGCCGGCGAGGTCATCGATGGACGCGACGTCCGAGTCGGCCGGTACCAGCAGTGACTGCAGCGAGTCGTAGTACGGCTCGGAGAACGTGAGGTTTTCCGCGCGCTCTTCGGTGATCGTGATGGCGCTGGCGCCGACGTCGCACTGCCCGGCGGCGATGACCGCGCCGCTCTGAAGTCCGTCGAAGCCGACGTCCTGGACGTCGAGCTCAAGATCGAGGCCCGTGGCGATCTCGCGCATCAGATCGATATCGAAGCCGGTGTACTCGCCGTTTTCCTCGAACTCGAACGGGGGGTACGGAATATCGGAGCAGACGGTCAGGGCGCCGTCCTTCACCAGGTTGAGGCCGCCCGCCTCGCCTGAATCGCCTGCTTCATCGGAGCCGCCGCCGCAGGCGCTCAGCGCCAGCGTTCCGGCGGCCAGTGCGGCCAGCATTGCGGTTTTCTTGGAAGACATCGGATACCTCTGCTTTTGGACGGGTAGGAAAGGTCGTGTTGATTCTAACTGCACAAGAGATGTGCGTCACAGGCTACAGGAGATGCGTATTGGTAACCAAGCACTTTCCCTGGGCAATACGGTCGAGCTACCGGGAGAGGCCCAGCGCCTCGATCATCGGGCGGAATTTGCTCCACGTTTCGGCCAGTTCGGCCTGCGGTTGTGAGCCCTCGACGATTCCGCACCCTGCATACAGCCGCACCCGGGTGCTGCTTTCAATCACCGCGCCTCGCAGCGCGATGCCCCACTCGCCGTTGCCCTCGGCGTCGATCCAGCCGACCGGTCCGGCGTACGGTCCGCGCTCAAGGTGTTCAAGCTCACGGATCAGCGCGCCGGCAACGGTCGTCGGAGTGCCGCAGACCGCGGCCGTGGGGTGCAGCGCCTCGACCAGGGCGAGCGAGGTCGGCACCTCGCCGCCGCCGTCCCGGGTCAGCCGGGCGCGGACGTCCGAGGCCAGATGCCAGACATTGGGCAGCTGCAGCACGAAGGGCTCGCTGTGGGAGGTCATCGAGTCGGTGAACGGTTCAAGCTGGCGGGTCAGGGAGTCGATGGCGATCGAGTGCTCGTGG
This sequence comes from Arthrobacter zhaoguopingii, assembly GCF_009828605.1. Taxonomy (NCBI): domain Bacteria; kingdom Bacillati; phylum Actinomycetota; class Actinomycetes; order Micrococcales; family Micrococcaceae; genus Arthrobacter; species Arthrobacter zhaoguopingii. Next base: position 339,949 of record NZ_WIAE01000005.1, on the reverse strand, counting down.
AGCTGCTTCGCGGACCCGGCAAGCACCCGCTCGGCATACCCCGGATCATCCGCCGGGGCTCCCGCGCGGTCGAGGGTGCCGGCGAGCACGCGGGCCTGCGCCGTCGAATCCTCAACCTTGATCAGCATTTCCGGGGTAGAGCCGATCAGCCCGTCCACGGAGTAGGTCCAGCAGTCCTCGTACCGCACCGCCAGCTCACGCAGGACCTGCGCCGTGGCGACGGGGGATCCGAGTTCGGCCACCACGTCGCGGGCCAGGACCACTTTGCTCAGCTCCCCGGCCTGGATCCGCCGCACCCCGCCGGCCACCGCCTCAAGGTACTGCTCCTCGGTGAGCACCCCCGGGGCGAGCCGGTCCTCGGGGTGCGGGGCCCGGGCGGGATCCACCTCCTCGAGGTAGGCGGCCAGGGCCGCCTCCGCTGCTTCGGCGCTCAGCTCGGTGTCGGCGTCGTTCGAGATATAGGTCAACCAGCTCTGCCCGTCGCGGCAGCCGATGATGATTTCCGGCACGATCAGCCGCGAGGCGTGCCGTGAGGTCTTCGAGAAGGCAAAGGAGCCGAACGCCACCAGACCGGTGCCCGGGACAGTGAGGCCGTTGACCACCTCGGCCGATTCCAGTTCCTTCCGCCACCACCGCTGCGCCTCCGCGAAGCGGTCCGGGCCGGAGGTGGTGAAACGGGTCACCTCGCCGAAGGCGACAAGGCCGCCTCCGCGCCGGATCCAGGTATGGGCGTCGTTGCGGACCACGTAATCGAGAAGACCCGTCTCGGGTTCAATCCGCCCCCGGGGGATGGTGATGCTTCTCAGGCCGCCCGCGCGCCCGGGTGCCGGGGCAAGCGCGGCAGGAAAGGGATTGCTCATGATGATCCAAGCCTACTCCGGTGCGCGGGTGCGGCTTCCGGGGTGGGGCCCGTCCCGGCGGCCGCGGTCGGGTGGGCCGGTTTTGTTTGAGACAATGGGCGGGTGAACCGTGCATCACTGGAAAAGCGCCCTGATGAAGTAGCAGCCATGTTCGACGGCGTCGCGCCCCGGTACGACGTGGTCAACGATGTGCTCTCCCTCGGGCAGACGCACCGCTGGCGGCGCCTCGTGGTGCAGGCGGTGGGTGCCGAGCCGGGACAGCGGGTCCTCGACCTTGCCGCCGGGACGGGCACCTCCAGCGAGCCCTATGCGGACAACGGCATCCACGTCGTCGCCTGTGATTTCTCCCTCGGCATGCTCACCGTGGGCAAGCGCCGCCGCCCCGACATCGACTTCGTCGCCGGGGACGCCACAAACCTGCCGTTCGCCGACAACTCCTTTGACGCCACGACCATCTCCTTCGGGCTGCGCAACGTCAATGAGCCGCGCAAGGCCCTCGAGGAGATGCTTCGGGTCACCAAGCCCGGCGGCCGGCTCGTCATCGCCGAGTTCTCCCAGCCCACCGTGGCGCTGTGGCGCAACCTCTACACCGAATACCTGATGCGCGCCCTGCCGGCGATCGCCGAGAAGGTCAGCTCCAACCCCGACGCCTACGTGTACCTGGCCGAGTCCATCCGGGCCTGGCCGAACCAGGATGAGCTGGCCGCCTGGATCACCGGAAGCGGCTGGGGCGAGGTGGCCTACCGCAACCTCAACGGCGGGATCGTCGCCATCCACCGCGCGGTCAAACCGGGCGGGACGCCACGGCCCTCAGCGGCGCCCGCCGCCCGCGCGCGGCTCCGCCGCCGCAGCACCCGGGCAGTCAACTAGTGTCAGTCCTCATTGTCGGGGCTGGCCCCGCAGGTTCCACCGCCGCCTACTACCTCGCCCGGGCCGGCATCGAGGTCACCGTCCTTGAGAAGACCTATTTCCCGCGGGAGAAGGTCTGCGGCGACGGACTCACGCCGCGCGCGGTGCGTGAAATCCAGCTTCTTGGCCTCCCGCACGACGAAGCGGACGGCTGGCGGCGTAATAAGGGCCTGCGCCTGCTCGCCGGCGGCCGCACCGTCGAGGTCCCCTGGCCCGAGCTGAGCGACTTCCCCGGGTACGGGCTGGTGCGCACCCGCCTCGGCTTCGACGAGGCCCTCGCCGGCCACGCCCGCGCGGCCGGCGCCACCATCCTCGAGGGACATTCGGTCTCCGCGGCCGTCCGGGACGAGACGGGCCGGGTCACCGGCGTCACCGCGAACCTGCTCGACGACGGTGGCCGGAAGACGGGTGAGTCGCGCACCTTCTCCGCCGACGTCGTCCTTGCCGCCGACGGAAACTCCACCCGCACCGCCGTCAGCCTCGGGATGGCCAAACGCGACGACCGGCCCCTCGGCGTCGCCGTGCGCACCTACTTCACCAGCCCCCGGCACGACGACGACTGGATGGAGGGCTGGCTTGAACTGCCCGACGCCACCGGGCGCCCGCTGCCCGGCTACGGGTGGGTCTTCGGGGTGGGCGACGGCACCTCCAACGTCGGGCTGGGCATCCTTAACTCCTCGTCGGAGTTCGGGAAGCTCGACTACAAGCAGGTCCTCCGGGACTGGACCGCAGGCATGCCGGCCGAGTGGGGGTTCACCCCCGACAACCAGGTCGGGGAGATCCGTGGGGCCGCCCTGCCCATGGGCTTCAACCGGACCCCGCATTACAGCCCCGGCCTGCTGCTGCTCGGCGACGCCGGCGGTATGGTTTCCCCCTTCAACGGCGAGGGCATCTCCTACGCCATGGAATCGGCGCGCTTCGCCGCGGAGTTCATCGCCTCGGCCCAGGATGTCACCTCCCTCGCCGGAAGGGACCAGGTCCTCACCGGCTACGCCCCGCACATCCGGTCCCAATGGGGGAGCCACTTCACGCTCGGCCGGGTGTTCGCCCAGCTGATCGGTAAACCGGCCATCCTGCGGCTGGCCCTGCGCACCGGGATGCCGATTCCGCTGCTCATGCGTTTCGTGGTGAGGATGCTCGCCAACCTCACCGACGCCGGCGGGCGCGGCTTTGAAGACCGGGTGATCCACCTGCTCGAAGCGCTGGTGCCGCCCACCGCGAATCAGCCGCTGGCCCCCCGCGGTACCCGTGCGTCATCCGCCACCCCACTTGGTTAGGCTTATACAGTGACTTCCTCCTTCGACTCCGGCATGACCAGCGTGGAAAACGGCACGCTCGACACCGCTGAGAACCCGGACGACGGCCTTTCAGCCTTCAAGCTGCCGCCGGGGTTCGCGCTCATCGCCGACGATCCCAACCTTGGCCCGGCCGTCTCCTCCTGCCTGACCGAGGTGGAAAAGCAGCTCCGCGGGGCCATTGCCAGCGCCGATCGGCTGGCCGATGCAACCTCCCGCCACCTGGTGGAGGCCGGCGGCAAGCGCATCCGCCCGCTCCTGACGCTCCTGGCGTCCCACCTTGGCGACCCCGGCCGGCCCGAGGTGGTCCAGGCCGCCGTCGTCGTCGAGCTGACCCACCTGGCCACTCTCTACCACGACGACGTGATGGACTCGGCGCCCTACCGCCGGGGCGCCCCCACGGCACACGAGGTGTGGGGCAACACCGTGGCCATCCTCACCGGTGACCTGATCTTCGCGCGGGCCTCGATCCTGGTATCCGAACTCGGCGGAGAGGCGCTCGGGATCCAGGCCCGCACCTTCGAGCGGCTGTGCCTGGGGCAGCTCCACGAGACCGTGGGGCCGCGCGAGAACCAGGATCCGCTCGAGCACTACCTCTCGGTCATCGCCGACAAGACCGGCTCCCTCGTGGCCGCCTCGGGCCAGCTGGGTGCGCTGTTCGCCAACACCTCCCAGGAAGTCATCGACGTCATGGTGGAGTACGGAGAGAAGGTCGGGGTGGCCTTCCAGCTTGCCGACGACGTCATCGACGTCACCGGGCTGAAGGTAACCTCCGGTAAGTCGCCCGGCACCGACCTGCGCGAGGGCGTGCCGACCCTTCCGGTCATCCTGCTGCGGCGCGCCGCCGCCGCCGGCGACACTTCGGCCGCGGACGTGCTGGCCCTCGTCGACGGCGACCTCAGCTCCGATGAGGTGCTCGAGGAGGCAGTGGCCGCGGTGCGTGCGCACCCGCAGACGCAGGAGGCCTGGGCGTTCGCCCAGCGCTGGGCCGATGACGCCGTCGCCGCCCTGGAGCCCCTGCCCGAGAGCGTCGTGAAGCAGGCCCTCACGAGCTTCGCGCAGGCTGTCGTCAGCCGGGACGTGTAACCCTCGAGAGCTCACCGGCCCTCGGCCGGCCGCTCCGCCAGTTCGATCCGGGCCTGCTCCCCGTCGGCTCCCCGCGTGAATTCGACGTCGACGGTGTCGCCGGGGTCGAGGTGGCCGGGATGGCGAATCCCAGTGAAACGGCGCCGGCCTGCGGCGGGATGTACGCTTCGCCGATCCGGATGATTTCGCCCTGACCGTTGACCACGGGCCCGCCGGAGTTGCCGGGACAGATTGCGGCGTCCGGCTGGATCAGTTCCACGAGCGACTGGCTGCTCGAGGCCGAGCCGGGGATCTGCCGGTGAAGTCCCGAGATGATCCCTGCAGTCACCCCGTTGCCCAGTCAAGGATGGGCGGGCGCGCGAAAGGCCCTGATCCGTTGCGAAGCGGAGCACCGCTGCCGGTGCTGCCTGGTCGGGGGCGAACGCTCCCGGGCCGGCGGCGGGGTCCGGCTGCCGTGCTGCCGCAACCGGCGGGGCCGGTGGCTGCCCTGGGCGGGACCGGTGCCCCTCCCGCGGCGGCGGGCCGGGGCGGCTGTGCCGCGGACGCGGTCGGGAGGGTCGATACGCTCGACGATCTCCTGGAATTCGGCATCGAGAAAATCATCATCGAGGTACATCAATTCGAGGAACTCGGACACCGTGAATGCTTCACGGGACTCGACGGAATGCATCAACATTGAAACCCCTGCAGAACCAGCTTTCAATTACACAATGGCCGCATATGTTTTTGCCGCCCCGGGTGCTCCGGGACACCTCTTTTAATAGCACCGGAAGGTGCCGGACTGCAAGAGTCCGGCACTTGGAGGGTGGCCCGGCACCGGACTGCAGGGGGCCGGTGCCGGGCGACGCGGCTGGTGCCGCTCCTAGTGCGGCGCCGAGCACCCCTCCAGCAGCTGAATGCCGTGCTCGGTCTGGCGGTGGACCAGCACCGAGCCCTGAGAGTCGCAGATCGCGTTGACGAGCAGGGCATAGCCCTCACCGCTCTGGAAATTGCCGCTCTCGCCGGCGACGCCGATGCCCTGGATGGTTCCGGGGGGAACGAGGACCCAGGACTGGGGCCCGCCGGGGAAGACACTGGGCAGCCACACCCAGTTGCCCTTGATGACCGGCCCTGTCGTACAGTTCGACCCGCACGCGGCCGGGGGCCGGGATACGTTCACGCAGTCGAGCGCGTTTGCGGCTGTGGGGATGAAAACAAAAGCGGCAGCCAGTCCGGCCGCGGCAAGGGACTTTTTGAGCATGGCAACTCCGTCGATAGCAGTGCTGAATACGACGAGACCAGATTTGACCGCCGCAATTTCTTCCGGCGAGCCCCCTGCGAACAAATAATACCGACGGCGCGATCTACGTCAATACAAATGTCGAGACTATTGTCGGAAATTTTTTCCGCTGCCTGCTACAGGGCGGCGCGGAGTTCCCGTGCTTTCCGGGCGCGCACCCCAGGGTCGACGATGGGGCGTTTCGGGGTGAAATAGAAACCGTCATCGTGCCACCGCGGCAGGACGTGCTGGTGGTAGTGCCAGACGTGCTGGCTGCCCGCGGGCTCGTTGTGCTGGCGGGTAGAGACGCCGTCGGGCTGCCACGCCCGCTTGATCGCCACGGCGAGGTCGCGGGTGAGGAGCATGATGCGCGAGGCCACGTCGTCGGGAAGTTCATACAGCAGTTCGAAGTGGGCGCGCGGGGTAATCAGCACGTGGCCGGGATTCGGCGCGAATCCGTGCGAGGCGATGAAGGCGAGGGCGAGGTCGTCCGCATAGATGACGTCCCCGGGCCGGCAGAGGTTGCGCGGGTTATCGAAGTTTCCGCGGGCCAGATCGCAGAAGGGGCACTGGTAGCCCTCAGGGGCGTGATTGACGAACCCGGACATCTCAGTCCTCGTCGGTGTCTTCGAACACCCACTCGAACAGGTCCAGGACATACTCGCTGAACGTTCCCTCTTCGCTCTGCCACTCACCGCGGGCATTGTTGCGGCGCCAGATGATTGGGTCGGGCACCGACAGCTGGTCGGCGCGCATTCCCCAGGTGTACTGCTCGTCCTCGTCCTCAAGGAACAGCAGGAAGCCGTCTTCGATCTCGAGCTCGTCCGGGTCCCAGAAAAAGTGGAATGCCTCCATGATGTCCTCGGTCGCCCCGACCGCGAGGTAGAACTCACGCAGCGCCAGGGGCAGCTGGAAATCCTTCCCCTCCATCAGCTCGTCGATCTCGGCCGGCGAGAGGCCGTCCTCCTCTTCCCACTGGTCGTCAAAGTAGGCAGGAACCAGGGCGCGGAACTTGTCCAGGAACAGCTCGGTCACGAAAAACTCCAGATGGGATTGGGGGAAGGCTCCATCCTATCCTCCAATGCGGGGCCCGGTGACCGGCCCGCTGCCGCCTAGGTCCGCGCCGCGAGCGGTGCCCGCCACCCGTACCGCCAGGACAGCAGGCGCAGCACAAAGACGACGGACGCGGCCGCGGTGCCGGTGAACAGGTTGAACCACCCGGCCCCGACGAGAAGCGCCACGACGGCGGCGCCGAGCATGGCGGGGAGCGCGTAGATGTCGCGCGGGTCGAACAGCTGCGGCACCTCATTGGCCACCACATCCCGCAGCAGGCCGCCACCCACCCCGGTCGTCACCCCGAGCAGGACGGCGGCAACCGGGTTGAGGCCGAAATCCAGTGCCTTGACGGTCCCGGTGACGCAGAACAGGGCAAGCCCGCCGGCGTCGAAGATGACCACGACCCGCTTGATCCGTTCCACCCCCGCCACGGTGAAGTAGACCAGCACCGTCGCCAGCAGGGGAGGAATGAGGTAGGCCGGGTTGCTGAATGCCGCCGGCGGGGTGTCGATGATGACGTCGCGCGCGACGCCGCCGCCGAGGCCCGCGAGGGAGGCAAGCAGCAGGGAGCCCACGAGGTCGAAGCCCTTGCGTGCAGCCAGCAGGGAGCCTGAGACGGCGAAGAAGAAGACGCCCAGCAGGTCAAGGATCAGGGCGATCTGGGACGCGGCGGTCATGAAGTCCTTTTCAGGGGTGGGTCAGGCCGGGGTTTCGATCTCCCGCGAGAGCACCCAGGTCTTCGTTTCGCCCCGCAGTTCCACGGTGATCGTGGTCATCAGCGCCTCGATCAGGGCCAGGCCCCGGCCGCTCTCCTCGTCGTCGTCCGGCAGGGAGGCCGACGGCATCTTCGGCGAGGGCACGGCACCGATCTCCGAGATGCGGGCCTGCAGCACCGAGGCCATGACGGTCAGGGTGACGGCCAGCCGGAGCTCGCCGCCGGGCACCGCGACGCCGTGCTGCACCACGTTCGAGGCGGACTCGATCACCGCGGTGGTGAAGGCCATCTGGTCGAGTTCGGGAACGAAGGAGGCGATCTCCCAGATCCGGTCGAGCTCGGTGTGGAGCTCGTCGATCGCCTCGGGGGTCGCGGGCGCCTGGTAGGCGCGCTGCGCGAGCACCTCAGTCATTGGAGAAAGCGCCTTCGGCCGTGGCATGCGGGGTCAGGACCCGGTTCATGCTGGTCAGCTCCAGGACCATCTTCACCTGGGGCTGCACGCAGGCGATGCGGAGGTCTCCGCCGGCCTGGCGGGCCATCTTCAGGCAGCCGATCAGGGCGCCCAGGCCCGAGGAGTCGATGAAGTCGGTGGCCAGCATATTGAGCACGATGCGCTTGTTTCCCGCCGAGACTACCTCGCCGACCACCTCGCGCAGCTTCGGCGCCGCAACCATATTGAGCCGCCCGGTGCCGGACACCTCGGTGTAGGAGTCCTTTTGTTCAGTGCTGAACCGCATCTACGCTCCTCTTTTCGGGGGTGAACCCCTTGTACTTTACTGCCTTGATCAGCACACTGAGGACCAGCAGGTCGAAGGCCACCCAGGCCACGTTGACGAGGGTCCCGATCGGCTCGTTGAGCCCGGCCACAAGCCGGACCACCCCGACGACAAGTGCTGCGGCGAGCAGCGCCATCACGATCAGCTGCGGCCGGATCAGGTCCCAGCGGGGTCCGGATTCCTGGCGGGTCTTGGGGGTGACGGCGAAGCCCAGCGGGCGCCCGAACCACACGTTGCGGGCCGCCGTCGTGCAGGCCCGGATCCAGGTCGGGAACAGCGCCAGGCTGTACTGCTGGCCGCGCCAGGTGGGGATGCCCCGGCCGGTGACCGCGAACAGCAGCTGGTTGACCACCATGAACGGCACGAAGCGGAGGAAGAACTCGGAACTGATCCCGGTCACCGGAAGCACGCCGAGGGTGAGGTAGATGACCGGGGCGGCGAAGTAGACGACGGCCGCGAAGCCGCTGAGGTAGGACCACATCGTCGCGAAGTACATCAGGCGCTGCGCCAGTCCCAGGCCGCGGCGGACCAGCGGATTCTCCCGCAGCAGGACCTGGATGGTGCCCTGCGCCCAGCGCAGCCGCTGCGTCAGCATTGTCGAAAGGTCCTCGGGGGCCAGGCCGGTGGCGAGTATTTCGTGGTGGTAGACGCTCTGCCAGCCCATCGCATGCATCCCCATGGAGGTGGCCATGTCCTCGGTGACGGAGATGGTCGCCATCGGCATGATCGGCTGGGCCTCCGCGGAGCGCTCGATCGAGAGGGCGTCGAGGACCCCCTGGACCGACTCCAGGGCCGCCAGCGGGGACAGGTCGCGGTGGGACATGCGTTCGATCGCGCCGTCCAGTTCGCCCCCGTCAGGAAGGGCGCCTTCCGTACCCTGTTCGAGGGCCGCAATGTCGGCCAGGTCGGCCTCGAGCGATGAGAAGTCGGCGCCGACCAGGGACTGCACGGCCTCGTCGACGGTCCGGCGCACCCGGTAGGTGACCTCGCTGAGGGACACGCCCGCGCGCAGTTCCGCCCGCGCACGCTCCGTTGCCGACTCGACGTCGTCGAGCAGCCCCGCGACCAGGGGGTCGGCCGCCTCGGGCGATCTGCGGGCCCGGCGCAGGGCGGTCCGGGAGGCCTTCAGGGCCCTGGTGACGCCCTGCTCGACCTCCTTGACGTAGCCGGCCAGGCCGAGCTGCATGAGTGCCTCGCGCCGCAGGACGGCATTGGATCCGCAGAAGAAGGCCGCGTTCCAGCCGTCCTTGCCCTGCTGGATCGGTCCGTAGAACAGCGGGGCCTGGCTGCCCAGCGGGTCATCGTCGGGCACATTCGCGAAGTACTGCGGGGTCTGCACCAGGGCCATCCGCCGGTTGTTGAAGTAGCCGAGGGTCTTCTCGAGGATCGCGGGATCGGGGACCTGGTCGGCGTCGAGGATCAGCAGGAACTCGCCCTGGGTCTCCATGAGTGCGTTGTTGAGGTTGCCTGCCTTGGCGTGCCGGGGCCGGTCCGCCCAGTCCGGGCCCCGCGTGAGGTAGCCGAGGCCATGCTGCCGCGCGAGCTCCCGCACCTCCTCGCGTCCTCCGTCGTCGAGGATCCAGGTGCTGTGCGGGTGCCGGATGGCCTTCGCCGCGAGTGCCGTCTCCAGCACCATCTCCGGAGGCTCGTTGTAGGTGGTGATGAAGACGTCGACAGTGGCATCGGCGGGGGCGGGCGGGGCCGTGCGCTGCTTCTTCTTCCACACGGTCAGCCCGAACAGCCCGACGTCGATCAGGCTGTAGGTCTCCGCGGCCACCAGGGGAACCGCGATCCACCAGGCGTCCCAGTTGAGGGATTCCAGCCAGCGCCATGCGAGATAGTTGATGCCCAGCAGGACGGTCAGGACCACCAGGAGGCGGGTGGGCAGGTGCCTCACCCGGCCCGCTCCGCCGCGCGGAGGTTCTCGGCTTCACCGGTAGCGCCGGTGGCCTTCCGGCGGAGGATGACGACGGTGACGTCGTCGTCGACCTCGGGCACGTCGGCGAGCCCGAGCAGCGTCTCGCAGGCCTGTGCGGCGCTCCCGCTCGAATGGACCACCCGGGCCATCGCTGCGGTGAACTCATCGATCGTGGGGTAGGCGTCGAGCAGGCCGTCGCTGATGACGGCGAGGGTGTCTCCGGGGGCCAGGACCAGCCGGCCCGGTGTCCAGGTCTGCCCGGCCCACGCCCCGACGGGCGGACCGCCGGGGGAGAGGCGGATGCAGTCGCCTCCCGCGGTGATGTGAAGTGCGAGGCCGTGGCCGGCGTCGACGTAGTCGACAATGCCGGTGGAGGTGTTGAACCGGGCGTGGAAGAGGGTCACGAAGGATCCGGCCTTGTCGAGGTCCGGCTCGGTGGCCCGGGCGGCGGCGTTGAACGCCGCATCGATGTTCGACTGGTTGGAGACCGACCGCATGACCGCTCGGACGGTGGCGGCGATCAGGGCCGCTCCCATGCCCTTGCCCATGGCGTCGGCGACGGTGAGGTGGAGCCCGTCGGCGGTCCGGTACCAGTCGTAGAAGTCCCCGCCGACGCTGCGGGAGGGACGGAACTGGCCGGCCAGGTCGTAGTCGTCGAGGGAGAGCGCATCACGGGGCAGCAGGCTCTGCTGGACTTCGGCCGCGCGGCGCCGCTCGGTGGCGTTGGCCTCCTCGACGGCGCTCTGCCGGTTCTGGCGGCGGAAGATCGAGTTGAGGCGCGCAACGAGTTCGCGGGGGCTGAACGGCTTGGAGATGTAGTCGTCGGCTCCGGTTTCGAGGCCCGTCAGCCGTTCGATCTCGTCGGTGCGGGCGGTGATCATGAGGATGTAGGCATCGGAGAAGGTGCGCACCTCCCTGCAGATTTCGATGCCGTCGCCGTCGGGCAGGTTGAGGTCCAGGGTGATCAGGTCGACCCCCAGGCGAGCGGCCAGAAGTCCATCCCTGGCGGTCCCCGCCTCGGTCACGTCGAAGCCCTGCATGGTGAGGATCTGCACCAGGAGGCTCCGGATATCGGCGTCGTCTTCTACAACCAGGGCACGGCGTCGATCCGGAGCGTCAGTCATGTCCCTCATTAAACGCTACGGCCAGAGCTGGCCGTGCAGCGGTGCAGTACGTCGTGTCGTCGCGCGAAGGAGGGGCAAGACGGCGGTCGGCGCCGGTGCCCCTCATTCATTCCAGCAGCAGCTGGCTAGGCGGCGGGCTCGGGTGCGGGCTCGGGTGCGGGTGCGGGCTCGGGGGCGGGTGCGGGCTCGGGGGCGGGTGCGGGTGCGGGCTCGGGGGCGGGTGCGGGCTCGGGGGCGGGTGCGGGCTCCGGTGCCGGCTCGGGGGCGGGTGCGGGCTCCGGTGCCGGCTCGGGGGCGGGTGCGGGCTCGGGGGCGGGTGCGGGCTCCGGTGCCGGCTCGGGAGCGGGCTCCGGCTCGGGTGCCGGCGGCACGACCACTACCGGAGGCTTCGGCTTGTCGATGTTCTTCTGGTAGCCCTTGGAGTGCAGGTGGGCCGCCTCGGAGTTCGACGTTCCAGGCGCCTTGGCCTTGGCGGCGGCGGCGACGGGGTTGGCCTTGGCGGCCCCAGGTGCCTTGGCGGCGGCGAGGGTCTTGGCAGCGGCAACCGGAGCCTTGGCCTTGGCTGTTGCAGCAACCGGGTTGGCCTTGGCGACGGAGGAGTTGGAGGTTCCGGCAGGCTTGGCCTTGGCGGCGGCGGCGACGGGGTTGGCTTTCGCCGTGGCGGACGGAGCCGCACTTGCAGCTCCCGCTCCGAGGGTCAGTGCGAGCATGCCGGTGAGACCGGCAGCGGCAATCTTCTGTACAACGTTCACGAATACCTCACTTCGGGTGAGCCGGCCCAGCGCCGGCTCTTCCATCGACGGTATTCGCCTCTTCCCCTGTCAGTCCGCGGATTGCGGTAAAGCTGTGGACTTACTCGGCCAATCCTTACGAACCTGCGCTTTTCCTGCGCTTGGCTACCGCAGTGCCCGCACATTGAGGGCGAGGTAGAGGTGCACCCGATCGGCGGTGACCGCCGGGTCATAACCGGTCAGGTCCGCGATCTGCTGAAGGCGGTACCGCACGGTATTGCGGTGCAACTGGAGGGCGTCGGCGACGGCGGCCACCGACCCGTTGAGCGCCAGGTACCTTTCGAGGGTGGTGATCAGCCCACCGCTGTGTTTTGCGTCGAAGTCAACCAGCGGAGACAGGGCCTCGGCGGCGAGATCGGCAAGGGGAACGTCCTCGCTGGAGAGCAGCAGCGAGGTGAGGCTGAGCCGGTTCGGCGGGTTGACCGGCCCGCCCCTGGTCAGGGACTCCCGGGCCTCGAAGTAGCTCCACCGCAGCCCGTTGGGCTGGGCGTAGGCGCCGCCGATGCCCACCCGCGCCGTGAACCCGGCCGCGTGGAGGTAGGCGCCCAGCCGGGCCCCCAGTCCGGCGCCGTCCGGTTCGGGGGCCAAAACGAGCAGCCGGTCATCGAGCAGGGCCGTGAGGACGCCGGCGCAGTCCTCGGGCAGCGGCAGGGTCCGCAGGGCTTTACGCTGCCCCGACGCGACCTCGACGGCCACCACCACGTGCCGGCCGGCGCAGTCCAGGCCGGTGCTGCCCAGGCGGGCGACGGCGTCGGGCCCGGCGAGTGCGCCGCGCACGATGTCCTGCAGGAGCTGTCCGGCGGTGACCCGTTCGCCCGCCCGGCGGCGGGCCTGGTTGCTCAGTTCCACGCTGATCAGGCTCTGGGCATAGTCGACGATCGCAGCCGAGGCGTACGGTTCGGCGATGACCAGGGTGCACCGGTCCTTAAGCCCGGTCGCCACCGGAACCCGGTGCCAGCTCCGGTCCGTTCCGGCGGGCTCCGTGCCGGCCGGTGCCCGCCCGCCCGCGATGCGTGTGCCGTACTGGAAGAGGGCCACATCCGTGCCGAGCATGCCCGCCAGTTCCTCGAGCAGGCGGGACAGCCCGCCGCCACCCAGCAGGGCCGCAGCGAGCACCTGGTGGCCCCTGAGGAGGTCCTCGAGCCGCGAATAATGGTCTGCGGAGTGGGAATCGGCAACGATCTTGCCAATGGCGATGAAGGGCGTTTCGTAGGGGACCTCGAAGACCGGCAGCTCCACCCGATGTGCCTCCTCGAGCAGGGCCGGCGGGATGCGCTGATGGGACAGGCCCACCCCAAAGCCGACGGCGAGGCCTCCGGCCTCGGAGACCCGGCGCACGAATCGGCGCTGCGCGGCGGGAGTCGTCTGCCGCACCCCCGTGGTCAGGACCACTTCGCCGCCGCTGAGAAACGGCAGCGGATCCTCGAGTTCGGTCACCGCGACCCAGCCGATCGGTGTGTCCGACGCAGTGGCGCCGCCGGCGGGGATAAGGCGGAGGCTGGAGACGGCCAGCAGATCTGCAAGGGAGATTGCCATGAAACTGTCCTAGGATTGGGTTGTGCGCCTGCATGGAGGAACCTGGGGGATCCTGTGCAAGAGTACCTAGTGAACCGTGAGCTCCGACGGATAGGGTCAGCATAAATTTGGCGCCCGATCCGCAACGCCGGCAATTTCGGCCGCACCGGCGGCGGCCCAACCCCGCAATGAAAGGGATGAACGCTGTGGTCCAGACCCTGCAGAACTACATCAACGGCGAATTCGTCGACGCCGCCGGCACCGAGCTGCTCGACATCGTCAACCCGACCAACGGTGAACTGGTGGCCAAGGCGCCGGTCTCCGTCGCCTCCGACATCGACGCCGCCATGGCCGCCGCCAAGCAGGCCTTCACCTCGTGGAAGCACGTCCCGCCAAGCCAGCGGCAGCTGATGCTGCTTCGCCTCGCCGACGCCCTCGAGGCGAACAGCGAGGAACTCGTCGAGGCCCAGCACCGCAACACCGGCCAGGTGCGCGAAATGATCGCCGCCGAGGAGGTCTCCGCCGGAGCCGACCAGCTGCGCTTCTTCGCCGGAGCGGCCCGCCTGCTCGAAGGCAAGTCAGCCGGCGAATACCTGGAGGGGCACACCTCCTACGTCCGCCGCGAGCCGATCGGCGTCGTCGCCCAGGTCGCGCCCTGGAACTACCCCCTGCTCATGGCCGTCTGGAAGATCGGGCCGGCCCTGGCCGCCGGCAACACCGTCGTCCTCAAGCCCAGCGACACCACCCCGGAGTCCACCCTCGTCCTCGCCCGGCTGACCCAGGACATCCTGCCGGCCGGCGTGCTGAACGTCGTCCTCGGCAACGGGGAAACCGGCGCGGCCATGGTCGAGCACAAGATCCCGGGCCTGGTCTCGATCACAGGCTCCGTCCGGGCGGGCATCGCAGTGGCCACCGGTGCGGCCAAGGGCCTCAAGCGCGCACACCTTGAACTGGGCGGCAAGGCGCCGGCCATCGTCTTCGCCGACGCCGACCTGAAGAAGTCCGCGGCGGCCATTGCCGAATTCGCCTTCTTCAACGCCGGGCAGGACTGCACCGCCATCACGCGCGTCCTGGTCCAGGAAGCGGCCCACGACGAACTCGTGGCCGCAATGGTCGAGCACACCAAGACGCTCAAGACCGGCAGCCAGGACGACAGCGAGAACTACTTCGGACCGCTGAACAACATCAACCACTTCAACGCCGTCAACGCCGTCATGGACGCCCTGCCGGCACACTGCTCCGTCGCCACCGGTGGCAAGCGCGCCGGCGACAAGGGGTACTTCTTCGAGCCCACCATCATTACCGGCGCGAAGCAGGAGGATGACATCGTCCAGAAGGAAACCTTCGGTCCGATCATCACGGTGCAGAAGTTCCTCACCGAGGCCGAAGCCATTGAGATGGCCAACGACGTCGAGTACGCCCTGGCCTCCAGCGTGTGGACCACCGACCACGGAACCGCGATGCGGACCTCCCGCGACCTCGACTTCGGGGCCGTGTGGATCAACACGCACATCATGCTTACCGCCGAGATGCCGCACGGAGGCTTCAAGAGCTCCGGCTACGGCAAGGACCTCTCGATGTACGGCGTCGAAGACTACACCCGCATCAAGCACGTGATGACCGTGCTGGATGCCTAGGAGGGACACCATGACAACACTTCCAGCAGTTCAGCCGACCTTCCGTCTGGAGCAGAAGCGGCAGCTGACGGGCCCCTTCCCCGGCCCGCAGTCCGCTGCCCTCGACGCCCGCCGCGGCGCCGTCGTCGCCAAGGGGGTGGCCTCCGGCGTGCCGGTCTACGCCGCGGACGCCGACGGCGGCATCCTCCGCGACGTCGACGGCAACTCGTTCATCGACCTTGGCTCGGGAATCGCCGTCACCAGCGTCGGCGCCTCCGATCCGGCCGTCGTGCAGGCCGTGCAGGAGCAGGTGGGGCACTTCACCCACACCTGCTTCATGGTCACCCCGTACGAGGGGTACATTGCGGTCGCCGAGCAGCTCGCCGAGCTGACCCCCGGCGACTTCGAGAAGCGCACCGTGCTGTTCAACTCCGGTGCCGAAGCCGTGGAGAACGCGGTCAAGGTGGCGCGCCTTGCCACCGGCCGCAACGCCGTCGTCGCGTTCGACCACGCCTACCACGGGCGCACCAACCTCACGATGGCGCTCACCGCGAAGTCGATGCCGTACAAGACCAATTTCGGTCCGTTCGCCCCCGAGGTGTACCGGATGCCGATGAGCTACCCGTACCGCGAGGAAAACCCCTCGATCAGCGGTGCCGAGGCGGCGAAGCGCGCCATCACCATGATTGAAAAGCAGCTGGGCGGCGACGCCGTGGCTGCGATCATCATTGAACCGATCCAGGGCGAGGGCGGCTTCATCGTTCCCGCCGAGGGGTTCCTGCCGGCGCTCGCGGCCTGGGCCAAGGACAACGGCGTCGTCTTCATCGCCGACGAGGTCCAGTCCGGGTTCTGCCGCACCGGCGAGTGGTTCGCCGTGAACCACGAGGGCGTCGTGCCCGACATCATCACCATGGCCAAGGGCATCGCGGGCGGGATGCCGCTGTCGGCGATCACCGGCCGGGCCGACCTGCTCGACGCCGTCCACCCCGGCGGCCTCGGCGGCACCTACGGCGGCAACCCCGTCGCGTGCGCGGCGGCCCTCGCTGCGATCGGCACCATGAAGGAACAGAACCTGGCCGGGCGCGCCCGCGCCATCGAGGGCATCGTCGTGCCGCGCTTCACCGCGCTGCAGGAGGAGCTCGGCGAGGCCGGCATCATCGGCGAGGTCCGCGGCCGCGGCGCGATGCTCGCCATCGAGTTCGTCAAGCCGGGGACCACCACGCCCAACCCGGAGGCCACCAAGGCCATCGCGGCGGCGTGCCTCAAGGAAGGGGTCATCATCCTGACCTGCGGCACCTACGGCAACGTAATCCGGCTGTTGCCGCCGCTGGTCATCGGCGATGAACTGCTGCGCGACGGCCTGGACGTCCTCGAAGGGGCCATCCGCGCCGCCGTCTAAACCGGCGCACGGCGCCGTCCACAGCCAAATCCGCGGGGCCGGCGCCTCCGCGACTCCGCAGATCACCACGTTCTTCCTCCGGGATAGCGTGGTGATCTGCGTTTTCGGCGGAGGCGGTGCGATAACCCCTCGTCGAATGTGCAGTTAACCCCGCCACGAGGGCGGAATTACGTGGTGAGCTGCGGTATCGGCGGGCGGGGGACGGGCAGAAAATTGAATCGCCGTCACTCCTGTCACCACCGGCCTAAAACTGCCCCCGCAAATCCTCCCCGGAAAGCCGCGGGCCACACTAGGGTGAGGGCATGTTGGAATCCGAGGCGTGGGGGGCCATTCTTGAGGACGCCCACCGATATCCGTCACCGCACAATTCGCAGCCGATAAAAATCCGGCTGCGCAGCTCAACGCAGGCGGCTTTTTATTATGATCTGGATCTAGGGCTGCCCGCGGAAGCTTATGGAATTCCCTTCGGCTACGTCTGCGCAGGCGTTTTCCTTGAGTCGCTCCGGGTCTGCGCGCAGGCCCGCGGATATGAGGTCCGGGAGGACCTTCAGCACCGTGAGATGGACTTCGGGGCGCAGGACCGGCTGCACCTTCTCGGTGAGGTCACCCTGGTGCCCCGGACTCCCCATGCCGACGACCTTGCCGACTACGAGGCGTTCCTGGCCCGGCAGACCTCCCGCCGGCCCTACGACAACACCCTGGTGTCGCCCGCTGCCGTCGCGGACGCCGAGGACACCGCCCGGCGGCACGGGCAGGTGTTCCGCAGCTCCAGCGATCCCGCGCTCGTCCGGGCCCTCGTCCACGTCAATCAGGCCACGCTGTTCGACGACCTGCGCAACGATGCCGTGCACCGGGAGATCCTCACCTGGCTCCGTTTCTCGCGCGACGAGGCGAAGGAGCGCGGGGACGGCCTGAGCGCGGAAACGATGCTGATGCCCGGACCGGTGCTGCGGTTCGCCATGCGGAACCGGGGGCTGTGGGATGCGCCGGTGGTCGGCGCTCTCATCCGCAGGATCTATCTGAACACCATGCGCGGGGTGCGCCAGCTGGGCTGGCTGGAGGGACCCTTCGACGGGCCGGCCGACTATGTGGAGGCCGGCCGTACGTTCATGCGGGTGTGGCTGGGTTTCACCCGCCGCAATATCTACCTGCACCCCTTCGGCACAGTGATCACCAATCCCCGCTCGCACGCCGAGTTCGTGAAGGCCGCCGGCGTCAACGAGTCCGACGGACGGATGGCCTGGATGCTCTTCCGCTTCGGCCACAGCGCCCGCCCGCCGGTGGCGCACCGCCGCGCCGCATCCGCAATGATTCTTCCCTCGGGCCAGGAGCTGCACCCATGAAAAAGCTGTTGATCTTCGCCTTCCTCGCCGTCCACGAGCGGTTCGTCCGGCTGTTCATGCCCCGGGTCTCCACGCACAAGCTGCTCCTGCTCCCCGGCATCGAGTCCTTCCGCTGGACGCTCGGGCGGTGGCGCGCGTGGCGGACCTTCGAGCTGGCGGCACGACGGGTTCCCGCCTACCGGCAGTTCCTGGAGAAGCAGGACTTTCCGGGCCGCCTGCCGGGCAACGGCAGGGTCTCCGACGAGTTCGCGCGGATCCCGGAAATGGACAAGGACAGCTACATCCGGCCCTGGACCACCGAGGACCGCTGCCTGGGCGGGAAACTGCCCCGCCGCGGCGTGGTGGTCGACGAATCCTCGGGAAGCTCCGGTGTTCCCACCAGCTGGGTCCGGGGTCCGGACGAGCGCGAGGCCACCCGCCAGCTGCTCCAGCTGGGCTTCGCCCGGACCGCCGCCGCGCTGGACAAGCAGCCGTTCGTCCTCAACGCATTTTCCCTGGGGGCCTGGGCCACCGGCATGAATGTCTCCTCGTCCCTGACCGAGGTCACCATGATCAAGTCGATCGGCCCTGACAAGGACAAGATCATTGCCACCATGCGGGAGTTCGGCACAGGATTCACCTACATCATCCTGAGCTACCCGCCCTTCCTGAAGGCCCTGTTCGAGGACCCCCGGCTGCCCTGGCAGGAGTACGATATCGTCGCGGCGTTCGGCGGCGAGGGCATCAGTGAGAACATGCGCGCCCACATCAACCGCTACACGCACGGTACGTTCGGCTCCTACGGCGCCTCCGACCTGGAGATCAACCTGGCCATCGAAACCGACTTTTCGGTGGCCCTGCGCCAGGCCGTCGACCGGAACCCGGAGCTTGCGGCGCGCATCACCAGGCAGGAAGAGTACGGCGTGCTGCCGATGATCTTCCAGTTCAATCCCTACGGCTACCTGATCGAGACCAACGACGCCGGCGAACTGCTGGTGACGATCGTGCGCCGGGAGAACATCAACCCCCGGATCCGCTACAACATCCACGACCGCGGCCATGTGATGCGGGTGCGCGAGCTGAAGCCGATCCTGCGCGAGTACGGCCTCGAGGGTGTCCTGCGTGAGCAGCTGCTGGACCTGCCGCTGCTGTTCCACTACGGCCGCTCCGATCTGTCGGTGGACTTCAACGGCGCCGTCGTGGCTCCCGATGCGCTGCGGGACGTCATCTACAACGAGCCGGCGCTGCTCGACGCCGTCGAGAACCACCGCCTGATCAGCTACGAGGACGCGGCGGGCAACCGCCAGCTGCACGTCGCACTGCAGCTGACCCGGCACGCCAGCGAGTCCGGGGCCCTGGACGTCGAGCGGTACCGCCCGCATGTGCTCGCCGAGCTGCGCCGGATGAACGGGGATTTCAACAACGCCATCCGAACTGCCCCCGTTTCCACCCTGCCGACCATCGCCTTCTATCCCTACCGGACCGGTCCCTTCACGGACGACGGACGGAAGCTCAAGAACGAGTACGTCTGGCAGCTGGACGCGGACGACGTCGGGGAGTGGGACCTCGACTTCTCCTACGCCGCGCAGCCCTGACCGCAGCGCGGCCACGCACGCCGGCCCTCCCGCCGGATGCGCACCTAGCCACGCTCCGCCGGTTACGTGGAAAGCTGCCGTTTCAGGCCGGTGATGAGCGCCTCGAGGCCCGTGCTGAACGCAACATCGGCTGCGTTGCTCCCCTCCTGCGCAGAATCGTCCGCACCGCCGCCGGAGGAGCCGCCCTCGACGCCGGCGGAGGCAGCGGCATCGGACGAGGCGCCGCCTTGGCCTGTGGCGCGGGCCGCGCTGCGGACGGCCGAGGTGAATACCGGGAACTCCGGCCCCAGGGCGCCGGAGTCGAAGATGTTGCTGGGCGCCGAAACATCCAGCGCCGAACCGTAGATGAAGGACTCAAGCGCGACGATGGCCGGCACCACGCGTTCCTCGGGCCAGCCGGCGGCCAGGAAGCCGCGGGCAACCTCCTCGTACATCCGCAGCGTCTCCGCCGCGTCGGTGACGGGCATGACGGCGATGACCGGCACCAGGGGCGCGTGCCGGGCGAACACCTCCCGGTAGGACCACGCCCAGCGGCGGACCGCCTCGTCCCACGGCTCGGTGGCGAAGGCGCTGAAATCCACCATGGTCATCACATGGTCCTGCACCCAGCGCAGCACTTCCTGCTTGGAACTCGCATGGTTGTACACGGCCGAGGGGGCGACCCGGAGGCGGTGGGCCAGGGCCGACATGGTGAGTCCCTCATAGCCCTCGGCGGCGATCTGCGCGACGGCGGCGGAGGTGATGCGCTCCCGGGAGAGCACCCCCCGCGGGGGCCGTCCGGCGCGCCGCGGCGTTCCCTGTGCAGCTGCGGTCATCGAGCGGCTCCCATCCATTGTTCGAAATTATCCTACGGCCCTTCCCAAAGGCGGGCCGGTTCGCTAAAGTCCTCACAGTAAATGAATACCATTCATTTTGTGGCGGACGTCACCGCCGCCGTAAGGGGACCATGAAAACGATTGAACGCGACGTCGTCGTGATCGGCGCAGGGCCGTCGGGCCTGACCGCCGCGCGTGAACTGCGCAGGGCCGGCCACACGGTGGCGGTCCTCGAAGCGAGGGACCGGGTCGGAGGGCGCACCCACACCGACGTCATCGACGGCGCCACCCTCGAGGTCGGCGGGCAGTGGGTCTCACCCGACCAGACCGCCCTGAAGGACCTGCTCGAGGAACTCGGCCTCGAGACCTACTCCCGCTACCGCGACGGGGAGTCGGTCTACATCGGAGCCGACGGCACGGCCAGGCGCTACACGGGGGAGTGGTTCCCGGTGGGGGAGCACACCCGGACCGAGATGGAGCGCCTGACGGCACTGCTCGATCAGCTGGTGGAGGAAGCCGGGCCCGAGGCGCCCTGGGAGCACCCGCTCGCCCGTGAGCTCGACACCGAGTCCTTCGCCTCCTGGCTGCGCCGGCATTCCGACGACGAGGAGGCCTGCAACAACATCGGGCTCTTCATTGCCGGCGGGATGCTCACCAAGCCCGCCCACTCCTTCTCTGCGCTGCAGGCCGTGCTCATGGCCGCGACCGCCGGATCCTTCTCCAACCTCGTTGACGAGAACTTCATCCTCGACAAGCGGGTGGTCGGCGGTATGCAGGAGGTCTCCAAGCGCATGGCGGCCGAGCTCGGCGACGACGTGTTCCTCAATGCCCCGGTCCGCACCCTGCGCTGGAGCGGCGGGACGGACGGCGGCCCCACCAGCGTGACCGCCGTCTCCGAGAGCCTCACGGTGCACGCCCGGCGCTGCATCGTGGCCGTGCCGCCGAACCTCTACTCCCGGATCTCCTACGACCCGCCGCTGCCCCGGCTGCAGCACCAGATGCACCAGCACCAGTCGCTGGGCCTGGTCATCAAGGTCCATGCCGTCTACGCCACGCCGTTCTGGCGCGCCGCAGGGCTCTCCGGCACCGGTTTCGGCGCCGGCTCCGTCGTGCAGGAGGTGTACGACAACACCAATCACGGCGACGCCAGGGGAACCCTCGTCGGATTCGTCTCCGACGAGAAGGCCGACGCGATGTTCGAACTGCCGCCGGAGGAGCGGCGGCAGCGGATCCTCGGATCCATAGCCGCCTTCCTGGGCCCCGAGGCCCTGACCCCCGAGGTCTACTACGAATCCGACTGGGCCTCCGAGGAATGGACCCGCGGCGCCTACGCCTCAAGCTACGACCTCGGTGGCCTGAGCCGGTACGGCCGCCACCAGCACACGCCCGTGGGGCCGATCCACTGGTCCTGCTCGGACATCGCCGCCGAGGGCTACCAGCATGTCGACGGGGCGGTCCGCATGGGCCGGCGCACCGCACAGACCATCAGCAGCATCCTTGCTCCACCGCCCGGCACCGCTTCCGGTCCGGGTTCCCTCTTCACGAAGGTGACCCAATGAGCACAGACGTACGCACGACCGGCCAGGGGACAGGCCTCAGCAGGAAGGGCCTCAGTGCGGGCGCGGTCGGCCTGCTGGGCGCCGTCGTCATCGGCGTCTCAAGCATCGCCCCTGCGTACACGCTGACCGCGGCCCTTGGCCCCACAGTCGCCGAGGTGGGGGTGAACCTCCCGGCCATCTTCCTCGTCGGCTTCGTCCCCATGCTCCTGGTGGCCCTCGGCTACCGCGAACTGAACAAGGCGATGCCCGACTCGGGCACCTCGTTCACCTGGGCCACCCGTGCCTTCGGCCCGTGGATCGGCTGGATGGCAGGGTGGGGCGCGATCGCCGCGACGATCATCGTCCTGTCGAACCTGGCCGCCGTCGCCGTCGACTTTTTCTACCTGATGCTCGCCCAGCTCACCGGCAATGAGGCGCTCGCCGACCTGACCCTGAACCTGCCGGTCAACATCGTCACCACCCTGGTCTTCATCGCGGCGGCCTGCTGGGTCTCCTACCGGGGCATGGAAACGATCAAGACGGTCCAGTACGTGCTCGTCACCTTCCAGCTCATCGTCCTGGCCTGGTTCGCCATCGCGGCGTTCGCGCACGTGGCGAACGGCTCGGCCTTCGATGCCACCCCGATCAGCGCCGAATGGTTCAACCCGTTCGCGGTCGGGTCATTCTCAGCCTTCGCCGCCGGCGTCTCGCTGTCGATCTTCATCTACTGGGGCTGGGACGTCTGCCTCACGATGAACGAGGAAGCGACGAATCCCAAGAAGACCCCGGGCCGTGCAGCGGGCGTCACCATCGTCGTCATCATGGCCATCTACCTGATCGTCGCGCTGGCCACGCTGTCCTTCGCCGGCGTCGGCGACGGCGAACTCGGCGCGGGCAACCCCGACAACCAGGGCAGCATCTTCGCCGCGCTCGCCGGGCCGGTCATGGGCCCGTTCGCCATCCTGATGTCGATGGCCGTCCTGAGCAGCTCGGCGTCCTCGCTGCAGTCGACTTTCGTCTCGCCGGCCCGCACGCTGCTCGCCATGGGCCACTACGACGCGCTGCCGCCCAAGTACGGCACGGTCAGCCCCCGCTACAAGTCCCCGCGCTACGCCACGGTCGCCGCGGCCGTCGCCGCCGCCGGGTTCTACGTGGTGACACGGGTGCTGTCCGAGAACGCCCTGTGGGACACGATCACCGCCCTTGGCATGATGATCTGCTTCTACTACGGCGTCACCGCCCTGGCCTGCGTCTGGTACTTCCGCGCCGAGGCCTTCCGCGGAGCGGGCAACTTCCTCAGCAAGTTCCTCGCTCCGCTGCTGGGCGGGGTCATCCTGCTGGTGATGTTCGTCAAGACCGCAATTGACTCGATGGACCCGGCCTACGGCTCGGGCTCGGAGGTCGGCGGCATCGGCATGGTGTTCATTCTCGGAATCGGCGTGCTCCTGCTGGGCGCCGTGCTCATGGGCATCCAGTACCGGCGCAATCCCGGCTTCTTCGAGGGCGCGGGGCTGCGCAAGGGCACCTCTCAGGACGCGTTCGATGACGTCCTGACCGACTGAGCGCCGACCGACTGAGCGCCGAACGACTGAGCGCCCAACGACCGAGCGCCGAACGACTGAGTACCGCGACCGGGCCGCCGGCGGATCCTCCCTGGGGGGTCCGCCGGCGGCCTCCGCCGTTAGAGCCGCCGGTCGCCGCCGGCACTGCTGATTCGGTACGCCTCCTGCGGGCTCGACGCAGTCCGTCAGGAGGCTTACTATCGACGTACGGAACGCCCCGGAGGGCTTCGACGTACCGCGCGCCGCCACTGACCGCTGGACGGCGCGGCCGCCGATCCCGACCGGTGGGCCACTGCCGGAGAGCCCCTTTCGGGGGCCGCGGCCGCTGGGCCACCACCCTCCAGAGGTGCCGGCCAGTGCGAGGCGAGTCATCATGCGGATCGGGTTGATTACAGGACCGTGGCTTCCGGTTCCGCCGGAAGGGTACGGCGGTGTGGAGCTGATGGTCGACTCCCTCGCCCGGGGGCTCACCGAAGCCGGCCACGAGGTGCTGCTGGCCGCACCGGCGGACAGCAGGTGTCCGGTCCCGCTGCTTCCGGACACAGAGGTGTCGGATCCGTCGACTCTGGGGATCACCGGCTCGGAACTATCCCACGTCGCTCGTGCCTATGCTGGGCTCGCCGAGGTCGACCTCATTCATGACCACACCCCGACCGGACCTTTATACCGGCACCGGCCTCCGCGCGTCGCGGTGGTGGCAACCATCCACAACCGGCTGACTCCGGCCAGCCGGGAGTTGTACCGGGCCGCAGCCCAGGACACCGCCCTCGTTGCGATCTCCCGCAGCCAGCTCAGCGGGTCGCCGGACATCCGGGTGGCCGCGGTCATCCACCATGGCATCGACGTTGCCAAGGTGCCGGTCGGCCGGGGCGGGGGCGGCTATGTCTGTTTCCTCGGACGGATGTGCGCCGAGAAGGGCGTTGTCCAAGCGATTCGAACCGCCCGGGCCGCAGGACTTCCCCTGAGGATCGCGGCAAAGATGCGCGAAGCCGTCGAACTTCAATACTTCCGCGATGCCGTTGAACCGGTCCTGGGGCCGAATGAGGAGTTCCTGGGTGAAGTTGGCGACGGCGACAAATATGCCCTCCTTGGGGATGCAATCGCACTGCTCAACCCGATCCAGTGGCCGGAACCCTTCGGGCTGGTGACAATCGAGGCCCTGGCCACCGGCACGCCGGTCGTCGCCACGCCGCTGGGAGCTGTACCGGAAATCGTTGAGCCCGGCGTGACGGGCTATCTCGCCGATACCCCGGGTGCGCTCGCGCCGCTCCTGGCGCGCGCCGCGGGACTTGACCGGGCCGTCATCCGGGCCCGCGCCGAGGAGCGCTTCAGCGCCGGGCGGATGGTCGATGAGCATCTGGCCCTGTATCTGCAGACAGCGGCGGCGGGGTGAAGCGCGGCCTATTGCCGCGCAATCCGGGGTGCGGGACCATGGACACGGGCGACGGCCCAACGGCTTGTCGGTAGCGGGATATCGATCGGGAGCGGTCCATGACCGGATGGAATGCGGATAATGCTGCGGGCTCACCGGGCCTCGGCGCCGTCACTCTTGTCGAAGGTTCCTCATTCTGCATCTCGGCCCAGAGCGGGGACATCCTTCCGGGCCTTCCCCAGGGGGCGTTCTATCAGGACACCCGCATCCTGTCGCGATGGCAGCTGACCGTGGACGGCTCCCCGCTGGAACCCCTGACCGCGCGCACCCGGGAACCCTACCGCGCGGTCTTTGTCGGCAGGCCGAGCGGAATCGACGGCGCCGACAGCCCCATCGTGGTGGAACACGAGCGTGAGGTCGGCCCCGGGCTGCGCGATGACATCCGGCTCCGCAACTTCTCCCAGCGGCAGGTCAACTGCCGGATCCAGATCCTGATCGACGCCGACCTCAGCGACCTGTTCGAGGTGAAGGGTGGAAGGATTCCCGCTTCAAAGGAAGGCGTACGGCAGGTCCGCGGCGACGAACTGCGGATCGAAGCGGTGCGGAACGAATCCCAAAGGGGGGTCGCGGTCAGCGCACCCGGAGCGGTCGTCACCGAGGGGTCGCTCCTCTTCCTGGCGGAACTCGAACCGCGGGGGTCGTGGTCGGCCCGGATCATCAGCACGCCCCTCGTCGAGGGGGTAGGCCCGGACGAGCCGTTTTCCCCGACCGCGGGGTCCGTGCACCATGTAGCGGCCCGGCGGCATGCCGACTGGGAGCGCGAGGTGCCGCGCCTCGCCGTCAGCGAACGGAACCTCGAACGCGTCCTCACCCGCAGCCAGGAGGACCTCGGTGCGCTGAGGATCTTCGATCCCGACGACCCCGGGCGTGCCGCAGTGGCGGCGGGCGCACCGTGGTTCATGGCGCTGTTCGGCAGGGACTCCCTCATCTCCTCCTACATGGCCCTGACGGTGGATCCCACCCTGGCCACCGGCACCCTCCAGACGCTGGCGTCGATGCAGGGGGAGAAGGTTGACCGGGCAACGGAGGAGGAACCCGGGAGGATCCTGCACGAGGTCCGGCTGGGAACCGGCGGCGGGCTGGCACTGGGGCATAATCGTGCGTACTACGGCACCGCCGACGCCACCCCCCTGTTCGTGGCCCTCCTCGGAGAGTTGGGCCGGTGGGGACTGGCCAGCGACCTGCTCTCGGTTCTGCTGCCCCATGCCGACCGCGCACTTGAATGGGTCGAGCGGTACGGCGACCGCGACGGCGACGGCTTCGTCGAGTACGGGCGGAGGAACAACCACGGACTCGTGAACCAGGGCTGGAAGGACTCCTGGGACGGCATCAACTTCGCCGACGGTTCCCTGGCCGAGGCGCCGCTGGCGCTCTGTGAGGTGCAGGCCTATGTCTACAGCGCCTACCTCGGCCGGGCACTTCTGGCGCGGCAGCTCGGCGATGACACGGGCGCCGCGAAATGGGCGCACGAGGCGGCGTACCTCAAGGAGGAGTTCAACGACCGGTTCTGGCTGCCGGATCGGGGCTACTTCGCGGTGGCGCTGGACAAGGACAAGAAACCCGTGGACGCCTGCGCCTCCAACATGGGCCACTGCCTGTGGCTTGGCATCGTCGATGCCGACAAGGCGCCCCTCGTGGTCGAGCGGCTCATGTCCGAGGAGATGTTCACGGGATGGGGGATCCGCACCCTCGCCTCCGATATGGGCGCCTACAACCCGGTCAGCTACCACAACGGGTCCGTCTGGCCGCACGACACCACCCTGGTCGCCGCGGGCATCATGAGGTACGGCTTCGTCGAGGAAGCGGTGAGGGTCGCCCGGGGCCTGTTCGACGCCGCCGAGTACTTCGACGGCCGGCTGCCCGAGCTTTTCTGCGGTTTCGCCCGCGACGAGTTCGCCGAGCCGGTTCCCTTCCCCACGTCGTGTTCCCCGCAGGCCTGGGCGTCGGCAGCCCCGGTCCACCTTCTGCGCACCCTCCTGCGTTTCGACCCGCTCCTGCCGCAGGGCGAGGTGTGCCTGGCCCCGGTGCTGCCGGAGGAATTCGGAAGCGTCAGCGCAGGGAACGTGCGCCTCGGCGCCTCCCGCATCACCGTCCGCGGGGAGGCAGGCAGCGGGACAATCGAAGGACTTCCGGCGGGTGTAAAACACCGCCCAGCGCCCCGCGGTCCGCTGGAGGACCTCATCTAGGGCGCCGTCCTGCCGCCTGACGGCACCGTTCCACCGCGGTCAAGGCCGCGCCGGGCAGGGGATAGAGTGAAAGCCATCCTGCGCCGGCGCGGCCTTTCCGCTGCTCCGGGGCACCCGCCGAACGAAGGAAACCCCGTGCGCTACGTTGTCGGATACACGGAAAACGACCGCGGCCAGGACGCCCTCGCGCTGGCGACCTCGCTGGCCTCCACCCAGGGGGCGCTGGTCGACCTGGTCACCGTGCTCAACCGGCCGCGCTCCGGCGGTGCCGCCCCCGGCACGGACCGTGCCGAGGCCGCGCTCGCCCAGGCCGCCGCCGGCAGCCCCGGCCACGTGGCCGTACAGACCCATGTGAGGACGGCCGATTCGTTCGCCGAGGGCCTGCTCGAGGCCGCCCGCGAGTTCGAGGCGGAGCTGATTGTGATCGGCGCCTCGAGCAACGGACTGCTGCGGCGCTTCACGGTGGGCAGCGTCGCCAACGCGGTCCTTCACTCCTCGCCGGTGCCGGTGGCGCTCGCGCCGCGCGGCTACCGCCACCGGGACACCATCTCGCGCATGTCCTGCGCCGTGGGCACCCGGGCCGGTGCCGGGGCGGTGCTCGACGTCGCCGTGGAATCCGCCGCCCGCCACGGGGTGCCGCTCCGCCTGATCTCGCTGGTGGCCCTGGATGTGAGCGGTCCGTCGGACTCGGGGGAGGCCGTGAACCAGGCCCACCAGCACGCCAACACGGTGCTCATCAAGGCCGTCGAGCAGCTTCCCCAGGGTCACGAGGCCACCATCGCCGTCGCCCACGGCAGGACCATCGAGCAGGCGATCGACGACGTCGAATGGGACGCCGGCGAACTGGTGATCGTCGGCTCGAGCCGCCTCGCCCAGCACAGCCAGCTGTTCCTGGGCTCAACGGCCAACAAGATGCTGCGCGCCCTGCCGGTGCCGATGGTCGTGGTGCCGCGCGACTGGAACCTCGCGGCGGCCTGACCCGCCGGCCGGAAGCCCCCGGAAGGGGGCCGGCCCGGGAGGCGGCTGCCTAGGAGGAGGCCGGTGCGGTCTGCCCGGCCGGTGCGGGGCCGCCGGCGGGAAGGGATCCGCCGGACCCCTTGCGCGGGCGGGCGGAGCGCACGGCGCGCAGCATATCGATGGTCAGCAGCACCAGGCCCGACCAGACGAGTCCGAAACCGACCCAGCGCTCCGGCGGCATCTCCTCCCCGAAGACGAACAGGGCCACCAGGAACTGCAGGATCGGGGCGAGGTACTGGAGCAGGCCGATGGTGCTCAGGGGCAGGCGGCGTGCGGCCGCGCCGAAGAAGATCAGGGGGACCGCGGTGATGACCCCGGAGGCGGCCATAATCCAGAAGTGCCCGGGGCCCTCGGTGGTGAGCGTAGCGGCGCCGGTCGCGCCCAGCCAGATCATCACCGCGGCGGCGACCGGGGTGAGCAGCGCCGTTTCGATGCTCAGGCTCGACACCGGGTCGACGCGGGGCCCGACGCGCTTCTTGACGAAGCCGTACAGGCCGAAGGTGAACGCGAGGATCAGGGCGATCCACGGGACGGAGCCGTAGCCGACGGCGAGGACGATGACGGCGACGAAGCCCAGCCCGATGGCCACCCACTGAAGGCGGCGCAGCTTCTCCCGGAGCACGATGACCCCGAGCAGCACCGAGACAATCGGGTTGATGAAGTAGCCGAGGGCCGCCTCGATCGCGTGCCCGGTGGTGACACCGTAGGTGTAGGTCAGCCAGTTCACGGCGATGAGGGCGCCGGCCACGGCGAGGGTTCCAACGATGCCCGGAGCGCGCACCGCCGCCAGCACGGTGTGCCAGGCACGGGTCGCGGTCAGCAGCAGGACGCAGAAGATCAGCGACCACAGGACGCGGTTCGCGACGATTTCCACCGCGCCGGCCGGGTGGAGGATGAGGAAGTAGAGCGGGAGCAGGCCCCAGAGGCCGTACGCGCCGATGCCGTAGAAGATGCCGAGTGAATTCTCACTGCGGGCCGGTCGTTGAGTTTTTACCGCTGTCGCATCACTCACACGGTGAGGAACCGTTTCGGAACGGGATTTATTCCCCTCGAGCCGGAGTGAGATCCACACCACTGGTTTAGCCCCCTGCGCCGCGCTGATTTAGAATAGATAAATGTGCGCAAATTGGGCGCGCCGACCGGTTACCTTGAGTGTTTCCACCACGGAAGAAGGCAAATCAGTGTCTACCTCAGCTGCGGGCCGTCCGCTGCGGGTCGCGATCATCGGAGCCGGCCCCGCCGGTGTGTATGCCGCGGACATCCTGACGAAATCCCACCAGGTCCAGGGAGGGGATTTCGAGGTCAGCATCGACCTCTTCGACCAGTACCCGGCCCCCTACGGCCTCATCCGGTACGGCGTGGCCCCCGACCACCCGCGGATCAAGGGCATCGTCAACGCGCTGCACAAGGTGCTCGACCGCGGTGACATCCGGTTCCTGGGCAACGTGAACTACGGCCGTGACCTCACGCTTTCGGACTTCCGCCGCTTCTACGACGCCGTCATCTTCGCCACAGGCGCCGTCAAAGACGCCGACCTCAACATCCCCGGCATCGACCTCGAGGGTTCCTTCGGCGGCGCGGACTTCGTCTCCTGGTACGACGGACACCCCGACGTCGGCCGCGACTGGCCCCTTGAGGCTCGGGAGATCGCCGTCATCGGCAACGGCAACGTTGCACTGGACGTCGCCCGCATGCTCTCCAAGCACGCCGACGACCTGCTGACCACCGAAATTCCCGACAACGTCTACGAGGGTCTTCGGCGTTCGCCCGTCACCGACGTCCACGTCTTTGGGCGGCGCGGCCCGGCGCAGGTCAAGTTCACCCCGCTCGAGCTGCGCGAGCTGTCCCACTCGCGCGACGTCGACATCGTCCTCTACCCGGAGGATTTCGACTTCGACGAGGCCTCCGAGAAGCAGATCGCGACGAACAACCAGACCAAAACCATGGTCAAGACCCTTACGAACTGGCTGGTCGAGGACGAACCCACCGGCGCCTCCCGCCGGCTGCACCTGCACTTCCTGCACACCCCGGTGGAGATCTACGATTCGCCGGAAACCCCGGGCAGGGTGGCTGGTATCCGGTTCGAGCGCACCGAACTGACCGGCGAGGGCACCGTCCGCGGCACCGGAAGCTTCATCGATTACCCGGTGCAGGCCGTCTACCGGGCCGTGGGCTACTTCGGCTCGGAACTGCCCGAGGTCGGCTTCGACTCCAGGCGCGGGGTGATCCCCAACGAGGGCGGGCGCGTCATCGATCAGGAAGGCAACCCGGTCCCGGGCATCTACGCCACCGGGTGGATCAAGCGCGGCCCCGTCGGGCTCATCGGCCACACCAAGGGCGACGCCCTGGAGACCATCGGCTTCCTGCTCGAGGACCGGCTCAACCTGCCGGCGGCCGAGGACCCCTCGGAGGACGCCATTATCGACCTGCTCGAATCCCGCGGCGTCCAGTACACCACGTGGGAGGGCTGGCTGCGCCTGGACGCGCACGAGCTGAAGCTCGGAGCCAACTTCGTCAACACCACGGAGAACGGCGAACTCGTCCGCGAACGGGTCAAGCTCGTCCCGCGCGAGGACATGATCGCCATATCGCGCGGGGAGTGACCTCGGTTACACTGTGAGTCCCGCCCCCTGCGCGGCGGGACTCATGATGTGGAGTGCCGATGTCGCCGTTCCGACCGACCTCCTCGGGGGACCTTACATCCCGAGTCGTGCAGCAGCGTGCCTTCGATGCGCACAGCGCGCTTGGCCGCGATGAGCCGCCCGAAGGCAGCCTGAGGCGCGTCGTCCACGACTCGTGGCTGCGGTCGATGGGCCATCTCTCAAACCCGGAGCGCGCCGGTGCCCGCCTGTCCTATACGCAGGACGAGCTGGTGGCCTACCGCGAGAGCCACCCGCTGGCAGCCGTGATGCCCGTGATCGACCGGCTCCTCATCCAGCCCAGCCGGGACAGCGGGCTGCTGGTCGCCGTCGGCGATGAGCACGGCAGGCTCCTGTGGGTGCACGGCGACCGCTCCTCGCTGCGCCGGGCCGAGGGCATGATGTTCATGGAGGGCGCCGACTGGTCGGAGGCCACCGTCGGCACCAGCGCCCCCGGAACCGCGCTGGCCCTGGACAGCAGCGTCCAGATCGCCGGCGCCGAACACTTCAGCCCGCAGGCCCATCCCTGGAGCTGCACCGCAGTGCCGCTGCACGACCCCGATTCCGGCACCGTCCTCGGCGTCGTCGACATCACCGGAGCCTCCGAGGCCGTCGCCGGGCACACACTCTCCCTCGTCCAGGCGAGCGTGGCCGCAGCCGAAGCGCAGCTGACCATCCAGCGACTGCGCAGCAGGCTCTCCCCGTCCCGCCGGCCCGCCGACCGGGGTGCACCGCAGTCGCTCTACCGCAGCAGTTTGCAGATCCTCGGCACCGACTACGGACTGCTCCACGCCGGGGGCAGGGCAAGCGAACTGACGCTGCGCCACGCCGAACTCCTTGCCCTGCTCGCGATGCACCCCGAGGGCCTCAGCGCCGAACAGCTCGCCGTGATGGCCTACCCGGAGCACGCCTCGGTGACCACGGTCCGCGCCGAGATGCTGCGCCTGCGCAAGGCCCTCGGCCAGCACGGGGGCGCCCTGATGCCGGCGTCGCGGCCGTACCGGCTGCCGCAGGAACTCATCCTCGATGCGGTGCAGGTGCTGAACCACCTGCACCGGGGCTCCCACCGACTGGCCCTGGCGATCTACAAGGGCCAGGTGCTTCCGCGCTCCCAGGCCCCGGCGATCACCCGCCTGCGCGGGGAGATCAGCTTCCTGCTGCGAGACGCGGTCCTCAACGACGGCGGGGCCGAGGCCCTGCTGCAGTACCTGCAGCTGCCCGAGGCCGAGTACGACGCCGATGCCTGGATGACCGCTTTGAAGGTGCTTCCGGCACGCTCCCCCCGCCGGTCGGCGGTGGTGGCCCACATCGAACGCCTCGAGCGGGAACTGGGCAGCGACTGGCACCGCTGACGGCCGTTCGTTGAACCCTGCGGGGTCTTCGGCGGCCCCTGCGGCGGGCGGTGCAACGTCGGTGCAACGTGCCGCGTCCTAGGCTCGGGGCGTGGACGAAGGCGTCCACCGGAGTTTCCAACGCCCAAGGAGTTACACAATGACTGTTTACGCCCAGCCTGGCCAGGACGGATCCAAGGTCAGTTTCAAGCCCCGGTACGAAAACTGGATCGGCGGTGAATGGGCTGCCCCCATCAAGGGCCAGTACTTCGAGAATGTATCGCCGGTCAACGGCAAGGTTTTCTGCGAGGTTGCCCGCAGCACGGCCGAGGACATCGACCTCGCCCTCGACGCGGCCCATAAGGCGGCACCGGCGTGGGGGAAGACCCCGGTCGCTGACCGGGCGCTGGTCCTGAACCGGATCGCCGACCGCATCGAGGAGAACCTCGAGATGCTCGCCGTCGCCGAGACCTGGGACAACGGCAAGCCGGTCCGGGAGACCCTCGCCGCCGATCTGCCGCTCGCGGCCGATCACTTCCGCTACTTCGCCAGCGCCGTCCGCGCCCAGGAGGGCGGGATCTCCCAGCTCGACGACGACACCACGGCCTACCACTTCCACGAGCCCCTCGGCGTCGTGGGCCAGATCATCCCCTGGAACTTCCCGATCCTCATGGCGGTCTGGAAGCTGGCCCCCGCCCTCGCCGCCGGCAACGCCGTCGTGATCAAGCCGGCCGAGCAAACGCCGGCGTCGATCCTCGTGCTCATGGAGCTGATCAGCGACATTCTCCCTCCGGGCGTGGTCAACGTCGTCAACGGCTTCGGCGTCGAGGCCGGCAAGCCCCTGGCCTCCTCCAAGCGCATCCGCAAGATCGCCTTCACCGGCGAGACCACCACGGGCCGGCTGATCAGCCAGTACGCGAGCCAGAACCTCATCCCGGTCACCCTCGAACTGGGCGGGAAGAGCCCGAACATCTTCTTCTCCGACATCGCGGAGAAGAACGACGCGTTCTACGACAAGGCGCTCGAAGGGTTCGCCCTTTTCGCCTTCAACCAGGGCGAGGTCTGCACCTGCCCCTCGCGGGCGCTGGTCCAGGGCTCGATCTACGACTCCTTCATGTCCGACGCCGTGGCCCGGGTGGAGAAGATGGTGCAGGGCAACCCGCTCGACACCGACACCCAGGTGGGCGCGCAGGCCTCGAACGACCAGCTGGAGAAGATTCTCTCCTACTTCGACATCGGGGCCCAGGAGGGCGCCAAGGTCCTGATCGGCGGCGAGCGCATGATGCTCGACGGCGACCTCGCCGAGGGCTTCTACGTCAAGCCCACCATCTTCGAGGGCACCAACTCGATGCGTGTGTTCCAGGAGGAGATCTTCGGCCCGGTGGTCTCGGTGACCCGGTTCAACGACTACGCCGAAGCCATGGAGATCGCCAATGACACCCTCTACGGGCTCGGCGCCGGCGTCTGGTCGCGCAACGGCAACGTGGCCTACCGCGCGGGCCGCGAGATTCAGGCGGGCCGGGTGTGGGTCAACAACTACCACGCCTACCCGGCGGGGGCGGCCTTCGGCGGCTACAAGTCCTCCGGGATCGGCCGCGAGAACCACGCCATGATGCTCGACCACTACCAGCAGACCAAGAACCTCCTGGTCAGCTACTCCGAGAACAAGCTCGGCTTCTTCTAGGAACGCGCCGTGACACTCGAAGCGTCGGTGGTGATCCCGGGGGAGGATTTCTCCCGGGTCGCCCTCACCCAGGAGGCCACCGAGCTGCTGCGCAAGCTCTGGGACCTCCACGGGCCGCTGATGTTCCACCAGTCCGGGGGCTGCTGCGACGGGTCTTCGCCGATGTGCTATCCGGAGGGGGAGTTCCTGACGGCCGAGGCGGACATCCTGCTCGGCGTCCTCGACATCTCCGACGGGGACGACGGCGGTGAGCCCGCCGGTGGCGCCTCCGGGAACGGCGGGAAGCCGATCGGATTCTGGATGTCCCGGGAGCAGTTCGAGTACTGGAAGCACACCCACCTCACCGTGGACGTGGTGCCGGGGCGGGGGAGCGGCTTTTCGGTGGAGGCGCCCGAGGGCAAGCGGTTCCTCATCCGGTCCAGGCTGATGCCCTAGGGCACCGCCCAGGGCGCAGTGCACCCGACGGGAGTCTCCGGCACGGCCGGGGGCTCCCGTCGGTCGCCTGTCCGGCTGGTCCGGCGGATGCCGCCTGCGGCTGATTCTGCCTGGGCTGACGCTGCCTGGCGGGTTGTCTTTCCGGAATCCGCCACCGGACCGGCTTCCGGCCTTACACTTCCCTCAACACTGCGCGAGGAGAGACGTGACACGTATTGGCATCGTGGCCGAAATGGGCCAGGAGACCCGGGTGGCGGCAACGCCTGCCACGGTGAGGCAGTTGCTGGAACTGGGCTACGACGTCGTCGTTGAGAAGGGCGCGGGGGAGTCGGCCTCGTTCCGGGATGACGCGTACGCCGAAGCCGGTGCCCTCATCGTGGGCGCCAACGATGCATGGGGCAGCGAGGTGGTGCTGAAGGTGAACCCGCCCACCGCGGACGAGATCGATCGGCTGGCCGGGGGCGCAACCCTGATTGGCATGCTGAGTCCGGGCCTGCGGCCGGAGCTGGTGGAGGCCCTGGCGGGGCGGCCGATCACCGCGCTCGCCCTGGATGCGGTGCCGCGGATCTCCCGGGCGCAGTCCATGGATGTCCTCAGTTCGATGGCGAATATCGCCGGCTACCGTGCGGTCATCGAGGCCGCACACGAGTTCGGCCGGTTCTTCACCGGGCAGGTGACGGCAGCGGGGAAGGTGCCGCCGGCCAAGGTGCTCGTCGCCGGAGCCGGTGTGGCGGGCCTCTCCGCGATCGGAGCCGCAAGCAGCCTCGGCGCGATCGTGCGCGCAACGGACCCGCGGCCCGAGGTGGCAGACCAGGTGAAGTCCATCGGCGGAACCTACCTCCCGGTCGAGGTCGGCGAGGAAATGACGTCTTCCGACGGGTATGCCAGGGCCACCAGCGATGCCTACAACGCCCGGGCGGCCGAAATCTACACCGACCAGGCCCGCGATGTGGACATCATCATCACCACCGCGCTTATCCCCGGACGTCCCGCGCCGAGGCTGCTCACGGCGGCGGATGTGGCGGGCATGCGTCCAGGCAGCGTGATCGTCGACATGGCGGCCGGGCAGGGCGGGAACGTCGAGGGCTCGGTCGCCGGGGAACGGGTGGTCACGGACAACGGCGTGGTGATCCTGGGCTACACGGATCTCCCGGCCCGCCTGCCGGCGCAGGCCTCCCAGCTGTACGGGACGAACCTTTTGAACCTGCTGCGGCTCCTGACCAAGGACAAGGACGGGCAGCTGGAAATCGACTTCGACGACGTGGTGCAGCGCTCGGTCACCGTGGTGCGGAACGGGGAGAAGACCTGGCCGCCGCCACCGGTCCAGGTCTCTGCGGCGCCGGCGCAGACCGCCCGGGCGGAGGGAACCGCTGCCACACCCGCCGCGGCGAAGCCGGGGCTCAGCGCTGCCGGCAAGGCCGGCCTTCTCGCTGCGGGCATCGCGGTGCTGTTCCTGGTCAACGCAGTGGCGCCGGCGCCGCTGCCGCAGCACTTCACGGTGCTGATGCTCTCGGTCGTGGTGGGCTTCTATGTGATCGGGAAGGTCCATCACGCGCTTCACACACCGCTGATGTCGGTCACCAACGCCATTTCGGGAATCATCGTGATCGGGGCGCTGCTCCAGGTCACCTCGAGCGACCCCCTGGTGCAGGTCCTCGCCGCCGCCGCGGTCCTGCTGGCGAGCATCAACATCTTCGGCGGTTTCGCCGTCACCCGGCGCATGCTCGGAATGTTCGCCCGCGGCGATCGGTCACGACCATGACCCCGGGAGCAGCACTATCGAGGAGTGTAGACGTGTCGAATGCTGTTTCCGGGCCGTTCACCGCAGAGTCCGTTGCCGGTGCGGCCTATCTCGTCGCGGCCCTGCTGTTCATCCTCAGCCTTGCCGGACTGAGCAGGCATGAGAAGGCCCGGGCCGGAGTGCTCTACGGCATCGCCGGCATGGCGCTTGCGCTGGCGGCCACCATCTGGCTGACCCTGGGCGGTGTCCTGGGCACGGCGCGGGGCTCGACCGGCCTGGTCCTGCTCGCCGCCGCCGTCCTGGTCGGCGGCGGCATCGGGCTCTGGCGCGCCCGCGTGGTGGAAATGACCGGCATGCCTGAACTCATCGCCCTGCTCCACAGCTTCGTCGGCCTCGCTGCGGTCCTGGTCGGCTGGAACGGGCACCTCCAGGCGCCCGCCCTGGCCGGGGATCTGATGGCGGTTCACCATGCCGAGGTGTTCATCGGCGTGTTCATCGGGGCGGTGACGTTCACCGGGTCGATCGTCGCGTTCCTCAAACTTTCGGCCCGGATGAAGTCCGCCCCGCTGATGCTGCCGGGGAAGAACGCCATCAACCTCGGCGCCCTCGCCGCGTTCGTCGCCCTGACCGTCTGGTACGTCAACGACTCCCGGCTGGAGCTGCTCATCGCTGTCACGTTGCTTGCCTTCGGGCTGGGCTGGCACCTCGTGGCGTCCATCGGGGGCGGAGACATGCCCGTCGTCGTTTCGATGCTCAACAGCTACTCCGGGTGGGCCGCGGCCGCGGCGGGTTTCCTGCTCAACAACGACCTGCTCATCATCACCGGCGCCCTGGTCGGATCCTCCGGCGCCTACCTTTCCTACATCATGTGCCGGGCGATGAACCGTTCGTTCATCTCCGTGATCGCCGGCGGCTTCGGCATCGCACCACCTGCAACAATGGACGCCGAGCAGGGTGAGTACCGCGAAATCACGGCCGCGCAGACCGCCGAGCTGCTCCTCGACGCCTCACGTGTGGTGATCACCCCCGGGTACGGCATGGCAGTGGCCCAGGCCCAGTACCCCGTGGCCGAACTCGCCCACCAGCTGCGCGCCCGCGGGGTGGACGTCCGATTCGGCATCCACCCGGTCGCCGGGCGCCTGCCCGGACACATGAACGTCCTGCTCGCCGAGGCCCGGGTCCCCTACGACATTGTGCTGGAGATGGACGAGATCAACAACGACTTCGACGGGACCTCGGTGGTCCTCGTGATCGGGGCCAACGACACCGTGAACCCGGCCGCGGCCGAGGACCCCGGCAGCCCCATCGCGGGCATGCCCGTGCTGCGGGTCTGGGAAGCGGACCATGTCGTCGTCTTCAAGCGCTCAATGGCAGCAGGCTACGCCGGCGTGCAGAACCCCCTGTTCTTCCGCGACAACTCCTCCATGCTCTTCGGCGACGCCAAACAACGCGTCGAGGACATTCTCCGCAGCCTTCCGGAGGACTCCCTGCCGTCCCCGCTGGCCGGCTCAACCGCACCCGGCCAGCACT
Organism: Arthrobacter zhaoguopingii; assembly: GCF_009828605.1. Taxonomy (NCBI): domain Bacteria; kingdom Bacillati; phylum Actinomycetota; class Actinomycetes; order Micrococcales; family Micrococcaceae; genus Arthrobacter; species Arthrobacter zhaoguopingii. Next base: position 302,804 of record NZ_WIAE01000005.1, on the reverse strand, counting down.
GATCCTGGGTCCACGGGCCGGGCCCGCCGGCCGGGCCGCTGCCGCGCCGAGATCAGGGCTGCGGGAGGCCGCCGGGGACCAGTGAGCCGTGCGCCGCCCCGACCATGCCCTCGACTGCGCGGGCCAGGTGCACGCCGCGGTCGGTGACCCCGTCCCAGCGCACCAGCGCCTGGGCGTTCAGGCCGTCGATCATGCCCAGGATCTGCCAGGCGACGGACTCCGCGTCCGGGGTCTCGAACTGCCCGGCCGCGATTCCCGCCTCGACGACGTCCTGCAGCACCGCCTGCCAGGCGTCCATCTGGACGCGCACGCTGGCCGCGAGGGCCTCGTTGCGGCGGCCGAGAGTCCAGGCCTCAACCCAGACCGCCGTCACGTCCAGGCGCGCCCCGTCCAGCAGCGTGTCCAGGAGCAGGGCGAGACGCTGCGGCGGCTCAGGGAGCCGGGCCAGCAGGGCGGCGACCTCCGCCGTTTCGGCCGCGACGATGGTGGCGAAGGTGTCCGCCACCAGCGCGTCGACGTTGGGCTGGTAGTGCGCGACGAGGCCGGAGGCCACGCCCACCCGCGCGGCCACACTGCGCAGCGTGATCGCGGCAAGGCCCCGCTCCAGGGCCAGTTCGCGGGCGGCTTCGGCGATTTCGGCGGCGCGCTCGGACGGTGCTTTCCGGGCCGCGCGCTTCGGGGGAGTGCTTGACATCACGCTTTAGTCTAAAGTAGTTTGCAACTCTATTGATCGCTTGATCAATAACAGGATGTGCAGTGCCGCCGCAGAACCGCCGAGGGCCCTCCGGCCCCGGTGCCGGACGGCCGCACGGGATGAAGGAGCTGCGAATGGCCTGGAGGATGCCGGCCGAGACCGCACCCCACGAACGCACCTGGATGGCCTTCCCCCGGGCGGGGCTGACGCTCGGCGCGGACGCCGCGTCGGCGGCCGAAGCCTACGCGGCGTGGACCGCCGTCGCGCACGCGGTCGCGGAGTTCGAACCGGTCACCATGGCGGTCGACCCCAGCGAAATGGTGCGCGCCCGGAACCTGCTCGGCAGCGGCATTGAGCTCCACGAGGTTCCCCTCGATGAGTTCTGGATGCGCGACGTCGGGCCGACCTTCGTGCTCGACGACGAGCGCCCCGGCGTCCTCGGCGCGGTGGACTGGACCTTCAACGGCTGGGGCGCCCCCGCCTGGTCCGAGTGGGAGAAGAGCGCGGAAATGGCCCGCGTGGTCGCAGCGCAGAGCGGCGCCGAGCTCATCAGCTCGATGCTGGTCAACGAGGGCGGGGCAATCCATGTCGACGGCGCCGGAACGGTCCTCGTCACCGAGACGGTCCAGCTGGATCCGGGCCGGAACCCCTACGCGGACAAGGCCCGCGTCGAGGCGGAGCTGGCGCGCACCATCGGAGCCACGAAGACCATCTGGGTGCCCCGCGGCCTCACCCGCGACTACGAGGACCTTGGCACCCGCGGCCACATCGACATGGTCGCCACCCTGCCCTCGCCCGGCCGGGTCCTGCTGCACCTCCAGTCCGACCCCGGGCACCCCGACTTCGAGGTCAGCCGCACCCTGTCGGCCTTCCTCGAGACCCAGACCGACGCCGCCGGCAAGCCCTTCGAGATCCTTCTGCTGCCGGCGCCTGCCACCCTGCGCGACGGAGAAGGGTTCGTCGACTGGAGCTACGTCAACCACCTCGTGGTCAACGCCGGGGTGATCGCCTGCGGCTACGGGGAGGAACGCGCCGACGCGCTGGCCGCGGAGATCCTCGCGGAGGCCTATCCCGGACGGCGGGTGGTGACCGTGGATGCCCGGCCGATCCTGGCCCGCGGCGGGGGCATCCACTGCATCACCCAGCAGCAGCCGGCACTGCGCGGAGGGAACGCCTGATGGCCCGGTTCGACGTCGTCGAGGCCTCTCTTGCGCAGCTGCGGGCCGCGCTGGAGACCGGGGAGACGAGCAGCGAGGACCTGACCCGGGCCTACCTCGCGCGGATCGAGGCGTTCGACCGCGGCGGCCCCCGGCTGAACGCGGTCGTGGTGTCCAACCCGCAGGCCCTTGACGACGCCCGGGCCTCCGATGAACGGCGGGCCCGCAGCGCCGTGCTCGGACCGCTGGACGGCATCCCCTACACCGCCAAGGACAGCTACCTGGCCAGGGGGCTCACGGCAGCCGCCGGCTCCCCGGCCTTCGAACACCTGACCGCCCAGCGCGACGCCTTCACCATCGAACGCCTCCGGGGCGCCGGCGCGGTCCTGATCGGGCTGACCAACATGCCCCCGATGGCCAACGGCGGCATGCAGCGCGGACTGTACGGGCGCGCCGAAAGCCCCTACAACGCCGACTACCTCCCCGCCGCCTTCGCCTCAGGGTCCTCCAACGGCTCGGGCACGGCGACCGCGGCGAGCTTCGCGGCCTTCGGCCTCGGCGAGGAAACCTGGTCCAGTGGACGGGCGCCGGCCTCAAACAACGCCCTGTGCGCCTACACGCCCTCCCGGGGAGTGATCTCGGTGCGCGGCAACTGGCCGCTGGTCCCCACCATGGACGTGGTCGTTCCGCATACCCGTTCCATGGCCGACCTGCTCGAACTGCTCGACGTGATCGTCGCCGACGACGCCGAGACCCGCGGTGACTTCTGGCGGGCCCAGCCGTGGGTGGAGATCCCGCCCGTGTCGGCCCTGCGCCCGCCGTCCTACCCGGCGCTCGCCCCGGCAGGGGCCGACGGCGCCCGGGCGGCGTTGAAGGGCCGGCGCTTCGGGGTGCCCCGCATGTACATCAACGCCGATCCGGAGGCCGGCACCGGGGAGAACCCGGGCATCGGCGGGCCCACCGGACGGCGCATCGAGACGCGCCCGTCCGTGATCGCCCTTTGGGAGGCTGCCCGCCGCGACCTCGAGGCCGCCGGCGCCGAGGTGGTGGAAGTCGACTTCCCCGTGGTCTCCAACTACGAGGGTGACCGCCCCGGCGCCCCCACCCTCGCCACCCGCGGACTGGTCAGCCCCGGCTACCTTGAGCGCGAAATCACCGACCTCTCGTCGTGGGCGTGGGATGACTTCCTGAAGGCCAACGGCGATCCGGCTCTCAACAGCCTGGCGGCGGTCGACGGCGCGGCGATCTTCCCGGCCCCCGAGGGCGCGCTGCCGGACCGCTACGACGGGTTCGACGACGACATCGCCACCTATCCGGCGCGCGTGCGCGACCACCCGGTGGAGTCATTCCTTGCGATCCCGCACCTGGCCGAGGGTTTGCGCGGGCTCGAGGAAACCCGCCGCCTAGACCTTGAGGAGTGGATGGAGCGCCTCGGCCTCGACGCCGTGGTCTTCCCCGCCGCCGCCGACGTCGGACCGGCCGACATGGACGTCAATCCGGCCTCGGCCGACCTGGGGTGGCGCAACGGCGTCTGGGTCGCCAACGGCAACCTGGTGCCGCGGCACCTGGGCATCCCCACCGTGACCGTTCCAATGGGCACGATGGCCGACACCGGCATGCCCGTGGGCCTCACCTTCGCCGGCCGGGCCTACGACGACGCCGCCCTCCTGCGGCTCGCCGCCGCCTTCGAGACAACCGGCCGCCGCCGCACCCCGCCGCCGAGGACCCCGCCGCTGGGCTGAGTCCGGCGGCGGGACCCGGCCGCTACCTCCGGCTGGGGCCGCGGGTCAGCGGTTCACCGTCGACATGTCCGCATACCGGTCCCCGACCGGGGCGGCGACGCGGCCGAGCGCCGCGAGGTGATCGTCCGACAGCTCCAGGTCCTCGGCGGCGATGTTCTCCTCGAGGTGCTCGATCCTGCGGGTGCCCGGAATGGGGGCAATGTTCCCGCCCTGGGCGAACAGCCAGGCCAGGGCCACCTGCCCGGGGGTCGCGCCGACCTGCTGCGCCACGGCGTCGACCTGTTCGACAATCCGGATGTTCGCTTCGAGGTTATCCCCGGCGAAACGCGGGCTGTAGCGCCGGACGTCCGCCTCGTCGAGCTGGTCGAGGCTGCGGATGGTCCCGGTAAGGAATCCGCGGCCCAGTGGCGAGTACGGAACGAACCCGATTCCGAGTTCGCGCACCAGCGGGAGGATCTCCTGCTCGGGGTCGCGGGTCCACAGGGAGTATTCGGTCTGCAGCGCCGTCACGGGGTGCACGGCGTGGGCGCGGCGGAGAGTGGCCGGGGCCGCCTCGGAAAGGCCGATATGCCGGATCTTCCCCTTGGCTACGAGGTCGGCCAGGGCGCCCATGGTCTCCTCGACGGGCACGGCGGGGTCCATCCGGTGCTGGTAGTAGAGGTCGATGTAGTCGGAGCGGAGGCGCCGCAGCGACCCCTCGACGGCCAGGCGCACGTTCGCCGGGCTGCCGTCGAGGCCCCGCTCGCCCGAGGCGGTGTGGCGGATGACGCCGAACTTGGTGGCGATCACCACCTGATCCCGCCGGTCGGCGAAAGCGCGGCCCAGCAGTTCCTCGTTCGTGTAGGGACCATAGATCTCGGCCGTGTCGAAGAAGGTGATGCCTCGATCGAGCGCCCGGTGGAGAGTGCGCACGGCGGCATCGTCGTCGCTGCCGCTGCCGGTGTAGAAGGCCGACATTCCCATGCAACCGAGGCCCAGCCGCGAGACCTCAAGGTCCTGTCCCAGGGTGAGGTGCTTCATCTCAACGCCTTTCGGTGAGGTTTTCGGGCAAGCCTAGACCGGTGCGGCGGGCCCGGTCTCCTGTCCGCCTGTCTTCCGCCGGAATATTTCTTGCACAGTGTGCAAATTTTGGCGTAGCCTCGAAGCGTGCAAACGGTAGAGGACGCGGCGGAGCCCCTGGAGCCTGTGGGGCGTCGGGAACAGAACAAGATCGACACCCGCCGGGCGATCGCCGAGGCCGCGCTCACCCTGGCCCGCAGCAAGGGGGCCGGATCGTTCACCGTGGACCAGATCGCGGCCCGGGCCGGGGTCTCCCGGCGCACCTTCTTCAACTACTTCCACAGTGCCGAGGAAGCCCTGAACGTCAGCACCGAATCCTTCCTCGAACTCGCGATCTCCAGCTTCTCCCGGCGCCCGGCGGGGGAGCCGCTGCTCGACGCCATGATCGCCGCGCTCGCCGCCACCGCCAAGGTCCAGGACCTCGCGGTGCATGGAGAGCTCTTCCGGATGGCCGCAGGCAGCCCGGAGCTGCTGCGGGCCCAGCTGCACGCCTGGGAACGGGCGGAAACCCGGATCATCGAGGCCGTCACCCACCACCTCCAGGGCGGCGCGTCGCCCCTCTATGTCAGCGCCCTCGTCGGTTCGGTGCTCTCCTGCGCCAAGGCGGCGATGCACGACTGGGCCGCCGACGACCCCGACCGGTATGGGGATGCCGGGGCCGCCCTCGAGGAACGCATGTTGCTGGCTCTCTCAATGCTCCGGGACGGCTTCGCACACCCCGCCTGATCAGCACCCGCCGACCCGACCTCCGTCACCCCATCTACCCGACCTCCGTCACCCAAGGACACTTCCCATGGCATTTCTGCTCTACCGGCTCGGCAAGTTCGCCTACCGCAGGCGGTGGTGGGTCGTCTCCGCCTGGCTGACCGTCATGGTGGCCGTGGGGGCCTCCGCCGTCTTCTTCTCCGGCACCCTTACCAACAACTTCTCCATCCCCGGCACCGAGTCCCAGCGCGTCGCGGACCAACTGCGGCGCGAACTGCCCGAGGCCGTCGGAGGCACCGGGACCGTCGTCTTCCGGACCGAGAACGGCGCGGCCTTCACCCCGGACCAGGAGTCCGCGGTCCGGGAGGCCCTCGGCGGCGTCGCCGGCCTCGACGGCGTGAGGTCGGTCGTCGACCCCTTCGCCGTGACGGAGCAGCTCGAAGGCGGAAGGGCCGAACTCGAGACCGGCAAGGCCGAACTCGCCTCCGGTGAGGAGCAGCTCGAGGCCGGCCGGGCCGGGCTTGAGCAGGGCCAGCAGCAGCTCGACGCCCAGCGCGGCCAGCTCGCCCAGAACGCGCCCTCCCTGCCTGCTCCTGCGCTGGAGGCCGCCCGGGCCCAGCTGGCCGCGGGGCAGGAGCGCATCGACGCGAGCCGGGCCGAGCTTGAGGGCAGCGCCGCCGAGCTCGAACAGGGACGGACCGAACTCGAACTGGCCGAACGCCGCCTTGAGGCCTCCTCCGGTGTGCGGCTGGTGGCGGACGACCGCTCTGCCGCCGTCGCCAGCGTCCAGTTCGAGAAATCCATCAACGCCGTGTCCCCGGAGCTGCGCGAAGCCGTGCAGGAGGAAGCCGCAACCGCCGCCGGCGGCGGCGTCACCGTGGACTACAGCAAGGACATCGTCGAAGACGTCTCCGAGATCTTCGGCTACGCCGAGATCATCGGCCTGCTCGTCGCCGCCCTGGTCCTGATCCTCATGCTCGGTACGCTCGTCGCCGCCGGCCTGCCGCTCCTGATGGCCGTGATCGGCGTCGGCGTCGGCGTGGGCATCACCTTCGCCCTGTCCGGAATCATCGAGATGAACAGCATCTCCCCGGTCCTGGCGCTGATGCTGGGCCTGGCCGTGGGCATCGACTACTCCCTGTTCATTGTGAACCGGCACCGCACGCAGCTCCTGCACGGGATGGGCCTTGAGGAGTCGGTCGGCCGGGCCACGGGCACCGCCGGCAACGCCGTGCTCTTCGCCGGGCTCACCGTCGTGGTGGCGCTGGCAGCGCTCGCCGTGCCCGGCCTGCCGTTCCTCACCGTCATGGGCCTGTCCGCCGCGGGAACTGTCGCCGTCTCGGTGCTCGTGGCCCTGACCCTCACCCCCGCGCTGCTCGCCGTTCTCGGCACCCGGCTCATCTCCGCGCGGGCGTGGGCCCGCCATGCCCGCCGGTCCGGCGGAACCTCCTCGGAGGAGGAGCAGCGGGACCAGGACCGGCGGGCCGAGCGCGGCCGCGGCTGGGGCGGCCTCGTCACCCGCAGGCCCGCACTCACCCTCGTGGCCGGCATCCTGCTGCTCGGCGCCATCGCCGTGCCCGCGGCCCAGCTGCGGGTCGGCCTGCCCGACGGCGGATCCGAACCCGCCGACTCCACCGCCTTCCAGGCCTACAGCACCGTCGACGAGAAGTTCGGCGAGGGCGCCAACGGGCCGCTGATCGTCGTCGGGGCGATGCCCGCGACCGACAGCGCGGCCGACCTGGCCGAACTGCAGCTCGACGTCAACGACCTGCTGGCGGACATCCCGGACGTCGCCGCGTCGATCCCCGCCTCGGTGAGCGCAGACGGGCGCACCGCCGTCTTCCAGGTGCTCCCGGAGGAGGGGCCGGCCAGCGAATCCACCGAGGACCTCGTCCGCACCCTGCGCGCCTCCTCCGACGGCATCGAGGACACGACCGGCGTCTCCGTGTCCGTGACAGGCCAGACGGCCGCGAACATCGATGTCTCGGCCCGGCTGATGGAGGCCATGCCGCTGTACCTGGGCATCGTCGTCGGGCTGTCGCTGATCCTGCTCCTGCTGGTGTTCCGCTCGGTGCTCGTGCCGCTCATCGCCACCGCGGGGTTCCTGCTCTCCCTGCTTGCGAGCTTCGGGGCGACCGTGGCGATCTACCAGTGGGGCTGGTTCGGTGACCTCTTCGGCGTAACCAACCCCGGGCCGATCCTGAGCTTCCTACCCATCATCCTGATCGGGGTGCTGTTCGGCCTCGCCATGGACTACCAGATGTTCCTCGTCTCGGGGATGCGCGAGGCGTACGTCCACGGCGGTAGCGCCCGGGCCGCGGTGCGGGTCGGCTTCAGCCACGGCGCACGGGTGGTGACGGCCGCGGCGATCATCATGGTGTCGGTGTTCGCCGGCTTCGTGTTCTCCCACCTCACCATGGTCCGGCCGATCGGTTTCGGGCTGGCCTTCGGCGTGCTCCTCGACGCCTTCGTGGTGCGCATGACCCTCGTGCCCGCCGCGATGTACCTGCTGGGCCGGAAGGCCTGGTGGCTGCCGCGCTGGCTCGACCGCATCCTGCCCGACGTCGACGTCGAAGGCGCGAAGCTCACCCCGCGGCCCGAGCCGCAGCGGGAGGCCGTGCCGGCAGCGGGCTGACCGCCGGGCGCACTCCTCCGCGGCCGAAGGGCCCGAGAGCGACCGCCGCACCGGATATATCCGGCGCGGCGGTCGTTTTAGTATGTAGCGGCCGCTTTCGGCGTCGTGGACGGTCTCCGAATGCTCTCCAGGCGACCACATGGTGGCCCCCGTTAACCATCTCACCATGTGGACGAATTCCATCCCAGCCGCTGGACCTCAATACGCTTGTCTGGGCAGTTTTCCCTTGACTGCCGCCCCCTTCTGTGAAAGATGCAGGCCATTGAACCTTTTGCGCACAAAATCGATTGAGCAGTCGATAGCAGACTCAGACGAAAAGGGGCGCAGGCTCAAGCGTTCCCTGAACACGTGGGATCTCATGATCATGGGCGTTGCCGTAGCCGTGGGCGCGGGGATCTTCTCCGTCGGGGCCCAGGCGGCGGCGTTCAACGCCGGACCGGCCGTTACCATCTCCTTCGTGCTCGCCGCGATCACCTGCGCGCTGGCCATCATGTGCTACGCCGAGTTCGCCACTGCGATCCCCGTGGCCGGCAGCGCGTATGTCTTCACCTACGCCACCATGGGCGAACTCGTCGCCTGGGTGATCGGCTGGAACCTCATCCTCGAGCTCCTCATGGCCGCGGCCGTCATCGCGAAGTTCTGGGGAATCTACCTCAGCGACCTGTTCGCGGTGCTCAACCTCGACGTGCCCTCGGAGATCAGCTTCTTCGGGCTTCCCCTCTACTGGGGGCCGCTGCTGATCGTCGCCATCTTCACCGCCGTGCTGGTGCTGGGCACCAAGCTCTCGGCCCGCGTGAACAGCGTCTTTACCGTCATTAAGATCGCGATCGTCCTGTTCGTCATCGTCGTCGGGTTCTTCTACGTCAGCCCGGAGAACTACACGCCGTTCGTGCCGGAATCCCAGCCGCCGGCCGACGCCGAGGCCAAGTGGGCCGACCAGCCCTTCCTGTCCTTCCTCTCCGGAGCCACCCCGTCGGCGTTCGGCTTCACCGGAATCATCTCCGGCGCCGCGCTGGTCTTCTTCGCCTTCATCGGGTTCGACGTCGTCGCGACCTCGGCCGAAGAGGTCAAGAACCCGAGCCGGACCCTGCCGCGCGGCATCTTCGCCGGCCTCGCCGTCGTCACGGTGCTCTACATCCTCGTGACCCTCGTGGTCACCGGCATGGTCTCCCACACCGAGCTCGGCGAGTCGGGCGCCCCGTCCCTGGCCACGGCCTTCCAGCTCGTCGGCGCCGACTGGGCCGCCGGGGTCATCTCGATCGGCAGCCTCATCGGCCTGACCACCGTCATCATGGTGCTGCTCATGGGCCTGGCCCGGGTGGTCTTCGCCCTCAGCCGCGACGGCCTCATGCCCCGCTTCCTGAGCCGCACCTCCGAGAAGCGCGGCACTCCGGCGCGCACGCAGATCCTCTGCGGCGTCGTCGTCGCCCTGCTCGCGGGGTTCACCCAGGTCGAGATCCTCGCAGAGATGATCAACATCGGCACCCTCTCCGCCTTCATCATGGTGAGCGTCGGCATCCTCGTGCTGCGGCGCAAGCGACCTGACCTGTTGCCGGCGTTCCGGGTGCCCTTCGGCAAGATCATTCCGATCGCGTCGGCACTGCTGTGCATCTACCTGATGCTCAACCTCGCCACGATCACCTGGGTGTTCTTCGCCGTGTGGCTGGTCGCCGGATTCGCCATCTACTTCGCATACGGCTACCGCCACTCCCAGCTCAACGCGAAGACCCCGGCGGGCCGGGCCGGGCCGGACGCCGACGAGATGGTCGGCGCCGGGACGCGCTGACCGCCTCCGTTCACGACGGACGCACCCCGAAACGACGAACGCACCCGGAAAACCGGGTGCGTTCGTCGTTTTCTGGCGCGTACGGCGCGGACGGGCTCCTAGTACAGGGCCGCTTCCGACTCCGACGCCGGGGTTTCGCCGGAACCGAGGTTGGCCCGCAGTTTGGCACCGAGGTCGGCGTCGACGTTGGTCCAGTACTGGATGGCCCGCTCGCGGATCTCGGAGCTGACCACGCCGCCGACGGCGCCGGTGATCGTCTCGAGGAACCGGGCCCGGGCCGCATCGTCGAAGACTTCGCGGTAGAGCGTGCCGGCCTGGCCGAAGTCGTCGTCCTCGGCGTGCAGGGTGTGGGCGGCGCGCACGAGCTCGCCGTCATTCTCCCAGCCGCCGTGCGGACCGTAGATCGCCGGGTCGGCCGCGGGGCCGCCCACCGAGTTCGGCGCGTACACCGGGGTGGAGGCGGAGTTGAAGTGGTACCGGCCCGCGCCGTCCTTGGAGTAGTTGCGCACCTCGCTCTTGGGCATGTTCACCGGCAGCTGGGCGTGGTTGGTGCCCACACGGTAGCGGTGCGCATCGGCGTAGGAGAAGATGCGCGCCTGCAGCATGCGGTCGGGGCTGGCGGCGATGCCCGGCACGAAGTTCGACGGTGCGAAGGTCGCCTGCTCGATCTGCGCGAAGTAGTTCTCCGGGTTGCGGTTCAGGGTGAGCTTCCCGACCGGGATCAGCGGGAAGTCGCCCTGTGGCCAGACCTTCGTGAGGTCGAACGGGTTGAACCGGTAGTCCTTCGCGTCGTCGTAGGGCATGACCTGGACCTTGAGGTCCCAGCTCGGGTGATTGCCCTTGGCGATGTTCTCGGCGAGGTCACGCAGGTGGTGGTCGGCGTCCGAGCCGGCCAGCGACTCGGCCTCGTCCACGGTAAGGGTCTCGTGGCCCTGGTTGGACTTGAAGTGGTACTTGACCCAGAACTTCTCGCCGGCCTCATTGATCCACATGTAGGTGTGCGACCCGTAGCCGTTCATGGTGCGCCAGGAAGCGGGCAGGCCGCGGTCGCCCATCAGCCAGGTCACCTGGTGCGCGGATTCCGGGCTCAGGGTCCAGAAGTCCCACTGCATGTCCGCGTCGCGCAGATTCGTGCCGGGGAGGCGCTTCTGCGAATGGATGAAGTCCGGGAACTTGATGCCGTCGCGGATGAAGAAGACGGGCGTGTTGTTGCCCACGAGGTCGTAGTTGCCCTCGGAGGTGTAGAACTTCAGGGCGAAGCCGCGGGGGTCGCGCCAGGTGTCGGGGGAGCCCTGCTCGCCGGCGACCGAAGAGAAGCGCAGCAGCGTCTCGGTGACGGCGCCCGTCTGGAACAGCGCTGCCTTGGTGTACATGCTGACGTCCTCGGTGGTTTCGAAGACACCGAAGGCGCCGCCGCCCTTGGCGTGGACGACGCGCTCGGGGACGCGCTCCCTGTTGAACTGGGCGAGCTTCTCGATCAGGTAGTGGTCGGTCAGCGGGATCGCTCCGTCGCGGCCGACCGCCGAGGAGTTGCTGTCATCGACGACGGGCGCCCCGGACTGCGTAGTGCTGAAGTTGGCGTTCACTGTGCTCCTGTTTCTGTGGTGCTGCTGGGGTAAATCGTTGGGCTGGCGGCGGGGGCGCGGCAGTCGCCGCACAGCCCCTGGTAGAGGACGTCGGCGATCTGGATGGTCATCCCGGCCGAACCGGGGGACCACTGAGGGGTCAGGCAGGGGGCGTGGCCGACGGCGCACTCCACGTCCTCGATCCGTCCGCAGCCCGTGCACACCGCGTGGTGGTGGTTGTCGCCGACGCGGGTCTCGTACCGGGCGGGGGAGTGCGGGGTCTCGATGCGGCGCAGCAGGCCCAGGGCCGTGAGGTCGGCGAGGATGACGTACACCGACTGCACGGCGATGTGCGGCAGTTCCTGGCGCACGTCCGCGGCGGCGTCGTCGGCGGTCGCATGGGGGGAACGCTCGACGGCGGTAAGGACGGCGAGGCGCTGCCGGGTCACCCGGCGTCCGTGGCCGCGCAGCTCCTGCGACCACTGCGCCTCGCGCGCGGTGGGATGCGGAGCGGTGTCGGTCATGGAGGGAGTCAACCACTAATTCTGAGGGATTCATAATAAGGTCCGTCTAACTTGCGTCCCGTCGACCGGTCTGGCTGGGTACGGTGGGACGATGGATCTGTTGCGGCGGGCGTGGGCCTGGACACTCGATTATGCGTACGTCGGCTTCTGGCAGCTTCACGGCCTCCTCGTGCGCGAAGACCCGGCGCGGTACCTCGTTGCGGGGCCGGAGTCCGCCCAGGGCCCGGCGAAGCTGCCGGTGCTGCTGATCCCGGGCGTCTACGAGCCGTGGCAGTTCATGCGCCCGGTCGCCGCCCATCTGCACCGGGCCGGGCATCCGGTGCACGTCGTGGAAAAGCTCGGCTACAACCGCGGCTCCGTGCCGGCGATGGCGGCGCTGGCCGCCGAATACCTCGAGGAGCGCGACCTGCGCGACGTCGTCATCGTCGCCCACAGCAAGGGCGGACTGATCGGCAAGTACCTGATGACCCTGCCCGGAACCCGCGTCAGCCGGCTCGTCGCCATCAACACCCCCTTCTCGGGCTCGGTCTACGCTAACTTCTTCGTCCTGCCGAGCATCCGGGCCTTCGCTCCCCGGAACCGCACCCTGGTCTCGCTCGGGAGCAACCTCAAGGTCAATTCCCGCATCACCTCGATCTACGGGCGTTTCGACCCGCACATCCCCGGCGGCAGTTTCCTTAAGGGGGCGCGCAATATCCAGCTCGAGACCATGGGCCACTTCCGGCCGATCGCGGACCGCCGGGTGCTCAAGGGGGTCGACGAGGCGATCGCCGCCGCCGAGTAGCACCGCCGGGCGTAACCTCCGGACAGGCCCGGCGGCGGTAGTTGCCGGTGCGAACCACATCGCGGCTACACTTTTGTAGTGCCCAAACTCCTCGCCGACCTCACGCCACTGAAGGAGAGCAGGGCCTTCCGCCGGCTCTACATCGGCACGACCCTCTCCGCCACCGGCACCCAGCTCACCCTGGTGGCCGTCAGCCTCCAGGTCTATGCCCTGACCGCCTCAAGCCTGAGCGTGGGCCTGCTTGGACTCTTCGCGCTGGTGCCGCTGGTGGTGGCCGGGTTGTACGGCGGCGCGATCGCCGACGCCCACGACCGACGAACGGTGGCGCTGTTCTCCGGACTCGCCCTGTGGCTGACGACCATCGCCATCGCCGCGCAGGCCTGGGCCGGCCTCAACAACGTCTGGCTGCTGTACCTCCTGGTCGCGGTGCAGAGCGGCGCGGCCGGGGTCAACCAGCCCACCCGCAGTTCGATCATTCCGCGGCTCGTGCGGCCCGAACTCCTGCCCGCGGCCAATGCGCTGAGCATGCTCACCTTCGGCCTGGCCTTCACGGTGGGACCGCTGCTCGCAGGCGTCCTGGTGGCACAGGTCGGCTACGCCTGGACCTACACGATCGACGCCGTCACCTTCACCGCGGCGCTCTGGGCCATGTTCAGCCTCCCGCCCATGCCGCCCGAGGGACCAACCCGGCGGGCGGGGCTGTCCTCGGTGCTCGAGGGGTTCAGATTCCTGGGCACCCGCCCGAACATCCGCATGACCTTCCTCGTCGACCTCGCCGCCATGATCCTGTCCCAGCCGCGGGCGCTGCTGCCGGCCATCGGCGCGGTCCTGATCGGCGGCGGCGAATTTACCGTGGGCATCCTGCTCGCGGCCGTGGCGTTCGGCTCGGTGCTGGCGGGACTGTTCTCCGGCCCGCTCGGCCGGATCCACCGCCAAGGCCTGGCCGTGCTGTGGTCCATTGTGGGCTGGGGCGCCTCTGTGAGCGCCTTCGGCCTCGTGGTCGTCGCGGCCGGAGCCACCGGACCCGGTGCCGGCGGTGCGGTGACGCCCTGGATCATCCCAGCCGCGCTCTGCCTCGTCCTCGCCGGCATCTCCGACTCGGTCAGTTCGGTGTTCCGCAGCACCATCCTGCAGTCCGCCACCCCCGATGCGATGCGCGGGCGGCTGCAGGGCGTCTTCATCGTCGTCGTCGCCGGAGGCCCGCGCCTGGGCGACATGGTCGCCGGCGGCGGCGCCGAGTGGCTGGGGGAGGGCTGGACGCCGGTGATCGGCGGCCTGCTGTGCATCGCCCTCGTGGGGCTGCTGGCGAAGTGGCAGCCCCGTTTCGCCCAGTACGATTCGCGTAACCCGCAGGCCTGAAACCGCGGCGCGTGCCGCTTCGACCGTGCCCTCCGGGCGGCCGTAGGATCGGTGGAACACGGCGCCGCGCCCGCCCGTTCTCCCTAGACAAGACCCTTCGAAGGAGATGCCGTACAGTGCACAGACACTTCAACGGAGCCAAGACCGCGCTGTTGTTCGGCTCGCTCATGGGACTGTTCCTGCTCTTCGGTGCGGTGATCGCGGGCGCCACCCGGAACTCGTCCTTCCTGCTGATCTTCGCCCTCATCGGGGTCGGCTCTGTGGCCTACAGCTACTGGAACAGCGACAAGCTGGCGATCCGCAGCATGCGCGCGGTCGAAGTGAGCGAGCAGCAGGCGCCGGCGATGTACCGGATCGTGCGCGAGCTCAGTGCGCGGGCGAACCAGCCCATGCCGCGGCTCTACATCTCACCGACCCTTGCGCCCAACGCCTTCGCCACCGGCAGGAATCCGCAGAACGCCGCGGTGTGCTGCACCCAGGGCATCCTGCAGCTGCTCAATGAGCGCGAGCTGCGCGGGGTGCTCGGGCACGAGCTCATGCACGTCTACAACCGCGACATCCTCACCGGCTCCGTCGCCGCCGCCGTCGCCGGGGTGATCACCTCGCTGGCGCAGATGTTCGCCTTCACCGGCCTGATGGGCGGGAACCGCAGTTCCGGCGGGAATCCGATCGCCGCGCTGCTGCTGGCCTTCCTCGCCCCGATGGCGGCCGGGCTCATTCAGATGGCGATCGGCCGGACCCGCGAGTACGACGCCGACGAGGACGGCGCGCGCCTGACCGGCGACCCGCTGGCGCTGGCTTCGGCGTTGCGCAAGCTGGAGATGGGGACGCAGCGGGCACCGCTGCCGCAGGACCAGCGGCTCGTCAACACCTCGCACCTGATGATCGCCAACCCCTTCCGGGGCGGGGGAGTGCAGCGCCTCTTCGCGAGCCATCCGCCGATGCCCCAGCGGATCGCGCGGCTCGAAGGAATGGCCGGCCGGCCCCTCGGCCGCTGACCTCGGCCGCGGTGCAACCGGCGGACCACGCCGCCGTCTTCCGGGGCGGACGGCGCACTGGCCGGCATCCGGCCGGAACGGCTCCCGCCGGCGACGGTGGCAGAGAGCCTAAGCCCTCACTGGACGGTTCGCCATTCGGCAGCGGCAGGTACTGGCTCGGCCGAGCGGGTGCGGGCGAGATGGGCGAGCTGACGTCCCCGGAGATATCCTCCGGTGGTGATGCCAAGCACTGCGACGACGGCTCCCGCGCGGCCCAACCCGGCGCTGTCCTTGCCTGTGCCCCAATCCCGCAGTCCGGACAGGACGGCGCGGGGAAGGATCCTCCGGACATAGTGCCGTTCGGACCGCAGGGCGCGTTTGTGGCCCACAAGATGGCTCACCTGGGCCTTGGAGAGCCCTTCTGACCAGGCTCGTGCCGCCATGTACCGGAAGGTTCCCCTGGTGGCGGGGACGTGGTGATGGACCACGGCGGTCGGATCGTAGACGATGCGGGAGCCCGGGGAGGCGATGGTGGCCCGGATGCAGATTTCCGTCTCCTCGCAACCGAGTGGCTTGAGGGTCTGCCGGCCGAGGTCCTGGTTGAAACCGCCGACATGCTCGAGGATTTCCCGCCGGAAAGACATGTTCGCACCGATCAGGTTGCGGACTTCGGTCGCCATCCGCGGCAGGCCCCGGTGGCTGCATCCCACGATCCAGTCGAGTTCCTCGCTGAAGTATCCGGGACGGCCCGCTTCCCAGACCGGGTCGACGTGCCCGCCCACGGCGAGCACATCGGGATCGTCGTAGAACGAGATCAGGCGTTCAATCCAGTTCGGGGCCGCCTCGGCGTCGTCGTCGAGGAACGCAACAATGTCCGACGTCGCGTGGGCGATTCCGGTGTTGCGCGCACCGGCCAGCCCGGGCTGGCCGGTGCTCTCCACAATCGTCACGGCACTGAAATTCGCAATGAGGTGCTTATAGAGGTTCTTGTTGTGGTCGACGACGATAATGATCTGCTGCAGGGGCACCGTTTGGGCCCGTACTGACTCGACGACACGGGTCATGAGCTTCAGCCGCTCCTGGGTGTAGGAACAGATGACCACGGAAACCGTGGGGCGTACTCCAGTGGGCGACATATCAGGCACCTTCCGCGAGGGTAAGCACGCTACGGGGATCGGTTGGAGTCCGTGAGTGACGGACGCTGGGATAGGTGTATTTCACCCGCCGGAGCGCTTCGGGGCGGGCCCCGCCGGTGGGTGCGTCCCAGGCCGCGCACTCCCGTGCGAGGGTGCGCAGCACCCTCCACCCATCACGGAACGTCTGCAGATTCGAGGCGCCCGAAATCCGGTTGAATTCCATGCTTGGAACCTCTGCGATACGAAGTCCTCCCCGCGCCGCCTTAACGATCAGTTCCGTCTCGATCTCGAATCCCTCGGATTCCAGCTGCAGGACCTCAAGGCACTCCCGCCGGAAGGCGATGTAGCCGTAGCAGAGGTCCGAGTAGTTGCTGTGCAGGACCACGTTGGCCAGCCCGGTGAGGGCGCGGTTTCCGACCTCCCGCAGCCAGGTCAGGTCCTCGGAGCCGCCTCCGGTCACATGCCGGGAGCCTTTGACGAAATCGAAGTCGTGCTGCAGCGGAGAGACGAACCAGCCGATCTCCTGCGGGTCCATGCTTCCGTCGGCGTCGAGCATGACGATGATGTCGCCTGAGGCCGCCGCGAACCCGGCCCGGAGGGCGCAGCCCTTGCCGGCACGGGGTTCGGACACAACCAGGACGTCGACGCGAAGCGCCCGGGCCACATCGACCGTGTGGTCCTTTGACCGGCCGTCGACGATGACGACCTCGTCCACGTAGGAGGGCATGCGGCGAAGCACCCATGGGAGGTTCATTTCCTCGTTCAGGGTCGGTATCACCACGCTGACCGAGGCCGTCGGGGATGGCGCGGTGCGGTTGGATAACGAGTTGGGGCCGGGGTACGGGATAGTCACGATCTCACCACTTTGCAAGCGAACGGTTGTGTCTGGCCGGCGGCCATGGGAGCGGGCCGGACGGGTTCAGTACCCGGCTTCAACCCTCGCGCTGGGCGCCCGTCCTCCAAGAGAACCCGGGCCCTGGGCGGGTGAAGCAGATGTACAGAAGGTGAACCGGAGGTGCTGCCCGGTGGAACCACACTAGAACTTGATCTTTGGAGTGTCGTCGAAACTGCCTACCCGACTTGATTTAGGCGTTACCCGGGCTGTGCGTTCATTACTTGAAGAAGTCGCCAAACCCGTAAGTTCGCTCGGTGGTGATTACTCGCGCCCTGCCGCCAAGTACTTGTCTTGGTGGTATACCGGAGTTCCGGGCGGCGTTTACACGGACCAGCTCCTGTAGTCCCTCCAGGAAAGCCCTGCACCTTGGCGGTTGGGCTCCCGGACGCGACGGAGACGTCCCGTGATCGATCACCCGCGGCTCCCTGGGCTACCGGGAAGCCTTCATCAAGGAAGATTCAGGCCGGCCGGAGCGCTTTGCACAGCCGGGCCGGTCGCTGCCCGCGGAAGCACCGGAGGTTCTGCCGTATATATCCAGCGCGATTTACCCAACGCGCTGATCGGAGACTCGGTGGGCTGAACCCATCGAGAAAGCGGGACAGCGGGACAGCGGGACGGCGGGACAGCGTGACAGCCGTGACAGCGCCCGGGGAGTCCGGCGTCAGCCCGAGATAAGTAACGGGCCGTAGCGCACGAGTACGCCTCCGACCATTTCTCCAAGTAGCGAACGAGAAGCTCAGGTAACGGCTAAATCAAGTCGGGTAGGCAGTTTCGACGACACTCCAAAGATCAAGTTCTAGTGTGGGTTTCACCAAGCAGCACCCCTGGTTCACCCCTTGTACACCTAGCGTCACCACCCAGGGCCCGGGGTTCTTTTGGAGGACGGGCACCCGGTGCGACCTCGAAAGTGCGACCTCGAAAGTTGGAGCCGAGTAATGGGAATTGTCATCCGCAAGGACTGTTCGCCGAGCCCGTCCGGCCCGCTCCCCATGGCCGCCGGCCAGACACAACCGTTCGCTTGCAAAGTGGTGAGATCGTGACTATCCCGTACCCCGGCCCCAACTCGTTGGCCAACCGCAACGCGCCATCCCCGACGGCCTCGGTCAGCGTGGTGATACCGACCCTGAACGAGGAAATGAACCTCCCATGGGTGCTTCGCCGCATGCCCTCCTACGTGGACGAGGTCGTCATCGTCGACGGCCGCTCCACCGACAATACTGTCAAGGTGGCACGTGCAGTCCGGGGGGATGTCGTGGTCGTGAATGAGCAGCGGAGGGGCAAGGGTGTCGCGCTGCGGGCCGGGTTCGCGGCGGCCTCCGGCGACATCATCGTCATGCTCGACGCCGACGGAAGCATGGACCCGCAGGAGATCGGCTGGTTCGTCTCCCCGCTGCAGCACGACTTCGATTTCGTCAAAGGCTCCCGGCATGTGACCGGAGGCGGCTCCGAGGACCTGACCTGGCTGCGGCGGGCCGGAAACCATGCCCTGACCGGGCTGGCCAACGTGGTCCTGCACAGCAACTACTCGGACCTCTGCTACGGCTACATCGCCTTCCGGCGGGAGTGCCTTGAGGTCCTGCAGCTGGAATCCGAGGGATTCGAGATCGAGACGGAACTGATTGTCAGGGCGGCGAAGGCCGGCCTCCGGATTGCCGAGGTCCCCAGCCTGGAGCTGGACCGTATTTCCGGGGCATCTAATCTGCAGACTTTTCGGGACGGGTGGCGGGTGCTCCGGACCATGGCCCACGAGTGCCTCGTGTGGGAGGCCCCCACTGCCGGGGCCCGCCCGGAGGTGCTGCGGCGGGTGAAATACGCCTATTCCAATGTGAGCTTCCCTCGAACACCCACGGATCCGCAGAGCGTTCTTCACTTGATGAGCGCGAGTTGACCCGTTTAGAGGTCACCGCCGGGTAGCACCGCGGGAACCAAAGCACGTCCGACGCCGTGCACCCCAGATTTACCACTCAACCGACACCTTCCAGACAGGGGACGATATGCGCACCGGGCGTACAAAGGCACTGCACTTCGACATCCACGGCCGGGTGAGGATCCGCGTCGACGCAAATGCGCCGTCAGCGACCCAGCTCCAGAGCATGTTGGCGTGTTTCGCTACCGACACCGAAGGGCCGGCCGACATCATCGTCGATAGCCAGCCGGAGCCGATGCCGGAGGCGGGTCTGCTCGAGCACGAGCTCGCGTACACGGAGACCAGCGTGCGTTTCCAACACGATCGGGTCCAGATCGTCAGGGAGCCCGAGCAGTGGCGCATTCACGGGGCGGGCGAGTTGCTGACCTCCGTGGTCCCAGTTCTCGACGCCGCGATGGTCGGCCAGGGTGCCGCCATGTTCCATGCGGCAACGATGGCCTACAACGGTCATGCGATCGCGCTTCCCGCCGCCGGAGGCACCGGTAAGACGAGCACCGCGGCCAAGCTGATGAGGCGCGAGGGATGGTCGTTCATGGGCGACGACTGGGCCTTCCTCGCCGAGGACGGCACGCAGCTCGGTTATGCGAAGCCGATGTTCATCAAACCGCACCACCGGGCCATCTACCCGCACCTGTTCGAAGGTGTCCGGAAGCCCCTCGTCCCCTCAGGGCTTTCCCAGACCGTCGGCCGCCTCACCACACTGGTGCACCCGTACGTCATTCGTTATCCGCGCGTCGCGGACTTCTCCCGCAAATGGTCGCCGGAGCACCGCATGGTCGATGCGTCAAGCGCGTTCCCCGGACGGGAGGTGACAACCTCGGCCCCGCTCGCGGTCGCCGTCTACATCGAGCGCTTCGAGGGCAGCCGGTCCCGGATCGTCGAGCGGACGAAGGACTGGATGGTCGACCGCATGATCGGCAACTTCCACATCGAGATGGCGGGCTTCTCGCAGCGGGTCGTGACCAGCCTGGCGGCCACGTCCGTCATCTCGTGGCGCGAGCACTTCGCCGCAAAAGGGGTCGTGCTGAGCAAGGCGCTCGACGGTCGGCCCTGCTACCTTCTGCAGGTGCCTTCCGCGTACTCGGCGGACCAGGCCTCGGACGACATCGTTCGTTTCCTTGAGGAGATGCTTCCTTCGGTCCTCGACGAGCAGTCCTGAGGAGTGAACAGTGGATTCCAGCCCCAGCGCGGTCACCGCTGTCGTTCCGGCCCGTAACGCGGAGAGCATGCTCCCGCGATGCCTCGAGGCCCTGAGCCAGTCCGGTGTCGCCGAGATCATCGTGGTGGATGGATGCTCCACCGACCGCACCGTCGAAATTGCCACCGCGGCGGGTGCCCGGGTCCTCAGTGACGAGGGCCGGGGCCTGCCGTGGGCCCGAACGCTCGGTGTGAAGAGCAGCAGCACCCGGTGGGTCCTGCTCGTCGACTCCGACGTCGTGTTCGGGCCGACGGGGGTCGCTGACTTGCTTACGGAACTGGTGGAGGAGGGCTACGACGCACTCCAAGCCGGTCTGGAAAGCGTCGCTGGACCGGGCTACTGGGGGCAGGCGCTGGCCCATCACCACCGCACCGGCCGCAGCCGCAACTGGTTTGGACTGGTGGCAACGGTCATCGACCGGGAGCTGATGCTGGGCGTGGGCTTCGACGACTCGTTCAAGTCGGGGGAGGACATTGAGCTGCGCTGGCGGATGAGGCAGTCGGGCATGCGAACGGGCGTGTCACAAAAGGTCCTGGTCGAACACCGGTTCGCCGCCGACGACTTTGACTTTGCGCTCGATCAGTTCCTCATGGATGGAAAGGGCCTCGGGCGGATGATCCGCAAGCACGGCTGGCGCGGTGCGAGGTTGGCTCTGCTGCCCGCCGCCGCGGCCGTCCGGGGCAGCGCCCTGAGCCTTGCCGGGGGCCAGCCCCGGTGGCTGCGCTACTACCTCGCCTTCTGCTGGTACAACTACGCGGGCATGGCAAAGGGCCTCGGTCGTGTGGGCTGAGCGGGCCTCCGCGGTCCCGGACCCCTCGACGGTCGTCCGGCGTTCCGCCCTGCACAGCTCGATCGGCCTCGTCGTGGCCAAGGCCGCCGCGACGGGTACGGGTTTCGCCTTCTGGATCGTGGCCGCCCGCGCGACAACCGACCATGAGGTCGGGCTCACCACCGCGGCGGTCTCGGCGGTGATTCTCTGCACGCAGCTCGCGGTGCTGGGAACCGGGTCGGCGGTGATCGTCTCCGTGGGGCGGGGGGAGTCACCCGCGCGGGTGTTGAATTCCGCGTTCGGCATCGTGGCGGTGACCGGCACCGTGCTGGCCCTCGGCTTCCTCTTTCTCCAGTTGATGACCGCCAACGCGGAGACAGCGTCCACCTCGATCCTCTTCTGGGTCACGTTCCTCGTGGCCGTCGTGGCAGGGACGATGTGCACCGTGCTGGACCAAACGCTGGTGGCACTGGGCCGCGGCGCCAGCGCGACGACCCGGTACACGGTGAGCGGCGTGCTCTCCTTTGGGGCGGCAGCGCTTCTTGCCTGGTGGAGGAACGGCGCCGCCGCCGACATCCTGATGGTCTGCTGGACCTTCGGATCGGTTGTGGCCTTCCTCATCGGCATGATTCAGCTGCGACGACTGATCGGCTACCGGCCGCGGCCATCCCTGCACCTGGCGCACAGCCGTTCACTGCTGGTTCTTGGCATCCCAAACCAGCTGATCACGCTCACCGAGCGCGCCCCCGGGCTGATCCTGCCGCTCCTGCTCGCGCAGCTGGTATCGCCGGCGACCGCTGCCTACTGGTATCCCGCATGGATGATGGCGTGGGCCGCGTACACCGCTCCAATGCTGATGAGCATCGTCCAGTTCTCCGAAGGTGTCCGCGACCCCGGCCGGCTCGTGCCGAAATTCTTAGCGAGTTTCCGGTGGTCACTTGCCTTGGGATGCGTGGCTGCCGTCGTCCTCATCGTCTTCGCCCGCCCGCTGCTCCACCTGCTCGGGGAGAACTACGCCGACACGTCCACCGTCGCCCTTCGGTTGTTGGCGGTCGGAGTGGTGCCGTACGCGGTGCTTCAGGCCTATAACGCCGTGTGCCGAATCCGCGGGCGCTATGTCGAGCCGATCATTGTTGGCGTGATGGTCGGAACCGCCGTCTCCACAGCAGCGCTGCTGGCCGCCGAAAGGGGCGCCAGCGCCATGGCCCTCGCATTTCTGCTGGCGCTTTCCGCCGGGGCCGCGGTGATCGGCCTCCGGCTGGTTGCCATCCTTCGACACGTCAGGCGGGAGACGCGATGATCGATGAACTTGAAGTGACTCGACCCACCGGGGGGCGCTGGAAACGCCGCGATGTGCTGTGCATCGTGGCGGGAGTCGTGTCGCTGGCCCTTGCCGCGGGCGCCGCCTCCACGGTGTCCGTGCCCGTGGAGAGCGATCTGGGGCTTGTCGCCGTGCTGCCCTTCCCGTTCTGGATCGGGGTCCTGATCCTGAACATCGCCTTCTTCGTGGCGCTGCGGGGGGATGCCGATGGCCCGGCTCGCCGCCCGGTCATGATGTCCCTCCTCGTGGTCTTCGTGCTCGTGCTCTTCGGGACCGCGATCTTCGTGACGGACGTACCGCGGGGTGAGGTCGCGTTCCGTCACCTTGGAGTCTCCGACGCCCTCTCGCAGGTTGGGGTGGATCCCGGCATCGACGCCTACTTCAACTGGCCGGGCTTTTTCGCCCTGCTGGCGACAATGCTCGCGGCGACCGGTCTCGACCCGGTGACCGTGGCCCTGTGGGCACCGGTGTTCAACGTGGCTCTGTGGCTCACTGCCGTGGGCGCGGCGACGCGCTTCCTCACGAGCGATCCGCGACGGCGCTGGCTGGTGCTCTGGCTCTTCTGCCTCGGCAACTGGCAGGACCAGGATTACCTGTCTCCCCAGGCCTTCGGCTTTTTCCTGTACATCGTCATGATCGGGCTGCTCGTCGGCCCGCTGGCCGCCCGGCCCGCCCCCTTCCGCGGTTTCCGACCGGCGGACCTGGCGGAGTGGTGGCGGGGACGGGCGCCCGCCGACTCCCGCCCGGGACACCGGGTGGGCGCCCTGGTGGTGGCCCTGCTGCTCATCGTCGTCATCTGCGCGAGCCATCAGTTGACACCGTTCATGATGGTCGTTGCCATCACCGCCCTCACTCTGAGCGGACGGGTCTGGCCCAGCCGGCTCCCGCTGATCGCCGGCATCGTGCTGGTGCTCTGGCTCGTCTACCCTGCGAGTCCATACCTCGTCGGGCACCCGCCCCTCGAGGATGCGGGGCTGGGGGCCGCGATCACGTCAAACGTCGTCGACCGGGTGAGCGGGACCCCGGGACACGTGGTCGTGGTGCAGCTCCGGGTCCTTCTCACCATCGTGCTGTGGACGCTCGCCGCGGCGGGGGCGGTGCGGGACTGGCGCAGAGGCCGCCTCGACATCCGGGTCATCCTTCTCGCCCTCGCCCCGGTGCTGATCTTCCCCGTGCAGATGTACGGCGGCGAGATGCTCATCCGTGTCTCCCTGTTCGCGCTGCCGTTCATCGCCCTGCAGGCATGCTCGATCCTGCTTCCCACGGAGGGCAGCGCACGTCCCTCCTCCCGCGCGACGGGAGCGCTCGTGCTCACTTGTTTCCTGCTGGCGGCGCTGACGGTGACCGGCAGGTTCGGCAACGCGCAGTATGACGTCTTCGCCGACAGTGAGATCGCCGCTATGGACGCCGTGGAGGAGATGGCACCGCCCGACTCGGCGATCATCTCGGCCGCGCATCCGACGCCGTGGCGCGAAGACGCCTACCTCGACCACCAGTACCGGACGATCGAGGACCTGTGCCAGCAGGACCTGACGCCGGCGACGTGCGCCCCAACTGTCTATGAATACGCCCGGCGCAATGCCCAGGGCGCCTACCTGGTGCTGATGAGTTCGGGCGAGGCGAGTCTGGTCATCCAAGGGGACACCACCGCCCCCGACTTCGCCGAAATGGAGAGGTGGCTGAGGACCCAGGAGGGTGTGCAGCTCTCGTTCAGAAACCCCCACGTGCGCGTGTACGAGGTGGTGCCAGAATGAGCGGCGTCAGCCGGCCGACCGTGGCGCTCGGTCTCGCGGCCGTTGTGCTGTCGGTGGCGACCGTTGTCGGGCTGCCGGCACCGCTGCAGGCGGTCGCCGCGATAGCTGTCCTCGTCCTCCTTCCGGGGCAGGCACTGGCCCGACTCACGCAGGTGACCGACCTCGCGCTTGGCGCGGTGCTCGTCCTGGCGATCGGCCTGGCCACGCTGACGGTGGTGTCAACGGCGATGTTCTACCTCGCGCTGTGGTCGTGGCAGGCTTGCGTCGTCACGATGGGCGTGATTACCGTCCTCGCATGCATAGTGCGCGCACGGCAGGAGGTGGCTTGGTGATGGAGGAACTGGAGGATCTGGTCGCGTCGAACGGCCTTGTGTTCGAAGTGGCGGGGCTGTTCGTGGCCGCCGTGCTGCTCGTCACCCTCGTCACGATCGAGGTCCGCCGCGCCGGACCGGTCACCGGTCCAGACACCGGGCAGCGTGCAGGCCCCGCCATCTTCAGCCGAAGGGAAGGCCGCGGGCTCATCGCTGTCATGTGGGTGTTGTGCGTGCTCCTCTTCCTTCCTCGCGTGCTGGAGCTGCTCGCGTGAGCAGTGGGGCGCGGTGGTGGCTTCTCAGCGACCTCCATCTGGGCGTATCGGATGACGACCCCCGGAGCCCCGGCAGGATGCTGGCCGAGTTCCTGCGCCGCGAGGTGCCTGCATCCTCCGGAGGTCAGCAGCACGTCGCCTTCGTGGGTGACACGTTCGAGCTGGCCGGGCTGGCGGAGCATGAGAGCCAGTCCCGGCTCAAGTCCATCCTTGCCCGCCACCCGGCCACATTCCAGGCGCTTGAGGCGTGCGCGGCGCGCGGCGTGCAGCTGCACTTCCTCTGCGGCAACCACGACGCCGACCTGGCCCGGCCCTCGGTTGCCGCCTGCCTGTCAGCGCTGCTGTCACCCCTTGAGCCCACGCGGGTCAGGGTGCACCCGTGGATCCTGCACGTGCCCCACGTGCTCGTGGCCGAGCACGGGCACCAGCACTACGCGCTGCACCGGACACCGGAGGTGCTCCGCGTGGCGGTCAGCGACACCGATGAGCTGCACCTGCCACCTCTTGCCGCCTGGCATGCCCATCCGTCACGGTCGCGCCTGCGCCGTGCCGGAGCCGTTGCCCGAGCCTGCGTGGGATCCGAGCGGGCGGAACGCCGCATCCGGCAGCCCGCGTACGACGAGCTGTTGCAGACCGAGTCGCTGCGGCTCGCGCTCGACGGGGACACCGTCCGGGATCTGGCCCGCCTGTCCCGGTTCCGGACGGTGTCGGCGATCCCGGCCACCGCGATTCGCATGGTGCGCCGCGGCACCGGGCGTGCGGTCAGCGGTGAGGAGGCTCCCGCTGCAGCGGGCTCCATCACACGTACCCTTGCGGCGCACGGCTTCGGGGTGGCCTGGTACGTTTCGGGCCACACCCACCGGGCAATCGAGTCGACGGTCACGGCGTCCACCACCCGGTACGTCAACACCGGCACGTGGAGTTCGGACGTCCGCGGCCCCGGACCTGACCAGTCGGACCGTCGGGCGTTCCCGCACGCGGTGATCGATGTGGACCCCGACGGCGCCACCAGCGGCGGGCTGCGGTACTGGCGCCCGGACGGAGGCTGAGCCGTGCCGATACCAGCACCCATGGGAGGACCGAGGTGGTCTCGCTATGCTTGGGGCGAAAGCCCGACCTGCTGTTTGAATGTTCGCCTCCGGGAAGAATTCTAAGGGGTTATCGGATGCACTCGGCGCTCCTTCGTCTGACACCCCGCCGGTGGGTAGCCGCAGTCGTCGCCGCACTTCTGGCGGTCTCCACCGCGGGATGCACCAGTGAGCCCGAACCGCCCGAGGAGGTTGAGATTGCGGCTGTCGGCGACATGAACGGCGTCGGGACCTACGCAACTGACAGCCCGTCGGGGCGGAACGGTGCGGCGATCACCGACCTCGTGGAGAACGACGAGATCGACGCGTTCCTCGGGCTCGGGGATTTCCAGTACGACACCGCGTACTGCGAGGACTACGTGAAGTATTGGCAGACCCTGTGGGGTGGCACGAAGTCCAAGCTGTACTGGGTGTCCGCCCCCAACCACGACTGGGAACCGGGCCGCAATGAGGACCTCGACAACTTCATGAACGACCAATGCCCCGGGAGTATGGGGAAGTCCGCGATCAACCAGGAGAGGGGGTGGATCTTCAACGGGGAACCGTATTCGAAGGACTTCGGGAACTGGCATATCGCGTTCCTGTCGTCCGCGCCCTGGCGGTACGACATCCCGGAAGCCGAAAAGCTGACGGAGTGGCTGGACGAGGACCTCGCTGCTGCCAAAGAGGCGGGTAAACACCTGGCCGTGGTTCACCACGAACCGTACTTCACCTCGAACACCGAGGCACACGAGCGGGCGTATGAGCACAAGCCGTGGATTGACGTGATGTGGAAGCACCGGGTCCGTCTGACCCTCTCAGGGTCACAACACAACTATGAACGGTCGTGTCCGGTGAACAACGCCGACCAGTGCGTGCCGGACGGGATGACCGCATTCCAGGTATCCACTGGGGGAATCGGCCTGCGCCCCTTCACGAGCAACCCGTGGTACATCTCGAAGCGGTTCAGCGACACCCACGGGTTCCTCCGGCTGACCCTGCGGGAAAACGGGTCCTTCGACTGGAGATTCGTTCCAACCTCCGGGTTCGGCACGGACGTGGGCTGGCGCTCCGCACCGCAGTAGGAGCCCCGCCGCAGCCGATGGCCTGCACCGGCTAGCGCCGCTGCCTGGACCCTCGGCGTTCCCGTGAGGTCGCGGTGCGGCGTGCCTGTCCTCTGAGCTGCAACGCCGCACCGCCTTCCGGCGAGGTCAGCGCATGTTGACGAACTGAAGGTCCGCTTCGTCGAAGTTCTTCAGCAGTGCCATGGTGGCCTGCAGGTCGTCACGGGACTTGGAACTGACCCGCAGCTCGTCGCCCTGGATCTGGGATTTGACGCCCTTGGGTGCCTCGTCGCGGATCAGCTTGTTGATCTTCTTGGCGATGTCCTGGGCGATGCCCTCCTTGATGGAGGTCTCCAGCCGGAATTCCTTCCCGGAGGGGTAGGGCTCTCCGGTGTCCAGGGACTTGAGGGAGATTCCGCGCTTGATCATCTTTGACTGCAGGACGTCGAGGACGGCGAGCACGCGCTCCTCCGAGTTCGCCTTCATGAGGATCTTCTCACCGCTGAAGTCGACCTCCGCACCTACGCCCTTGAAGTCGTACCGCTGCGCAATCTCCTTCTGGGCCTGGTTCAGGGCGTTGGCCACCTCCTGCTTGTCCACTTTGCTTACGACGTCGAACGTGGATTCGCTAGCCACTGTGCCTCCTTAGAAGTTGGATTCTTTTCCTGCTTCCAGCCTACTGGCTTGCGGGCGGCGGCGCCCTGCCGGCGTCGTGCCGCTCCGCCTGCCCATCGAAGACGCAGATCCGACGCCTTGAGCACGGTATTACCCGTTTCTTCCGCATTGTCGATGCCGATTCGATTCTGGGGCCGATGTTCTGTAAAGTTGTCTTGCCCGCGCTTGCTGCGGGTTGTCTTCATCTGGAGACGTTCGGCAGATTACCCGAGCGGCCAAAGGGGGCTGACTGTAAATCAGCTGGCACAGCCTACGGGGGTTCGAATCCCTCATCTGCCACAGCAAGGAAAGGCCCGCTCCACCCGGCAAGCACGGGATGGAGCGGGCCTTTCGCATGTCCGGTCCGATTAGCTGCGGCGACGGCGCGGGGGCTTCCTCCGCCCCGGCCCGGTCGGCAGACCCGCCGTTCCGCGCCGGTCGTTTCGCGCCGAGGGATCAGCACATGGGAAGATAGGCGGCAACGGGAGCACGTCGTCATGCAGGACGCGGAGCATCACCCTGCAAGACGACGAAAGGATTCCCCGTGAGGGACGACCTTCTGGACCCCCCTGCTGTACCGGCAAGAACACCGGCACCATTTTCCCCAACTGCTACATCAGGGCCCCGCGGCCGCCGCCGGGCCACCGGCGGACGCCACTTCGCCGCCCCGCCGACGAGCCGCCGGACACCGGGCATCCGGCAGGGATTCCGCCCCGAGGTGCAGGGTCTGCGCGCTCTCGCAGTCCTCATGGTGGTCACGTACCACATCTGGTTTGACCGGGTGTCCGGCGGCGTGGACATCTTCCTGCTGATCTCGGCGTTCCTGATGACCCTCACCTTCGTCCGGAAGGCCGAGGCAGGCACCCCGTTCGGCCTGATTCGGCACTGGCTTCACCTGTTCAAGCGCCTGCTCCCCGCCGTCGCCGTCGTTCTTCTGGGAACCCTCGGCGCCGCGCTCGTGCTGCTTCCGCGGGCCCAATGGACCCTCGTACTTGAACATTCCTGGGCGTCGTTGTTCTACTTCCAGAACTGGCTGCTGGCTGCCGAGTCCGTTGACTACTACGCGGATACCAGCGTCGCCAGCCCGCTCCAGCATTTCTGGTCCCTTTCCATCCAGGGCCAGGTCTTCGTGCTGTGGCCGCTGCTCTTCCTCGGCGCAAGTCTGGCAGCGAAGGCTTTTCGCCTGCGGTTCAGGACCGTGACCGCGGTGCTGTTCGGCGTCGTCTTCGCGGTGTCGCTCGCTTTCTCCATCTACGAAACCAACACCAACCAGGCCTACGCGTACTTTGATACGCGGGCGCGGCTGTGGGAGTTCGCCCTGGGCACCCTGCTGGCGCTGGCGTTGCCCTACCTGAGGCTCCCCAGGGTCCTCGCTGTCGCCGCGGGCTGGCTGGGACTGGCCGGGATGCTCAGCGCCGGGTACGTGCTGGACGTCGAAGGGGAGTTCCCGGGGTTCGTCGCGCTGTGGCCGCTGCTGTCGGCGGCGCTGGTCATTTCGGCCGGCCAGACCGGCAGCCGGCTGGGCGCCGACCGGCTGCTCTCCTGGGGGCCGCTGGTGAAGATGGGCGATCTTTCCTACGCGCTCTACCTGTGGCACTGGCCCATCCTGGTCATTTACCTGGTGTACCGGGGGCGCGACGCCGTCGGGCCGGTCGGAGGCACCGGAATCATCGTGCTTTCCCTGATGCTCGCCTACGTCACGACGCGCCTCGTGGAACGCCCTCTGCGGAACCTTCCCAAGGTGGAGGCGAGCCGGGTGCGGACCCTGGTGGTGATCGCGGCCTGCCTTGGCCTCGTCGCGGTGCCGGTGGGCGCCGTGCAGCAGGTAATGCGCGTGCAGGCGGCGAACCTGATCGCCGAGGCCGACACCCAGAACCCAGGCGCGTACTCCCTGATGGCCGGGTTCGTCGACCGTTCAACGGGGGACACTCCGCCCATTCCCGACCTGGGCAGCCTGAAGGGGGAGTGGGGGGCGCTCGCCGGTGAGTGCGAAGGAGAACATGCTCCCGACGGCGACGCGACAGTGATCCGGGTGTGCGCCTTCAAGCCCGCCGAGGGCACACCAAGCAAGGAAATCCTCGTGATCGGGGACTCCCACGTCGAGCAGTGGGTGGAGCCCCTTGAGCTCCTGGCGGAACGCCACAACTACCAGTTGACCACCCTGCTTCTCGGCGGATGCAATTACGGCACGGCCAGCGAGACCCGGTCCGCCGGGTGCAACAACTTCAACGAGGCCGCCACGGCCTACGCCCTGAAGATGAGGCCGGACGCCGTGCTCACCATGGCGACACGGTCGGACAAGAAAACCAGCGCGGAGCGCGCCGTCGCGGGCCTGCCGGAGGTGGCTGCCGTCCTGGGGGAGGCCGGTATCCGTGTCGTCGGACTCCGCGACAACCCCCGGTTCACCTTCAACATGATCCGGTGCGTCGAGGAGCACGGCGCGGAATCCGACAAATGCACCTTCCCGCTCAGCGAGAAACTCGCGGCAACGCCGCCCGTGCCGCCCGCGGAGGCCTCCAACGGAGCGCTTCGGTTTGTCGATATGACCGACCTGATCTGCCCAGACGGCACCTGCAGTCCGGTGGTCGGCAACGTCTACGTCTATCTTGACGACA
Source organism: Arthrobacter zhaoguopingii (assembly GCF_009828605.1). NCBI lineage: Bacteria > Bacillati > Actinomycetota > Actinomycetes > Micrococcales > Micrococcaceae > Arthrobacter > Arthrobacter zhaoguopingii. The sequence continues at coordinate 272,831 of NZ_WIAE01000005.1, read as the reverse complement.
ACCACCTGACGACTACCTACACCAAGACGACGCTGCCGGAGTTCGAGAAGCGCTTCCACGACGCTCTGCGCTGACGCGCAGGCCAAGTTTTCCCGCAGTTTTCACCCACCGACGCCCTACAGCCCGGCAGAGGGTGGGATGCTTATTCGAGTGCCTGTTGGAGGCACATTGTCTTTCAGGAATTGAGCATGAACATCAAGTCCGGGTTCCTGGCGCTGCTCGCCGCGGGCCTCCTCGTCACCGCAGTCGAGCCTGCCGCCGCGCCGGCCTCCGCCGCACCTGCTGCCGCATCAGCCGACGTCACCACGCTTCAGGAGGCAGCCCGGTCCCTTCCCGTGGCAGCAGAAGACAATCTCGGCTTCGACCGCGACCGCTACTTCGGCCACTGGGTCGACGCGGACGGCGATTGCCAGGACACCCGCGCCGAGGTGCTGGTCCAGGAGAGCAAGGGTTCGCCCAACTACACCTCGGCCCGGCGCTGCACGGTCGCGAACAGCCGGTGGGTGACCGGTTTCGACAACCGGACCCATAAGTCGGCCACCACCGTCCAGATCGACCATACGGTTCCGGCCCACGAGGCCTGGGGGTCGGGGGCACGCTCATGGACTCAGGACCGCCGGGTCGCCTTCTACAACGACCTGGGCTATCCGGGCTCGCTCAACGCCCAGCCGGGGACCCTGACCAAGGCCAAGCAAACGTCGGGCCCCGAGGGATGGGTTCCTCCGTCGAACCGCTGCGCCTACATCGCGCAGTGGATCACCGTGAAGACGCGCTGGGGCCTGACAGTCGACAGCACCGAGAAGGCCGCACTCGTCCGGTACGCCGACGCGTGCCCGCCGTCCAGGCTCAGTATCACCAAGATCTGACCGCAGGCGCTGCGCCGGCGGGTGTCCCGGCCCTCCCATTCGGGGGTGGCAAAGAGTATTCTGAGCGCCAAGGTCGCTGAAGCGGGAGGGCTGGCATGCGGGCTTCCAGGGAGAGCGGGCTCAATGGAGCTGCCCGCCGCACCGTCGTCGTCTTTATTGTTCTGCTGATGTGCCTGATCGGGGTGAGCCCGGCCCGCGCGGCCCCGGTTTCGGACCCGAACAACTACTGGGTGCTCGTCAACAAGACCCGGCCGCTGAACCCCCTGCGGTACGTCCCTCCGGACCGGGTCAACTGGGCCGGCACGGGCCACTGGATGCGGCGGGATGTCGCCTCGTCAGTCACCCAGCTCGTCAGCGGTGCCCGCTCTGCGGGTCACTCGCTCGGCGTCGTCAGCGCCTACCGCTCGTACGATGAGCAGGCGGCCCTGTACAACCACTACGTGCGGATCTACGGCCAGGCCGAGGCCGACCGGATTTCCGCCAAACCGGGCTACAGCGAACACCAGACCGGCCTCGCCGTCGACGTCGGCAACGCCGCGGGGCAGTGCGAGCTCGCCGGCTGCTTCGGAGACACCCCCGGCGGCCGCTGGGTGGCGGCCAACGCCCACCGGTACGGCTTCATCGTCCGGTACCCGAAGGGCTACACGCACATCACGGGCTACACCTATGAACCCTGGCACCTGCGCTATGTCGGCGTGCCGTTGGCGACCGACATGAAGAACCGCGGCATCCCGACGATGGAGCAGTACTTTTCGGTGCCGGCTAACCCCTCCATCCGCAGCGCCGCGGACGTTGCTGCCGCCGATTCCGCCGGGACGCTCTGGAACTATCCAGGAAACCTGCGGGGAGGATTCGCCCCCCGCACCAGGATCGGCTCCGGCTGGACCGGGCTGAAGTCCGGCTTCGTCGCCGACTGGAACTCCGACGGGGTCAATGACCTGGTGGGTCAGTGGAAGACGGGAAGGCTGACGGTCTACCTTGGCCGCGCCTCCGGCGGATTCCTCAGCCCCATGACGGTCGGAAACGCGGGATGGCAGTCGATGACCATCACCGTAGGCAAATGGCACAACGGGCATCGGTATCCAGGGGTGGTCGGATACGACTCGGCCGGTACGTTGTTCTACTACCCGAATCCCGCTGGCGGCGCCCTCGGAGCGCGTCAGGCGATCGGGAGCGGCTGGCAGGGCTTGAAACTGACGATGGCCGACTTCGACAATGACCGGCGGGAGGACATGCTGGCCACACGGGCGTCCGGAGCGCTGATCCTGTACCGCTCCGACGGTGCGGGCCGGTTCGCCTCCGAGCCGCGCCGCCAGGTTGCCTCGGGGTGGAACGCCATCGTCCAGTCGCACGCCGCCGCCGGCTTCGACGGCGCCGGAACCCGCGGGCTGATCGCCAAGGCGACCGACGGACGGTTGCTCTACCACGGACTCGGAACCAATAAGTTCCTGGGCAGCAGGCAGGTCGGGTCCGGGTGGGGTCCCCTCAGCGTCTTCCGCTGATGCTGTCCCGCGCCCGGGGACGCCGGGCCCGTCGCGGGCGCGCGGGATTCTCCGGGTGGGTACGCGATTCTACGGGAGGGTGCCCCGCAAATCCAGAAGAATGAGCCAAATGCGCCGCCGATGCCGCTGGTCTAGATTCAAGGAGACAGCGTCCATCAGCGAACGGAGCACCACGATGAAAAACAAGCTTGTTTTCGCCTCGGGCATGGCCGCCGGGTATGTTCTGGGCACGCGGGCCGGCCGGGAGAGCTACGAGAAGATCCGGACCAAGGCCAACCAGCTGTGGAACAACCCCAAGATCCAGAGCACCGTCTCGAGTGCCACCGACACGGTCAAGGACAAGGCCCCCGCCGTCCAGGGGAAGCTTACGAGCGTCCTGAAGAAGCGGGGCAACGGCTCGGACTCCAAGGACACACCCTACTCAGGCACCCCCGTCGCCGTCGTACCGCCGCCCGTGACCGATGAGGGCCTCTCCGGGACCGGGCTCGACGACCCCAACTCGCGTCCGCCGCTGAGCTGATCCGGGCACCCGGCAATACGGGTCCGGCGGGCACAGTGTGTGCCGGCCGGGCCCGTTTCAGTGTCCTTTGGAGCGCAGAATCTCCAGGTGCTCCCGCCGGGCGGCCGCATTCAGGGGGCCGATCAGTGCGAGGTACAGGCCCAGCGCTATGAAGAACGCCATCCAGAAGTCAACGAAGACCATCAGGACGGCGCCAAGCACGACGGCCGCGGCGAACCCGAGAGCAGCCCATTTTGTCAGGCGCTTCGCCATCGGCGGCAGCGAGTCATAGGCCTTCATCGGCGGTTCCTTCCTTCCCGACCATTCTAGTTTTCGGGTCCCCGGCCGTCGCGCTTTTCCGGGGGAACCCTCGGCAGGGCAACCCCTCGCCGGTGTCACCGCACAGGTCTACCCTGTTGGCATGGCACAGGCTTCGGGGTGGCACGGGATTCCGCCGGCCGCCGACCGGTACGGGCCGCCGCTGCAGTTGGAGCGGCCCGCCGTGGCGGTGACCGAGTCGGTGAAGGCCCCTGCCCTGTGGGCCCGGCTCACCTATGCCGACGGCACCGTCCGCACCGTTAAGGGCTTCGCCATGGCCTGGACCACCGACGCCGTGCGGGTCCAGTGGATCGAGCATTCTCGGGCGCGCGAAGCCTGGCTTCCGGCCGATCAGTGCACCCGCAGGGAACTGCCGGCCCCCGGGAGGTACGCCGCCTGATCACCAGGGACCGGCGCCTGACCGGGGCTGGCTCTCCCGCGTCAGCTCCGTCGTCAGCAGCTGGTCCTTGGCGGGCCCGGTGACGTCCCACTGGTACCTCAGCCGGTCCTGCGCCAGTGCGGTGTATTCCACCCGGTAGGTGTCGGGGGAGCACCAGTGCTCATCCCGCCAGGAGCCTGCGGTGAGGCCGAGGCGGTGGAAGGGCCTGCCGTCCTCGAACAGGACCTCCCACGGCGCCCCCTGCCCGCCGGGAACAAGAAGGTACTGCCGGTTTGCGGGGCCGGTGAAGAGCGGAACCGACCGGCCGGCGCAGAGACGGGCGCCGGGCAAGTGCACCGTCCCCTCCTCGCGCCAGGACAGCCCCGGGCCGTCGTCGGTCACCGGCTGGACGGTGAGGGTTCCTGTGAACGTGCCCTCCGTGGAATCGGCGCGGTTGAGCAGGCTGCGGCGGACTCGCCAGGTGCCGAGCAGGTAGGAGCGAAGATCGGGAACCGGGACATTCATGGCACTCAAGCCTAGTCCGGCGGAGGTTGGCGAGAAGCACCGGCAGCCGCCAGAAGGGCCGCCGTACGCTCCTGGACCTCCGTGCGTCCCCTACCGGTGAGGCGGACCTCGGCCGTGTCCCGGGGGGAGATGAGGCGCTCCTGCGCCGTGAGGAGGCCCTGCTTCTCAAGTCCTGCCGCCACGGCGGCCAGCTCGCCAGGGGGAAGGCCGACGGCGGCGCCCAGGCTGGACGGGGAAGCGCAGTGAACCCGCGTCAGGGCGGTGAGGAGGGTGAGGTGCCGGTCGCGCTGGGGAACCGGCGGGTCAACCGCGCGTGCATCGGAGCCCAGCACCACGGACCGAACGATGAGGAACAGGGCGCAGGCGACCAGCGGCAGGACCGCGGTGAAACCGGCGGACAACGCATCGGATATCCCGGGGGGCGCCCCGCGGAAGTGCTGCAGGTACGCCGCGCCAAGGAGCACCGACGCCACGATGGCCGCGGTTTCGATGACCGGAAAGTGCCGCGGGCGGATGGTGCGGTGCCGGCGCAGCAGGAACGGCAGGGCCACCCCGAGGATGGCAATTGCCACGAGGAGAACGGCGAGCGCGGTTCCTGTGAGCTGTGAGGCCCGCACGCCGAGGAAGGACGCCGCGAAGTAGCAGGCAATTCCCGCCGCCACCACTAGGAGGAGCAAGCCCTCGGGCGCAGTCGACGTACCGTGGAGACGCGCGGCCGCCGATGCGCCCGCTTCGAGCGTCCTGCGCGCCTGCACCGCATTTGGAGCGGCAGCATTTGCCGGAGAGTCGCTCATGATTGCCTAGGGCTGGAGTTGTATACCTGCCACGCTATGCCTGCGGCGGGCCCGGCGCAAACACGGGCATCCTCCATCGTGTCCGGCGGCAGCGGAGGTGTTCTGCCTGCGGCGACCCCCGCGGCGAGCCCGGCGGGAGGCTTCATCGACAGCGAACACGGGCGACACCGCCCGGTGGACTCGTTACGGTTGAACCATGGCAACCATCGACATCACCGAGGCAAGCTTCCCCGAGACCATCGAGAAGAACGACATCGTGTTCGTCGACTTCTGGGCCGACTGGTGTGCCCCGTGCACCCGGTTCGCCCCCGTCTACGACGCCGCCTCCCAGCAGCACGACGACGTCGTCTTCGCCAAGGTCGACACCGAGGCCGAGCAGTCCCTCGCCGCCGCCGCGGGGATCACGTCGATCCCGACGCTGATGGCGTTCCGCGAGCAGGTCCTCGTGTTTTCCCAGCCCGGCGCGCTGAACTCCTCGCAGTTCTCCGAGCTCGTCGACGCCGTCAAGGGCCTGGACATGAAGGCCGTCCACGAGCAGGTCGCCCAGCAGCAGGCCGCCGCCCAGGCGGATCCCGCCGACGGACAGTAAGGCAGGAACAGGCTCCACCCAAGACTCTGGTTCATGCCCCCACCTCCACTCGGAGGTGGGGGCATTGACGTTCCCCGGACGTACAGCTGCTCCGGAGGGCAGTGAATCAGAGCTGTGAATCAGGGCTGTGAGCCGGCGCCGACGGGGTCAGCGCCGGCGGTGGTCCTCGGGCCGAAGGCGCGGTCCGAAAGCCTGCTTGCGGAAGCCGCTGGCGTAGAGCATGCGCACCACCCGTTGACGGTTCCCCGCCCACGGGGCGAGCAGCTTGAGCATCCCGGCATCGTCGGTCCGCCGCCCGGTGAGGGCGGCCCCGACGAACGAGGCAAGGTGGTAGTCCCCGACCGAAATGGAGTCCGGGTCCCCGTGCGTGCGCTGCATGACCTCGGCCGAGGTCCAGACGCTGATCCCGGAAACCGAGGAGAGACCCCGGCTCACCAGCGGGCCGGCGGGCACCGCGGCGAGGCGCTCGAGCCCCGAGGCGACGAGCGACGCCCTGAGCAGCGTGGCCGAACGGCGGGGGTCGACGCCGGCTCGGTGCCACTCCCAGGAGGGGACCTTCCGCCACTGTTCGGCGGTGGGTGGCAGGCGCAGTTCGGGGGGAGCGGATCCGCCGGCGTCCGGGGCGGGATCCCCGTACCGTTCGAGCAGGTACCGCCACGAGCGCCTTGCCTCGAAGGTGGTAACCCGCTGCTCCAGCACGGCCCGGGCCGTGGCGTCGAGGACGCGCCCGGTGGAGGGCAGGCGGAGCCCGGGACTGAGGTAGCGGCCCTTCCTGGCGAGCTCGGGCAGCGTGGCCCGGAAGTCGGGGCTGTCGAACCCGCTCCAGTCGTCCTCGCTGCCGAGCATGCGCGGAAGCCCGTGGAGGGCTGCTTCGGCGCCGGGGCCCCAGGCTGTGGCTTCGATCCGGGACGAACGAAGAGTGCCGCGCTGCCGGAGGCGCAGGGTGGTGGCGCCGTCGGCGGTGCGGAAGGCGAGCCAGTGGGCGCTGCCGACGGTGCGGAAGGCCGGGTCGTACGCGCCGCACTGAAGCGGGCCGATCGTGCCGGCGAGGTGGTAGGGGCCGCCGGGCTCCCAGACCGTCGTGACGCCGGGGGAACCGACGACAACGGGGGAACTGCTCATTCCACCATGGTGCCACGGACCCGGGCGCCCCCGGCGTGCCCGCCGCGCGACACTCCGCCGGATGGCAGGACCGGTGTGCTCCATGACGTCGGGGCAGCCCCAAGACGTCCAGCGCACCCAAAAGCGACAAACGCGCGCGATTAATCCGGTGCGTCTGTCGCGAAGTGGTCCGTTCGTCGGAAAGGGGACCTGCGGGCACAAGTTTGGGTCCCTGTGTTTCAGGCCGCACTCCGGCCGGAGCGCCACCCGGTAGCTTTAGGACTATGAAGTATGCGAACTCGGTTGTTGACCTGATCGGCAACACCCCCCTGGTCAAGCTCAATAAGGTCACCGACGGCATCGCGGCGACGGTGCTGGCGAAGGTCGAGTACCTGAACCCCGGCGGGTCGGTCAAGGACCGCATCGCGGCGAAGATGCTCGACGCCGCGGAGGCCGAGGGCAAGCTGCGGCCCGGCGGCACCATCATTGAGCCGACCTCGGGCAACACCGGCGTCGGGCTGGCCCTGGTGGCCCAGCAGCGCGGCTACAAGTGCGTCTTCGTGGTGCCGGACAAGGTCGGCGAGGACAAGCGCAACGTCCTCGCCGCCTACGGCGCGGAGGTCGTGGTCACCCCCACGGCCGTGGAACCCGACAGCCCCGAGTCGTACTACGGGGTCTCCGACCGGCTCACCCGCGAGATCCCCGGTGCGTACAAGCCCGACCAGTTCTCCAACCCCAACGGACCGCTCAGCCACTACGAGACCACCGGGCCCGAGATCTGGAACGACACCGACGGGCGCATCACCCACTTCGTCACGGGCGTCGGCACCGGCGGCACCATCACCGGCACCGGACGCTACCTCAAGGAGGTCTCCGCGGACCGCGCCGGCGGGCCGGTCCGGGTCATCGGCGCCGACCCCGAGGGTTCGGTCTACTCCGGCGGCACCGGACGCCCCTATTTCGTCGAGGGCGTCGGCGAGGACATCTGGCCCGCCTCCTACGACCCCTCCGTGCCCGATGAGATCATCGCCGTCTCCGACGCCGAGAGCTTCGCCATGACCCGGCGGCTGGCCCGCGAAGAGGGCCTGCTGGTCGGCGGATCCTGCGGCATGGCGGTGGTCGCGGCGCTGCGTGCGGCCAAAGACCTGACCGCCGACGACGTCGTAGTCGTCCTGCTGCCCGACGGCGGGCGCGGCTACCTCGGAAAGATCTTCAGCGACGGCTGGATGGAGACGCACGGCTTCCTCGACGCCGGCGACGACGCGCCCGTGGCCGAGGTGCTCCACGCGAAGGCCGGCACCCTGCCCGACCTCGTCCACACCCGACCGGGCGACACCCTCCGCGACGTCATCGCCCTGATGACCCGGTACGGGCTCTCCAGCGTGCCGGTGCTCTCGCACGAGCCGCCCGTGGTGCTGGGCGAGGTGCTCGGATCGGTCGACGAGCGCTCGCTGACGGGGAAGATCTTCACCGGCCAGGCCAAACTCTCCGACAGCGTTTCGGCCCACATGGGCCCGAAACTGCCGTTGATCGGCTCACTGGAGTCCGTTGGCACGGCGCGGGAGCGCCTCGAGCACAGTGACACAGTCCTGGTCACCCTCGCCGGGGCGCCGGTGGGAATTTTGACCCGCCATGACCTGCTGACCTATATGAGCAGCTAACCCCTCGACCACCAGGAGCAGCGTGACGCACTCAAGCAATTCAGGCTTCAACACCCGCGCGATCCATGCGGGCCAGGTTCCCGACCCGACCACCGGGGCCGTGATCCCGCCCATCTACCAGACGACGACGTTCGCCCAGGACGGCATCGGCAAGCTGCGCAACGGCTATGAGTACGGCCGCGGCACGAACCCGACGCGCGACGCCCTGCAGTCCCAGCTGGCGGCGCTCGAGGGCGGAACGCATGCGTTCAGCTTCTCCTCGGGCCTGGCCGCTGAGGATTCGCTCATCCGGGCGGCGCTGCGGCCCGGAGACCACATCGTGCTCGGGAACGACGCCTACGGCGGTACCTACCGCCTGATCGACCGGGTGCTCTCCCAGTGGGGCATCACCAACAGCGCCGTCGATATGGCCGACCTCGACGCCGTGCGCGCCGCCGTCGCCGGCGGGCAGACCCGCATGGTGTGGGTTGAGACCCCCTCGAACCCGATGATGAAGATCACCGACATCGCCGCCGTCGCGGAAATCGCCCACGCGGCCGGTGCGCTGCTGGTCGTCGACAACACCTTCGCCTCCCCCTACCTGCAGCAGCCCCTGGGCTTCGGGGCCGACGTCGTCGTGCACTCGACCACCAAGTACATCGGCGGGCACTCCGACGCCAGCGGCGGGGCCGTCATCGTGAAGGATGCCGAGCTGGCCGAGAAGGTGGGCTTCATCCAGTTCGCCGTGGGTGCGGTGTCAGCGCCGATGGAGGCCTGGCTGACCACTCGGGGCCTGAAGACCCTGGGCGTGCGCATGGACCGGCACAGCTCGAACGCCGCGTCGATCGCCCGGTGGCTCACCGAGCAGGAGGGCGTGGAGCGGGTTTACTACCCGGGGCTGCCGGAGCACCCGGGCCACGACCTCGCCGCGGCGCAGATGAAGAGCTTCGGCGGCATGATCTCGGTGACCTTCACCGGTGGGGAGCCCGCAGCGCGGGCGGTTGCCGAATCGACGAAGGTCTTCACCCTCGCGGAGTCACTGGGCGGCATCGAGTCGCTCATGAACTACCCCTCGGCCATGACGCACGCCTCCGTGAAAGGCACCGATCTGGCGGTGCCGGAGAACCTCATCCGGCTCTCCGTGGGCATCGAGGACCTTGAGGACCTCATCGGCGACCTCGAGCAGGCCCTGGCCGCCCTCCGCGGCTAGCAGCCCCGTCAGCGGAAGGAAGGGCTGTCCGGTCAGGTACCGGGCAGCCCCCGCTTTTTCCTGGCCTTGGGGTCGGTCACCTGGAAATAGGCGCTGCTCTGCGGCAGCCACATCAGCACGACCGCGAGCAGCATCACGACGGCGATGACCGACAGGCCAGGCGTGCCGCGCACCAGCACCGGAAGCCCGGCGATGATTCCCACGGTGCTCAGCAGTTCACGGGCGCTGCGCCGGCCCCGGCGCAGGCGCAGCAGGAGCACGAGCTGCAGGACGGCCAGCGCGCCCAGCACGGCTGCGAGCCCGGTGAGCGCGGTGCTGTCCGAGCCGGGCAGAGCGGCCGAACCGGCGAACGAACCCGCCGCCACGAGGAGCAGCACCGCGGCCACCAGCCACAGCAGCGAGGCCGCCCGGAGCGTCCGCGGGTGGCGCGGGCGCGCCGGGTCCTGCCTTCCCGCGGCGGGGGCGCGCCTCATGCCCCGCGCGGGGTGACGACGCCGGCGCGCGCCTCCGTGTCGTAGGCGTAGACCTTCCGCCCGCCGATCCACACGCCCAGGGCCCGCTGCATCACATCGAGCGGGTCACCGCTCCAGAGCACGACGTCGGCGTCTTTCCCCACCGCGAGCGAGCCGAGCCGGTCGGCCAGTCCGAGCACCTTGGCCGGGTTGAGGGTGATCGAGCGCAGGGCCGTGGTGCGGTCGAGGCCTTCCTTCATGGCCAGGGTGGCCTGGTGCACCAGAAAGTTGATGGGAATGACGGGGTGGTCGGTGATGATCGAGATCTCGACGCCCGCCGCCGCGAGTTTGCCCGGGTTCGCCAACGACCGGCCCCGCAGCTCGACCTTGGACTTGGTGGTGAACAGGGGCCCGATCAGCACCGGCGTGCCGCGCTCGGCCAGCACGTCCGCCAGCAGGTGGGCCTCGGTGCCGTGGTCGAGCACCAGGTCGTAGCCGAACTCGTCGGCGAGCCTGAGGGCGGTGGCGATGTCGTCGGCCCGGTGGGCGTGCTGCCGCCAGGGGATCTCGCGGCGCAGGACCATGGCGAGGGCCTCGAGGTGCGGGTCGCGGGCGTTTTCGTCGTCCTTGCCCAGGTAGTTCTGGGCGTCCTTGAACGCCTTGCGGATGATCAGGGCGGTGCCGAGGCGGGTCGAGGGCGTCTTGTCCTTCCCGCCGTACACCCGCTTGGGGTTCTCGCCCAGGGCCGACTTCAGGCCGCTGGGGGAGCGGAGCAGCATCTCCTCGATGTACCGGCCGTGGGTGTGGATGGCGACGGCGAGCCCGCCGATCGGGTTGCCGGAGCCGGGGTTGACGTTCACGGTGGTGATTCCGCCGGCCAGGGCGTCGTCGAAGCCGGGATCGTACGGGTTGATGGCGTCGAGAACCCGCACCCCGGCCATCACCGGGTCGGTCATCTCGTTGGTGTCGTCGCCGGCCGAGCCCTCGCCCTCCTCGTGGGTGCCCAGGTGGACGTGGGCGTCGACGAAGCCCGGAAGCAGCCATTTACCGGCTGCGTCCAGGGTTTCCATCCCGGACGGTGCCTCGACGCCGGCGCCGAGGGCGGTGATCCTTCCGTCCTCGAGGACGACCGTCCCGTCGAAGGGCTCGCCGTCGATCGGGACGACATGGGCGTTAAGGATGGCCAGGGCCGGCGCGGGCGCTGCGCCGGAGGTTCGAGGGGTGGTCATGGGGGACCTTTCGCGCTCGTCGGTGGTTCACCCAACATACCCGGAGGGTGCCCCGCCCGTGGCGGACCTGCGGCGCGCGGACGCATAGGATGACCGCATGAGCCAAGGGAGAGTCCTCGCCGTCTGCCTCGTCCACGGGCTGCTGCCGACCCGCGACACCGTCGGCGTGAGCGCCATCGACAAGCGTGCCGTCGCCGGGCCGGTGAAGGTGCACCCGCTGGGGCTGACCGGTGACCTTCAGGCCGACCGCAAAAACCACGGCGGTCCCACCAAGGCCGTGTATGCCTACGCCCAGGAGGACGCCGACTACTGGTGCGGTGAGCTTGGCCGCGCGATTGAGCCGGGACTGTTCGGGGAGAACCTGAGGCTCGCGGGAATCGACGCCAGCAACGCGGTGATCGGTGAACGGTGGAGCATCAACGGCGTGGAGTTGGAGGTGACGATGCCGCGGATCCCCTGCGGCAACTTCGCCCGGCGCCTGGGCGAGTCCGGCTGGATCCGGCGCTTCACCGCCGCGAACCGCCCGGGAGCCTACCTTCGGGTGATGAAGGGCGGTTCGCTGCAGGCCGGGGAGGCGGTCGCCGTCACCTCGCGCCCGGCCCACGGAGTGACCATCGCCCAGGTGTTCGGCGGGCTCGACGCCGCCGCCGGTGAGCGCCTGCTGGAGGCCGGGGCGCAGGAGCTCACGCTCGCCCCGCAGGTCCGCAGGGCGGCGGTGCAGGCCCTCGCCGGTGCCTAACGTGCCCAACGTCACCCGACCATCCGGGCCCGAAGGGCAGGGGGCGGGGCCCGCATGCGGTAGGTTAGAAACATCCCCCACACCGGTATTCCCTTAATTTCCGCCCTTTTCAGGCGGATAGGTTGTGTTGGGGCTCGTCGAGATTTCCGCGAGCAGATTCATCAGGGAGCGCCGGCTAGAAGAAAACGTCACACATTTCAGCTCTTGGAGCAGGAAGCCCAGTTGTGACGGGAAGTCCTGCCGCGGGATTGAAACAGTGCCGGATTTCGTTGTAAGCACGGCACCAGTTGGCTCCCGCCTTCCGGGCCGTCCGGCATCTACCTGAAGGTCTTTCCTCCATGCCTGAAAATCTGTCCCCCGAAATCTCCGAGAACGTTGACGCCCCGGCTGCCGATGACGCCGGAGAGCTGCTGTTCACCGATCTCAACCTCGACCCCCGCGTCCTCGCTGCGCTGACCGACGTCGGCTACGAGAAGCCCTCACCCATCCAGGCCGCCACCATTCCGGCGCTCCTCGAGGGCCGCGACGTCGTCGGCCTGGCCCAGACCGGCACCGGAAAGACCGCAGCATTCGCGGTTCCCGCGCTGTCGAAGATGGCCGAACTGGCCGACATCAACGGTGTCAGCAAGAACACCCAGGTCCTGGTCCTCGCCCCGACCCGCGAGCTCGCGCTCCAGGTCGCCGAGGCGTTCACCTCCTATGCCCGCCACATGGACGGCTTCACCGTGCTGCCCGTCTACGGCGGATCCCCTTACGGACCCCAGCTTGCGGGCCTCCGCCGCGGCGCCCAGGTTGTCGTCGGCACCCCCGGCCGCGTCATCGACCACATCTCCAAGGGTTCCCTCGACCTGTCGGCCCTTGAGTACGTCGTGCTCGACGAGGCCGACGAGATGCTCCGCATGGGCTTCGCCGAGGACGTCGAGCAGATCCTCTCCTCGACCCCTGCCGAGAAGCAGGTGGCGCTGTTCTCCGCCACCATGCCCCCGGCCATCCGCCGGATCGCCAAGAAGTACCTGAACGATCCGGCCGAGATCGCGGTCAAGGGCAAGACGACCACCGGCACCAACACGCGTCAGCGCTACCTGCAGGTCATGGGCCCGCACAAGCTCGACGCGATGACCCGCATCCTCGAGGTTGAGGACTACGACGGCATCATTGCCTTCGTCCGTACCAAGATGGCGACCGAAGACCTGGCGGACAAGTTGCGTTCACGGGGCTTCTCGGCCGCGGCCATCAACGGAGACATTCCCCAGCAGCAGCGCGAGCGCACCGTCGAGGCCCTGCGTGAGGGCAAGATCGACATCCTCGTGGCGACAGACGTCGCCGCCCGCGGGCTCGACGTCGAGCGCATCTCGCTCGTGGTCAACTACGACATCCCGCACGACACCGAGTCCTACGTCCACCGCATCGGCCGCACCGGCCGGGCCGGGCGCTCGGGTGACGCCATCCTGTTCATGACCCCGCGCGAGAAGTACCTGCTGCGCTCCATCGAGAAGGCGACCCGCCAGCCGGTCGAGCAGATGCAGCTTCCCTCCTCGGCGACCATCAACGAGCTGCGCCTGAACAAGTTCGCCGAGAAGATCACCAAGACCCTCGCCAGCGAGGACGTCTCGGCGTTCCGTGACCTCATTGCGAGCTACGAGCAGGAGCACAACGTTCCGGCCGCCGAGATCGCCGCTGCGCTGGCCGTCATGGCCCAGAGCGGTAACCCCCTGCTGGTCAAGGACATCCCGGTGGCTCCCGCCGGGCAGCGCGAGCGCTCGGAGGGCCGCAAGGACGCCTTCGGCTCCCGCGGGCCGACGCGCACCCTCACCGAAGGCAATGCCACCTACCGGATCGCCGTCGGACGCCGCCAGCGCGTCATGCCCGGCTCCATCGTGGGGGCCATCGCCAATGAGGGCGGGCTCTCCTCCTCGCAGATCGGCGGCATCGACATCCGCGCCGACCACACCCTCGTTGAGCTCCCCGCGGATCTCTCCAAGGATCAGTGGCGCGCCCTGTCGAAGACCCGCATCGGCGGTGAGCTGATCCACCTCGAGCTCGACAAGGGCCGCAAGCCCAACCGCGAGCGTCCGGCCGGCGAGTTCAAGAAGCCCTTCAAGAAGGAATTCAGCAAGGACTCGAAGGACTTCAAGAAGCGCGATGGCGACACCCGGTTCTCCAGCGACAGCGCGCGCAAGCCGCGGTCGGGCAAGGCTGCCGGAGCCGGTCTCGGCCGCTCCAATGCGCAGTCCGACCAGTGGTGAAAATCACCTAGGCTAACCCCTTCGGATCCCCGCCACGGCGGGGATCCGAAGCGAAATCAGGGGTCCGCACGCCAAGGCGGTTGTTGATTTCGCACAGCGGCTCGGAACTGGTAAAGTTTCTTGTCGTTGCCCCCCTAGCTCAGTGGTAGAGCGCGTTCTTGGTAAGAACGAGGTCACCGGATCGATTCCGGTGGGGGGCTCGTAAATGAGGGGCCCGTGACGATCATCCGATCGGTGCGGGCAGACTCATTTAGGGCGGTGTAGCTCAGCTGGTTAGAGCGCACGACTCATAATCGTGAGGTCGTGGGATCGAGTCCCACCACCGCTACAAAAAGCAATCCCCGAGGCCCAAAGGCCTCGGGGATTTTTGTTTGGGGCCGGTTCGCAGCCCCGGTCCGGCTGCTGGGGCACGGGCCGCGGACCGTCGGGAGCGCCGGGGCCCGACCACGCAGCGTGGCCCGCCGCGTCCTGAACCCTCACGCGAGCCCCGCGCAACATAAGGAGCCATCTCTTTGCCTCAAGATCGCGAAGACGTACATTTATCCCTGTAAACCGCCAGCAGCGAACCGCTGTGCGGATCTGGCGATTTCATGCGATGGCCTGAACGTTGACCCCACCCGGTCGGAGCAGGCCCTCCTCAGAGACCTGCCGCGCGTAGTGTTGCCACCCAACCGCACCCGGCCAGGTGCTACTCCATCCGATGTCCGAACATCGCGGACCTGTACCGGGGTTCCCTGACAAGCCGGACGGTCTGCACCGGAAATACGAACCGCCGGGCGGCTCTTCGTCGACGATTCGATCGTCCGAGGGCATTTTCAGTCCTTTAGGTCAGGCTGCCGGCAGTGGAGACCATGCAGTCCGATCCGGACACACTGAGAGATCATTGAACGGAGTCAGCTATGCAGATTGCTCCGAGGTATGTCGAACGTCCCGTACACATGGTAGTGGCGCTACTCCTTGTGGTGAGCACTGCACTCGGCGCCCCAGTGTCTCCGGCCGTGGCCGGTACCCCTGACCCCCTCACCTGTGCGGGTTATCCCGAGAAGCGTCACTTCGTCGATGCCCAGTCCTGGTGGCTGCCCACCGAGGGGGCGACGCCCTCAGGCACAAACCATGGCCATATCCATGTGGGAGCCTGTGTTCCCGAACGCGAAACCGTGACCGGACCCTTCACGCTCGATATCCGGATGATTCTTCATGATCCCGGCCTCCAGAAGGTCAATACCGGCAAAACCTCGACGCCCTACGTGTCGGTTGTCATGAAGAGTTCGTCTGCCGAGAAGACGCAGTCCAAGCTCTACCAAACCGGTTGGACGTGCCCCACTCCAGGTACGTGCACCCGTTGGGGCAAAGTGAGGGTTGATCCGTCCGTATTCTCGACCGATGGTCTCAAAGAAGCGCGGCTGCGTTTCTTTTCTGATGTCGCAGACCCTGCTGCGGGCGGCACGACAGCCACAGCCCGCATGACCGCCTCCCTCAACTTTCAGTACACTGTCGATCTGTCGCCGACCCGCACCGTGAGGGATGTCTCCCGGGATCCCTATCTGCGCGGTAAGGGATGGTACTCAGCGCCCGGGAGCGATCTGGCGGAGGGCGGCTACTGTGAAGCCGCTCTCATGACTGTTCCGGTTCCAAATGCACCCGTCAGCGGCACGTGGTCTCCCGCCGTCAAGATGGTTTGGCACGGCGATGCGGAGGACCCGCCCGTTACGGCCCACGAAGTCCGCATCGACCCGGATCTCCATGCCAACGTTCCCGGTCTGATCCTCCGGCGAGCGGGCGGGGAGTATGACGGGCGAATCAGCATCGACACCACCCGGCTGACCAATGGCACGCACAGGCTGTTCCTGCGCGCCGACTGCAATGACCGGCACGGCCGCAACTCGACCACCTCGGGCATCCTGATCGTGCCTTTTGAAGTTAACAACGGCAAGTAGGAAATCCCCCCGCGACGCACGAGAAGGCTTTCCTGGCCGGGAGGGGCCGCAGCCGGAGCTGCTGCCCCGGCTCGGGCCCCTCCCGTCGAGGCGTGCGCCTGCGCCTGCGCCGGCGGCGTTACACCGGGCCCGCCGCAGGCGGCGCCGGTGCCCGGCTGGTGTTCAGCCGTCGGGCCTGGAGCACCGTGTCCCGGACCACCGCAGCGTGGCCTGCAGCGTCGTCGACCGCACGCGGCCGCGCCTCGGAGGCGCTGATGTCCCAGCCGCCGTCGAGCAGAGGGGTGAGGTCCTCCGCGGTGTAGAACAGCTCGGGCAGCGGCGGCCGCCGCGCCGCCGTCTGCAGGTCCGAGGGGTGGTGCCCGACAATGAGCAGCGTGCCGCCCGGAGCCACCGCGTCGGCGAGGCGGCCGAACAGCACCGAGCGCGCCGGTTCCGGCAGTTGCATGAACTGTGCCGAGACCAGGTCGAAGCCGCCCGGTGCCGGCGGTGCCTCAAGAAGGTCGGCGTGCACCCAGTCGACCCGGGCGGCCACCGCGGTGTCCTCGAGCCGGGCCTGCTCACGGGCCCGGCCGAGGGCGACCTCGGAGATATCGACGCCGGTCACCCGCCACCCGCTGCGGGCCAGCCACAGGGCGTCGGCGCCCTCGCCGCAGCCGACATCGAGTGCGCGCCCGGGAAGCAGCGCGGAGGCCGTTGTGACGAGGTGGGGATTCGGGTTCCCGCTCCAGATCCTGCGCTGCTCCGTGTATCTGCGGTCCCAGAATTCCTGGTCCATTTCGATGTGAAGATTCATGAGTGTGCGCCGCTCTTTTGACCGATGGACTCATTCTGCCCCGCAGTGGAGGCTCCGTCACGGCCAGACTCCCCGCCGGCTGCGCGGCGGGCGGCCACGGCGGCCGCCGCGTCCTCGGCGATGAGGTCCCCGTTGATCGCCGCACCGGCCCCCAGCCCGGCGGCGGACGAGGCCATCACCTGGGCCACCGGGTCCGCCACATTGCCGGCCGCCCACACCCCGGGAACGGAGGTGCGGCCCTGCGGGTCGACCTCGGCCGAGTAGCCGATGCCCATGGGGTGTTCGGAGATTCTTACGCCGAGGGACTCAAGCAGGGCCGACCGCGCGGCGAAGCGCGGCGCCACCACAAGGGCGTCAAGCGGAAAGCCTGAACCGTCCTCGAGTTGCACCCCCGACAGTGCTCCGGCGGGGCCCTGCACCGAAGCGACCCGGCCGTCGACGACCCGGACCGACAACGCGGCCAAAAGCTCCCACTCATCGTCGGTGAGCTCCGGTCCGGTGTGCAGGAACAGCGTGACGTCGTCGCTGAGCTGCCGGAACATCTGGACCTGGTGCATCGCCATCGGCCCGGTCGCCAGGACGCCGATGGCCTGACCGCGGGCCTCGTACCCGTGGCAGTAGGGGCAGTGGATGACGCCGGAACCCCAGTGCGCGGCGAGCCCCTCGACGTCGGGCAGTTCATCGGAGAGCCCTGTCGTCACGAGCAGGCGCCGGCCGGAGAGGCACCCGCCGTCCTGCAGGGTGACGGTGAACCCGGCCGGATCCTTCTCGACGCGCACCGCCTCCGCATCGATCAAGACCGATCCGTAGGACGCCGCCTCGGCGCGGCCTGACGCCACGAGCTCGAGCGGCGGCACGCCGTCCCGGGACAGGAAGTTGTGGACCCCGGCCGCGGGGGCGTTCCGCGGTGACCCGGAGTCGATCACGGCCGTGGTGCGCAGCGAGCGGCCGAGGGCCACCGCCGCGCTGAGCCCGGCGGCGCCGCCGCCGATGATCACGACGTCATAGCGCGAAGAGTCCTGCATGATGCTTCTCCTTTTCCTGGGCGCCTACGGTCGGCGCCCTCGTATCCACTGTCCCGCCGGGTGGAAGTGCTGGCAACCTTCCTTGCCGATATGGCAAGATGCGGAGATGGAAAGCGATCTTTCATCAGTTTTTGACGCCATGGGCCCCCGGCTGCGCGCGCTGCGCCAGCAGCGGGGGCTGACCCTCGGCGAGGTGTCCGAAGCCACCGGCGTTTCCGCGAGCACCCTGTCCCGCCTCGAGGGCGGCCAACGGCGCCCCAACCTCGAACTGCTGCTGCCTCTGGCCCGCCTGTTCCAGGTCCCGCTCGACGATCTCGTCGGTGCGCCGACCACCGGGGATCCGCGGATCCACCTGCGGCCCATCCGCCACAGCGGCATGACGGCCCTTCCCCTGACCCGCAGGCCCGGCGGGCTGCAGGCATACAAGATGGTGCTCGCCGCCGATGCGCGGAAGGGCGAACCCGAGCTCCGCGTGCACGAAGGATATGAGTGGCTGTACATCCTCAATGGGCGCCTGCGCCTCATGCTCGGCGATAAGGACTTCGTCCTCGGGCCCGGCGAAGCCGCCGAATTCGACACCCATACCCCTCACTGGTTTGCCTCCGCCGATGAATACCCGGTGGAGTTCCTTAGCCTGTTCGGCCATCAGGGGGAGAAAATGCACGTCCGGGCCCGGCCCAAGGCCTAGCAGCCGGCAGGGCTGCCCGGCCGCCGCAGGGGAAGGGGACGCCGCGCGGCGGAGGCGCCCGACGTGCGGGCACACCGCGTTACGCCGAAGAGTGGCTACGGCGGATCTCCGCGCGTTTCTCCGCGTAGACGGTGGTCTCCACCACGACGAGCAGTGCGCACAGTCCAAAGACAACGCCCAGCGCGGCCAGCGGCGCAAACCCGGAAGCGGCCGGGATCAGGGCCAGCAGGACGGCGGCGGTGCTGAGCCGCCATGTTTTCCAGTATCCGCCGACCCTGCGCCAGAACGCCGCGTGGGCGAGGAGGTACAGGGCCGTCCCGCCCAGCAGTGCGCTGGCCCCCAGCCAGCCGTAGCCCGATGGTTCCTCGACATGGGCGAGGGCATCCTCAACGCCGAGCGCCGACAGGACGACCCCGGCGATCAGCGGGAGGTGGAGGTAGGTGTAGGCATCGACCGCGAGAGCCGCCCGCGCCCGGCCGCGGAGCCGCGCCAGCACGTGCTCGGCCGCGATCGCCATGACGTCGAAGTACAGCCACCACAGGCAGATGGACAGTCCGACGCCGAAGACCGCGCCCAGGATCATCAGGGTGCTCACCGGGCGTTCCGAAGCGCCGACGCCGATGGCGATGATCGACTCGCCCAGGGCGAGGATCACGACGAGCCCGTACCGCTCGGCCCAGTGCGCGGCGGAATGGACCCGCCAGTTCCCGCCGGCGGAGGTGAGGTAGGTGAGGGTGATATCCGCGGCGAGGCCGGCCAGCCAGAACCAGGTCTGGGACGGCCCGCCGACGAGGGCTCCGGTGATGATGAGGGCGGAGCCGGTGAACATGGCGCTTGAGGTCTTGATCACCTGGCGCCGGAGCGGCACGTCGTCCCCGGCGGCGATAAGGTACAGCCCGATGTGAACCAGCCGCACGACGAAGTAGCCCAGCGCGAACACGAGGGGTCCGTTGAGGCCGCCCTCCATGTCGTGGAAGGCCTCGGGGATGGCCAGGGCCGCGATGAACATCGCCATCATGGCGACCGACATCCCGAGGCGCACGATGCCCTCGTCGACATGGGTCTGGTTGGCGAGCCAGGAATAACAGACCCAGGACCACCAGAGGATGCCGAGGATGATCATGCCCTGAAGCACGCCGAAGCCGGTGTGTTCGTGGGCCATGAAGGCGGTGACCTGGGTGAAGGCGAAAACGAAGACAAGGTCGAAGAAGAGTTCGAAAGTCGTCACCCGATGGGACTCGTCCGAAACCCGGACCTGACGCATGGACCGGAAAGCGGGAAACATACGGAAAGCATAGATTGCAGGCCGGGCGGAGTCGCCGATCCGCACCCTCTGTTACTCGCCTGCACCATCGACGATCAGGGTACTAATAGGATGGGCGAAGGCAATGACCGCTAAGCAGCCGCCCCGTCAGGTGTGCGGGGGGATGGACTTACATGACCGAACGTGACTCCGCGTGGAGTGCCGACAGCACGAACGACACCTTCCCCACGAGGGCCAGCCGGCGCCGCCAGTCCCTGCTCGAGGGGGAGCCGGAGGCCCGGTGGGAGACGCTGTCCGCCGGTGAGGAGCCCGATGGCACCCCAGTGGCGTACGGACCCGATGCGGAGCCGGACCACGCCCCCTCGATCGCCGCCCGGCTGACCGGGACGGTCCCCTACGGCACGGTTCCCTACGAGCCGGAGCCCTTCGGCCCAGAGCTCTCCGACGCCCGACCGTTCGAGTCCGGCTTCTCTGACACCCGACCGTTCGAGCCCGAGCCCGGACCCTTCGAGCCCGAGCCCGGACCCTTCGAGCCCGAGCCCGGACCCTTCGAGCCCGAGTCCGCCGGTGCCGGACCGATCGAGTCCCAGCCCACCGACACCGATCTGCCCGGCGCCGAACCGGGGGAGTCCCGGCCGCTTGAGCACGGCCGGCCGCCGCGCGGAGCGTTCGGGGCCGAGCCCGTGTCGGAGCTTCCCCCGCAGCCGGCCGACCCTCCGGCCACCCGCCAGCGCGCCTCCGCGGCGCGGACGGGCCGCCGCTCCTTCCTCACCCCCGACACGGCAGTGGTGCCCGCCGAGACCGGGCTGCGGGGAGCCCTGACCCGTATCGGCGTGCGGATTCCGCCGTCCGCCGCGGAACTGACGGTGCGCGCGCACACCCGCGCGGTAAGCCAGCACTGGCCGGGTCCGCGGACGATCGCCGTCGTAAACGGCAAGGGCGGGGCCAACAAGACCCCGACCACCGTGATGCTCGCGGCGGTGTTCGCCCGCAACGGGGGCGGGCCCGTCCTGGCCTGGGACAACAACGAAACCCGCGGCACCCTCGGGTGGCGGACCGAGCAGGGACCGCATGAGGCCACTGTGCTCGACCTGCTCCCGCAGACCGGTGCCCTGCTCGCCCCGTCCGCCCAGTCGGCGCTGCTCGCCCGCTACGTCCACCACCAGACCGAAGACAAGTACGACGTGCTGCGCTCCAAACCCGACGTGCTGGCCTCCGAGCAGAAGGTCACCTCGCGGGACTTCGACGCCCTGCACGAGGTCGCCTCAAAGTACTTCCGGCTCAATGTTGTGGATTCGGGCAACGACGAGACGGCCGAACGGTGGCTGCGCATGCTCCACCACACCCATCAGCTGGTCATCGCCACCACCACCCTCGAGGAGCACGCCGAGGCCGGTGCCCTCCTGCTTGAGGCCCTGCGGGCACGCGGAGGCGACTACGAGCAGCTCTCCCGCAACGCCGTGGTCATCGTCAGCCAGTCCGACAAGAACGGCACCGCGGCCCAGGCCCAGGCGATCGCCGCCGGCTTCACCGAACTGGCCCGCAGCGCCGTCACCATCCCCTTCGACCCCGCTCTGCTGAAGGGCAGGATCCGCTACGGCTCCCTGCGTCCTGCCACCCAGCGGGCCTGGCTCGCCGCGGCGGCGGCGGTGGCCGAGGGCCTCTGAGTCACCGGTCCACCGCCGACGCCCGGGAGGATGCGGGGCGTCGACGCGGCCGGTCGGGCTCCCGGATCGCACGGGTCCGGGGCGGCGCCGCGGGCCCGCCGGTGACCTAAGCTGAATTGGTGATTCCCGGCGGACGCTACCTGTGCAGCGGGGTGGCCTGGCACGGCGAGGTGCCGGCCCTGGTCCTTGCCGACCCGGACGGCGTCCGGACGGACCTGCCGCTGCGGCCCGGCTCCCGGCTCGGGTACCGCACGCTCGGCCCCGCCGGCGCCCGCTACTGCATGGGCTCCTACCGGGTCCGCGACGCCGAGACCCGCACGCACGTGCCCTGCCCGCGGCAGGCCGAGGCCGAGCGGGGCTACCAGTGCGGTCCCTGCTTCGCCCAGGACGACCTGCGCTTCATGCACGACTTCCACCGCTCGGGCATCGCTCCGGACGGTCTGAAACGCTACCTCGGCGAGCCGCACTGGCTGTATGTGGCGACCTTCGCCGACGGCGCCACGAAGGTCGGCACCGCCTCGGCCAAGCGCAAGCGCGGGCGGCTGGTGGAGCAGGGCGCCGTCACCGCCTCCTACGTGGCCCTCGCGGACAACGGGCGGGTGGTGCGCGTCCTCGAGGACGAGGTGACGCGCAGCGTGGGCCTGCCGCAAGCGGTGCGCTCGGCGGCGAAGGCCGAGGCACTCCGCCGGCCGCTGCCCCCGGAGCGGCTCGCCGGAATCAACACCGGCTTCGCCGAGTCGGCCCGGCTGCTGCTGCGGGAGGGGATGGAGCTCGAGGGCTTCACCGTCGTCACCGAGGAGTTCGACCCGCCGCCGTCCTGGCAGGAGGTGCTGACGGCCGGCGGGGTCCAGCCCTACCCGGGGGACCTCGAGAGCGGGGACCACGGGTTCGTCGTCGGCCCGCTGCTGGGCTCCTGCGCCCTCGTCAGCCTCGACGGTGCCCCGCTGCGCTTCCTCGCGGACCTGTCCCGCCTCAAGGGACGGCGGATCGCACCGGGGGACTACACGACCGCCGTGCCGGCCGTCCAGGAGTCCCTCTTCTAGGGCCACGGTAGGATAAAGGGATGCTCAACACACCCTGGGACACGGGATCGGTCCTCTACCGCAGGCTCCTGATCTCCGCGCTGATCCTCACCGGCGCCGGCATCGCGCTCGCCGTAGCAGGGGCCGCAGCCGACGCCGAGGCCGCGGTGTTCGCCGCGATGCCGGTGATCGGCGCCGGCCTGCTGTGCCACATCGCCGGAATGGTGGTGCGGACCCGCGACGCCCGGCGGCGCCGGAGCCCCGCAGCGCCCCGCTGAGCTCCGGCCGGCCACCGAGCCTGCCGCTCGATTACGCTTGATCCAGCCCGCCGCCCGCGAACTCCCGGAGGACCCCATGACCATCAACCCCGACCTGCAGGGACGCAGCTACCCCGCCGGTGAGGTGTACACCGTCGGGCGCGAAGCGATCCGCGACTTCGCCCGTGCGGTCAAGGCCACCCATCCCTCCCACTACGACGTCGAAGCGGCCCGGGCCCTCGGGTACGCCGACCTGGTGGCGCCTCCGACGTTCGCCATCATCGTGGCGCAGCGCGCGGACGCCCAGCTCATCACCGATCCGGGCGCCGGAATCGACTTCTCCCGGGTGGTCCACGCCGACCAGCGCTTCACCCACCACCGGCCCATCGTGGCCGGGGATGAACTGGTCGCTGCCCTCCACGTCGACCAGGTGCGGGCCATGGGCGGCGGGGCGATGATCACCACGCGCGCCGAAATCTCAACCGTGGACGGTGTGCGGACCGCCACGACAACGTCATCCCTGCTCGTCCGGGGAGAGGAGCAGCAGTGAGCATCCCAGCAGCCGAACTGACCGTCGGGCAGGAGATCGGGTCCGTGACGATTCCGGTGACCCGCCAGGACCTGGTGCGCTACGCCGGGGCCTCCGGGGACTTCAATCCCATCCACTGGAATTCCGACTTCGCGCAGGGCGTCGGCCTGCCCGGGGTGATCGCCCACGGCATGTTCACCATGGGCGCCGCCGTGCAGCTGGTCACCGACTGGACCGGCGATCCGGGCTCCGTCATCGACTACCAGACGCGCTTCACCAAGCCCGTCGTGGTCGCCGACACCACGGCGCAGCCCGGGGTCCCGGGAGCCGTCCTCGAGGTCCGGGGAACCATCGGGGCGCTGAACCCCGAGGAGGCAACGGCGCGGATCGACCTCACGGTGACCTTCGAGGGCCAGAAGGTCCTGGTGAAGGCCCAGGCCGTGGTGCGCCTGTCATGAGCCAGCAGCCGACGGGCACGCCGCTGGCGGACCTCACCACTGCAGGGGTCGGCGGGCCCGCCCGCACGCTCATCGAGGCACGCTCCGAACAGGAGATCATCGACGCCGTCCGCACCGCCGACGACGCGGGCGAGCCGCTGCTCATCCTGGCCGGCGGCTCAAACCTCGTCATCGCCGACGAAGGCTTCGAGGGCACGGTGGTCCGCATCGCCTCCGACGGCTTCACAGTAAACGACGACGACGCCACCTGCGGCGGGGTCATGGTTCGGGCGCAGGCCGGGCAGGACTGGGACGAACTGGTCGAGTACACGGTGAAGCACGCCCTCTCCGGCCTCGAGGCGCTCTCGGGCATCCCCGGCTCCACCGGGGCGACGCCGGTCCAGAACGTCGGCGCGTACGGCTCGGACGTGTCCCAGACGATCGCCACGGTGCGCACCTGGGACCGGCAGGCGTCGGCGGTGAAGAGCTTCACCAACTTTGAACTCCACTTCGGGTACCGGGACTCGCTGCTGAAGCAGACAACCGTCAACGGCTCGCCGCGCTATGTGGTCCTCGCCGTCGAGTTCCAGCTCGCCCTCGGCCGCATGAGCGCACCGGTGAAGTACGCCGAACTGGCCCGCGCCCTGGGCGTGGAGGCCGGCAAGCGGGCCTACGCCAACGACGTGCGCCGCGAGGTGCTCCGGCTGCGCGCGGCCAAGGGGATGGTCCTCGATGCGCAGGACCGGGACACCTTCAGCACCGGGTCCTTCTTCACCAATCCGATCATCGACGCCGCGGCCACGGCGGGCCTGCCGGAGGACGCGCCCCGGTACCCGGTCTCGGACCCGGACAAGGTGAAGCTCAGCGCCGCCTGGCTGATCGAGCGTGCCGGTTTCGCCAAGGGCTTCGGGCTGGCCGACGACGCCGGTTTCGCCGCGGCGGGCGGGCGGGCCTCCCTGTCGACGAAGCACACCCTGGCGCTGACCAACCGGGGCGGCGCCGCCGCCCGGGACCTGCTGGCCGTGGCCGGACTGGTGGCGGACGGGGTTGAGGCGAAGTTCGGCATCCGGCTGCAGCCCGAACCTCTGCTGATCGGGTGCGCGCTCCCGGCGCCCAGCACGCCCTAAGGGCCGCTACCCCGGTACGCCCAGGGCGCGGCTGCGCCGGCACTCTGCAAGCCCGGCACTCGGTAAGCCCGGCACTCGGTAAGCCCGGCACTCGGTAAGCCCGGCACTCGGTAAGCCCGGCACTCGGTAAGCCCGGCACTCGGTAAGCCCGGCACTCGGTAAGCCCGGCGCGCCGCTGAGAACCGCGCCTACGTGACCGAGGTCCGCCGCGCATGCTCGGCGGCGGCACGCGTCAGCAGGACGTCGCCCCACTGGGCCTTCCGGTCCACCAGCTGGCGGGTGCACAGCCACTGCGCCAGGCGGGAGGCGAGGCTGATCTGGGCCAGCCGGTCGTGGAAGTCCGCTGCCAGCCCGCGCACGCCCAAGAATCCCGGCAGGGCGTGGAGGAGCTCCGCGGCGCCCATCAGGCGCACGTACGCGGCGTCGGGGGAGAACTGGCGTTCAAGCTCAAGCAGCGCTGCCGCCTCAGGCGGCAGCGAACGCGCCCCCTCGCCCTCGAGGTAGGACCTCAGCCCGGCCTCCACGCGCCCGTACCGGATCACCGTTTCCGGATGCCGGCCGCGGGCGCTCGCTGCGAAGAAACCGGTCAGGATGCGGTCGACGTCGGTGTGTTCCATGCCGGTATTCTGCCTCCGCCCTCTGACAGTTCCACGCGCGGGTGCCGGCTACAGGTTCCCGGTACTGATGAGCAGCATCCGGCGCAACGGCTCGGCCGCCCCCCACAGCAGCTGGTCGCCCACCGTGAACGCGCTGATGTACTTCGGGCCCATCTCGAGCTTGCGGATGCGTCCCACGGGAATCTCCAGCGATCCCGTCGCGGCCACGGGGGTCAGTTCGGCCACGGAGGCCTCCTTGGTGTTGGGCACCACCTTCACCCACTCGTTGTCGGCCGCGATCAGGCGCTCGATCTCGGCCACCGGCAGGTCCTCGGTCAGCTTCAGGGTCAGCGCCTGCGAGTGCGAGCGCATGGCGCCGATCCGGATGCACAGCCCGTCGAAGGGGATCCGCCCGCCGTCGCCGGTGCCGAGGATCTTGTTGGTCTCCGCGCCGGCCTTCCATTCCTCCCGGGACTGTCCATTGCCGAGGTCGGCGTCAATCCACGGGATCACCGAGCCGGCCAGCGGCACCCCGAACTGCGAGGCGTCAAGCTCCGGGTTCCGCTGCTGGGCCAGCACGGCCCGGTCAATCTCGAGGATGGCCGAGGCCGGGTCGTCGAGGTGATTCAGTACGCTTGAGTGAAGGGCGCCGAACTGGCTGAGCAGTTCGCGCATGTGCCGGGCCCCGCCGCCCGAGGCGGCCTGATAGGTCATCGAGGTACCCCACTCCACCAGGCCGTTGCGGAACAGCCCGCCAAGGCCCATGAGCATGCACGAGACGGTGCAGTTGCCGCCGATGAAGTCCTTCACGCCGCGGGCCAGCCCGGCGTCGATGACCCCGCGGTTGACCGGGTCAAGCACGATGATCGACTCGGGCTCCATCCGCAGCGTGGAGGCGGCGTCGATCCACAGCCCGTCCCAGCCGGCGTCGCGCAGCTTGGGGTGCACCTCGGAGGTGTAGGCGCCGCCCTGGGCGGTGACGATGATCGGCAGCTTCGCCAGCGTTTCGACGTCATAGGCGTTCTCGAGCTTCCCGGCGCCCTCGGCGAAGGACGGCGCGGGTCCGCCGGCGTTGGAGGTGGAGAAGAACACGGGGTTGAACAGGCGGAAGTCGCCTTCGTCCTGGAGTCGCTGCATGAGGACGGAGCCGACCATGCCGCGCCAGCCGACGAAGCCGACGGAGGGCAGGGGGGAGGTGCTTGCTGCGGAGGTCATCCTCCAAGCTTAGGCGAGCCCGCCGCGGGGGACGGTGCTGATTACGTCACCCGCCGCCGGTCAGGCCTTAGGCTGTCGGGGAGCTGCGCGCCCACAGGCTCAACCGGTACCGGGTGCCGGCAGTGCTGTCCAGCCAGCCCCCGGCGGGGCTGACGCCCTTCAGCTCCCACTCCGGGCCAAGCACCGGCGCGTAGGTATCACCGTCGGTGTCGGTCTCGATGACGGTGACCACCGCGGCGTTGGCCTCGGCGACCGCTTCGGCGTACAGTTTCCCGCCGCCGATGATCCAGATCTGTTCCGCACCCGGTGCGTGCCGCGCCTCGGCGAGCGCGTCCGGAAGGGAACCGACGACGACGGCGCCCTCAAGCGGGCCGGAGGAGCTGACGACGATATTGGTGCGGTCCGGCAGCGGGCGGTACTTCCCGGGGAAGGACTCCCAGGTTCGCCGGCCCATGATGACCGGGTGGCCGGCTGTGATCCTGCGGAAGTGGGCCAGGTCCTCGGGGACATGCCAGGGCATGCCGCCGTCCTTGCCGATCACCCCGTCCTCGGTCTGCGCCCAGATCAGGCCGATCACCGGCTCGCCGTCAACGGCGCCGGCCACTGTGACATCTTCGAAGCTCATACGGCGATCGGCGCCTTGATCGTGGGGTGGTGCCGGTAGTCGAGCACCTCGAAGTCCCCGAGGGTGTAATCGGAGATGCTCTCCGGGGTGCGGGTGATCCTCAGCCGCGGGTAGGGGTGGGGTTCGCGGGAGAGCTGTTCGGTGACCTGCTCGACGTGGTTGTCGTAGATGTGCACGTCCCCGCCGGTCCAGATGAACTCCCCGGGCTCCAGCCCGGCCTGCTGGGCCACCATGAGGGTCAGCAGGGCGTAGGAGGCGATGTTGAACGGAACCCCGAGGAACGTGTCGGCCGACCGCTGGTACAGCTGGCAGGACAGGCGGCCCGGGCCCTCGGGGGAGGGCTCGACGTAGAACTGGAAGAACGCATGGCACGGGGGAAGGGCCATATTGGAGATCTCCGAGACGTTCCAGGCCGACACGATGTGCCGCCGTGAGTCGGGATTCGTCTTCAGGCCCTCGATGACGTTGGCGATCTGGTCGATGTGTCCGCCGTCCGGGGTGGGCCAGGAGCGCCACTGCACCCCGTAGACCGGCCCGAGTTCGCCGTCGGCGTCGGCCCACTCGTCCCAGATGGACACGCCCTGTTCCTGGAGCCAGCGGACGTTCGACTCCCCGCGCAGGAACCAAAGCAGTTCCAGGGCGACGGATTTGAAGTGCACCCGCTTGGTGGTGATCAGCGGGAAGGATTCGCGCAGGTCGAAGCGAAGCTGGCGCCCGAAGACGCTGCGGGTTCCGGTGCCGGTCCGGTCGGACTTGGCCGTGCCGTTGGCCATCACATCGCGCAGCAGGTCTTCATACGGGGTGTTCAGGGGTGTGCTCACCGTGCCAGTCTAGCGAGGACCGGCCGGGGCGCCCGCCGGCGCCCCGGCGTGTCAGTCGTCGTAGGCGCGGTACTGCTCCACGGAGACGATGCGCCCGTGGTTGACGGAACTGACCTGGCAGATGACCGCCTCACCCGGTGACAGGTACGGGTCGGCGACCGGCAGCAGTGCGGCCAGATGCGCCGCCATGTGCCCGCGCAGCACCCCGAAGACCAGGGGCAGGACCGGCCGGTGCGTGCAGATCGCCACCGGGTGGCGCTTGTCGAAGACCTTCTCCACGGCAACCCGGGCGCGCCCCGGTTTCCGGGCCGCGTCGTGCTCGGTGATGGCGTCGACGAGCTTCAGCTTTGCGTCGGCCTTCGCGACGTAGGGCGAGACCGTCTGGACGCACCGGACCCACGGGCTGCTGATGACCCGCTCGGGCCGCCAGGCCTGCAGCAGCCGGCTCACGGCCACCGCCTGGCGCCGGCCGGTGGCCGCGAGCGGACGTTCGCCCTCGGCCCGGCTCCAGGAGGAGCGTGGCTTGGCCTTGGCATGGCGGACGATGATCAGCGGCCAGGTCCCGAGGTCCCGGCGTTCGTGGGCCTCCTCAAGGGCATTCAACGGCTCCACATCGGAGGGGTTGGTCAGCAGGAGGCGTGCCTTGTCCGGGGTGCACCACAGGTACTCGTCAACCTCTTTGCCGTCCGGGACGGGCTTGAGGCGGTCCGCCTTCGCGGCCCAGTAGTGGACCACCTTGCGTCCGGAGGACACCTCGTAGTCGATGGACGGCAGCGGGATGCCGAGGTGGACCCTGAGGCCCACCTCCTCGTGCGTCTCGCGGACGGCGCACTCCGGGGTCGTCTCCCCGTCGTCGAGCTTGCCCTTGGGCCAGGACCAGTCGTCGTAGCGCGGACGGTGGATCAGCAGCACTTCGAGGTGCCCCTTTTCGGTCCGCCAGCACAGGGTGCCCGCGGCGGTGACAGCCACCTCGGTGGCCGACGGCGCGGCGCCGGCCGGACTTTGGACGTTGGCGGACATCAGCGGCGGATGGCTGCGCGCTGCCGGGCACGGGAGGCGAGCAGCCAGGACTGGATGTCGCCGAGGTCCTCGCCGTTCTCGTCCTTGGCGTGCCTGGTCCAGGCGCCGGTCTCGTCGAGATGCCAGCTGGAGGTGCGCGGGTCCATGTACCGGTCCATGAGCGTCATGAGGTACTCGATGTCGTCCGGGGCGCTCAGCTGCACCAGGGTCTCCACCCTGCGGTCGAGGTTGCGGTGCATCATGTCGGCGGAACCGATGAAGACCGCGGGGTCCCCGCCGTTGGCGAACGCGAACACGCGGGAGTGTTCGAGGAACCGGCCCAAGACCGAGCGCACGGTGACGTTCTCGCTGAGCCCGGGCACCCCGGGCCGCACCGAGCAGATGCCGCGGACGATGACGTCGACCTTCACCCCGGCCTGGGAGGCCCGGTAGAGGGCGTCGATGATGGCCTCGTCGACCATGGAGTTGACCTTGATGACCACGCGGGCGGCCCTGCCCGCGTTCTTGTTGGCGATTTCCCGTTCGATCCGGTCGATCAGGCCCGAGCGCACCGAGCGCGGCGCCACGAGCAGCCGCTTGAAGGTGGACCTGGGGGCGTAGCCGGAGAGCTGGTTGAACAGCCGGGACAGGTCCTCGCCCACCTGGTCGTTCGAGGTCAGCAGGCCAAGGTCCTCGTAGTAGCGGGCCGTGCGGGGGTGGTAGTTTCCGGTGCCGATGTGGCAGTAACGGCGCAGCCCGTCGATCTCCTGGCGCACGACCAGCGAGAGCTTGCAGTGGGTCTTCAGGCCCACGATGCCGTAGACCACGTGCACGCCGGCCTTCTCAAGCTTGCGCGCCCAGGAGATGTTGGCCTGCTCGTCGAAGCGGGCCTTGATCTCCACGAGGGCGAGCACCTGCTTGCCGGCCTCGGCCGCGTCGATCAGGGCGTCGACGATCGGGGAGTCGCCGGAGGTGCGGTACAGGGTCTGCTTGATGGCCTGCACCTTCGGATCGGCCGCGGCCTGCTCGAGGAAGGCCTGGACGGAGGTCGAGAAGGAGTCGTACGGGTGGTGCAGCAGGATGTCCCGGCGCCGCATGGCGGCGAACACGTTGGCGGCCTTCGAGGTCTCGCTCTCGTTGAGGTGCCTGCTGGTGTGCGGGACGTGCTTGGGATAGTGGAGCTCTCCGCGGTCGATCTGCCCAATGACGCTGAGTCCGCGGAGGTCAAGGGGCGCCGGGAGGGTGAAGACCTCGTCCTCCTCGATGCCCAGCTCGCGGGCGAGAAGCGCCCGGATGCTCGGGTTGATGTCGGTGGCCACCTCGAGGCGCACGGGCGGGCCGAACCGGCGGCGCAGCAGCTCCTTCTCGAGTGCCTGCAGCAGGTTCTCGGCGTCGTCCTCCTCCACCTCGAGGTCCTCATTGCGGGTGACCCGGAAGGTGTGGTGTTCGAGCACCTCCATGCCGGGGAAGAGCTGGTCGAGGTG
The DNA here is from genome assembly GCF_009828605.1 of Arthrobacter zhaoguopingii. Lineage (NCBI taxonomy): Bacteria > Bacillati > Actinomycetota > Actinomycetes > Micrococcales > Micrococcaceae > Arthrobacter > Arthrobacter zhaoguopingii. Next base: position 242,256 of record NZ_WIAE01000005.1, on the reverse strand, counting down.
GACGGCGATGACGTCCTCGAGCGCGATGAAGCGGGCAGTGCGCCCGGCGACGCTGCCGGCGCGGTGCCCGTCCACGGAGATCAGGCGGGGCAGCTGGTCGGGCACCTTGACGCGGGCGAAGAGCTCTTTCTCGCTGATCGGGTTGCGCACCACGACGGCGAGGTTCAGCGACAGCCCGGAGATGTAGGGGAAGGGGTGCGCCGGGTCCACCGCGAGCGGGGTGAGAATGGGGAAGACCTTCTCGGTGAACAGCTTGTTCAGCTCGTTCCGGGCCGGTTCGTCAAGTTCGTCCCAGGTGGTGAGGTGGATGTGCTCCTTGGCCAGGGCGGGGCGGATCTGCTCGGCGAAGACCGCGGCGTGGCGCTGCTGGAGGCGGTATCCGTCCTCCATGATCTTCTCGAGCTGCTCGATGGGGCTGAGCCCGGCCGCGGAGGGGATGGCGAGCCCGGTGGCGATGCGGCGCTTCAGGCCGGCGACGCGCACCATGAAGAACTCGTCGAGGTTGGACGCGAAGATCGAGAGGAACGCGACCCGCTCCAGCAGGTAGAGGTCCGGATCCTCGGCGAGCTCGAGCACCCGCGCGTTGAAGTCGAGCCAGCTGATCTCCCGGTCAAGGAACCGGTCCGGGCGGATGTCGCCGGTCGGCAGCAGGCTCGGGGCGAATTCGGGAATCTCGATCCGGTCCTGGGTGGCCCGGGCGGGTGAGGTCTCCGAGGAACCGTAACGGGATGGGACTCGGGCGGCTGTCTCAGATGCCATGGTGTCTCCTGCGGCGTTCAATGGTGTCTCGGGGCGCGCGTAGAAGCGGGCACTGTGCTGGAATCCAACCTTACAAGCTGGGCGTGTCTTCTCCACCTGCATACATGACATCGACGTCCCAGCGCGTGAAGCCCAGCCGACGGTAGAGTGCCACCGCTGCGGTGTTGTCCGCGTCGACGTAGAGCATGATGGCCTGCAGGCCGCGCCGGTGCAGGTACTCGATGCCGGCCACGGTGAGGGCCTTGCCCAGGCCGCGGCCCTGCGCCTCGGGGGTCACCCCGACGACGTACACCTCACCGAGGGGCGGGTGGGCGCCCGAGCCGGCGTGGACCTTGGTCCAGTGGAAGCCGAGCAGGCGGGAGGTTTCGGTGTCCTCGGCGAGGAAAAAGCCTTCGGGGTCGAACCAGTCCTCGGCTATGCGGGCCTGCAGGTCGGCGAGGGTCGTGGATCCCTGCTCGGGGTGGTGGGCGAACGCGGAGCGGTTGGCTTCCAGCCACAGCTGCTCGTCCCGTCCGGGAGCGAAGGTTCGAAGCCGGACCTTGTCGGGCAGGACGGGGGAAGGCGCCAGTTCGGCGGCAGCGGCCCGGGTCTGGCGCATGCGCCACAGCTCCCGGACGGGACGGAACCCGTGCCGGGCGGCGAGGGCGGCCGCGGCGGCATGGTTGCCGTGCGACCAGGCCCGGAGCCCGGGAACCTCCTCGGCGGCGACCGCCGCCGCCAGCGCGGATCCGGCCCCTTCGGCGCGGGCGTCAGGCGCCACGACCAGTTCGAGGACTGCGGCCTCCTGGCCTGCGCCCGGCGCCCCGTCCGCTGGCAGGCTGACGACGGCGACGCCGGCCAGCTCCGCATCGTCCCCGGCGTCCCCGCCGGAACCGGCCCGGGGCCGCGCGGTGAAAAGCAGGACCCTGGCCGCGTCGGGCGCGGAGGAACGCAGGTTCACCAGGGTCTGCTCGGACAGGGGAGGGTTGCCGTCGGCCTCGGCCGCACGCGCGGCAAGCTCGCGGATTTCCGCCAGCAGGGGGGCCTGCGGGGTGCCGGAGGTCCGGGTGATCGTCCAGGAGGGAAGCTGCGCATCGGCCGTCATGCGCCCAGCCTAGTGCCCCGGCACCCGCCGGGACCGGCCGCCGGCCAGGGTTCAGGCCGCCGGTTTGGCGGGACGCCCCGGGGTGGGGTAGCGTGGGAAACCGTTCAGGGGGGATGCACCACTGGGGTGCCCGCGATACGTTCGACCCGTATGTCCTCCACTTTGGGCCCCGCCCACGAAGAACCCCCATCCACAGGGATGGGGGTTCTTCGCGTTTAGGCCATTCCCCGCACGGCCCTTTCAGGCGCCGGCCCTTTCAGGCGCCGGCCCTTTCAGGCGCCGGCCCTTTCAGGCGCCGGCCCGAATCAGGCGCCGGCCCGAATCAGGCGCCGGCCCGAATCAGGCGCCGCTGTGGCCACGCGCCGATGTCATCACGCCGCTGTGGTCACACGCCGGTGTTGTTAAGCATCTTGGACGACGTCGGCTCCGGTCTCCTCGGGCATCCGCGTCAGCGTGAACCGGTAGCCGACGTTGCGCACCGTGGCGATCAGGTGTTCGTGGTCGGTGCCGAGCTTCGCCCGCAGCCGCCGCACATGCACATCGACGGTCCGGGTGCCCCCGTAGTAGTCGTAGCCCCACACCTCGTGCAGCAGCTGGTCGCGGGTGAAGACCCGTCCGGGATGCTGGGCCAGGTATTTGAGCAGTTCGAATTCCTTATAGGTGAGGTTCAGCGGAACCCCGCCGACCCGCGCGGTGTAGCTCGCCTCATCGATCACCACGCCCGAGGCCCGGATCTCGGAGCTGGTCTCCTCCCCGGCCGCCTGGGCCCGGGCGATGACCAGCCGCAGTCGCGCCTCGACCTCGGCGGGACCGGCCGACTCCAGCAGGACGTCATCGGCCAGCCAGGCGGCGGTCACCGCCGTCATGCCGCCCTCGGTCAGCACGAGCATCAACGGCGCACTGAGCCCGGTGGCCTTCAGGAGCTGGGTGAGGGAGCGCGCCCCTACGAGGTCGCGCCGGGCGTCGACCAGGACGACGTCGCAGGGTTCGGTTTCCAGCAGGGCGGTGGGTTCGGCGGGGAGGATATGCACCTTGTGGCTGAGCAGTTCAAGGGCCGGGAGGATCTCCACTGAGGATCCCGCACTGTTCGTGAGCAGCAGGATGTGCGGCATGTGTCCTCCACGGGTCGGGACGCGCATCATCGGGCGGGCGGGCCGGAGCTGAACCGGGAGAACCGGAAGCCGCCGGCGGTACAGATTTGGACAAGTATAACCGCAGGGCGGGCAACGCGCCCGATGCCTCAGCGCCGCCCTGTCCCCGCCCTGTGCAGACCGCTGGCCCGGAGTTTCCCAGACCTTGGAGCCATAGGGCAGTATTGCTCGGGTGAGATTCTGGATAGTGGCCGCGGCAGCCGCCGCCTCGGTGGCGGGCCTGGTCGGCGCATCCTTCGTCTCACCCCTGGCCGTCGCCGCCGTCACCGCGTTCCTGTGCGCCGTTGCCGCCGTCGGCTGGCCCCATCTGCTGGGCGTCCCCGCCCGCAAGAGCCAGTCCACGGCCATCGGACTCAGCGCGATCGCCGCCACCGCCGCAGCCGCCTTCACCCCGGGCCCGGGCTACATGGTCTGGTTCCCCGGTGCGGTCGCCCTCGGCGTGAGTGCCGTATTCCTGATCCAGCTGCTCCGGGGGACCGGCCAGAGCCACCGCCTCGAATCGACCCTCGGGGCCAGCTCGGGCGTCTTCGCCGTCGCCCTGGGCTCCGGGTGGGCTGCCGCCGACCGGCTCCCGGTCAACGCCGCCGGGACGTCGATGATGCTCGTAACCGGGATCAGCGTCCTCGCCGGTCTCGCTGGCCTGCTCCCGCGGTGGCCCGACCGGGTGGCCGCACCGCTGGGCCTGGTCCTCGCCGCTGCCGCCGGATGGGCCGGCGCACTCCTGCTCCCCGGCGTCCCGGTCCTGCCCGCCGTGCTCGTCGGCCTCGTCAGCGGCGCGGTGCTCGTAAGCGGCCGCCGTCTGCTCACCTCCCGGGAGGCACCGCTGAACGCCGCGGCGGCGCTCGCCGTCGGCATTACCCCGGTCCTCGCCATCGGCGCCCTCGTCTACTTCCTGGACACCCTGCTGCTGTCCTGAACGGGTTGCCCTCGGGGCACAGGGTCCGTCGGGCCGCCCACGCCGCCTGCCGATTGGCCTGGTGCTCCAGCGGTTCACGGACACGCCGGCGGCCGCCCGGAAGCACGCCCGCGATGGTGTACTGCGGGCCGGAAGGGCGCGTTAGGATGGAAATATGTCGATCCTCGCACTGGAAATCTTCTTCATCTGCCTGCTCGTTGTCGCCGGCCTCGCCATGGCGGGCTTCGCGGCGCTCGTGGTCGCCCGCCTGTACAAGGGCCAGAAGTAGCGGTAGGGCAACCCGGCAATGTCAATCGAACTTCCCACCGACCTCACCCCTGAGCTGGTTCCGCTCTCCTGGCTGCTCGGCACCTGGGAAGGGACCGGGCGCCTCGGTGAGGGTGACGCCGACTCGGAGCACTTCGGGCAGCGGATGACGTTCGAACACCACGGGCTGCCCTACCTGCAGTACACCGCCGAGAGCTGGCTCACCGATGAACAGGGCTCCCGGCTGCGGCCGCTGTCGGTCGAAACCGGGTTCTGGGCGCTTGACCGCAAGCTCAACGACGCCGACGTCGGGCCGGGGCTCTCCCCGGCGGACATCGTGCCGGCGCTGAAGACCGCGGACGAGGTGGAGCACTTCCGCAACGAAGCGGGCGGGTTCGACATCACCGCCACCATCGTCCACCCCGGCAGCATCGCCGAGCTCTACTACGGCACTATTAAGGGTCCGCAGATCCAGCTCTCCACCGACGTTGTGATGCGCGGGCAGCACTCCAAGGAGTACGCGGCCGCGACCCGCCTGTTCGGGCTGGTCGGCGGCGACCTGTACTGGCGCTGGGATGTCGCCGCGTCCGGAAACGCGTTGCAGGCCCACGCCTCGGCGATCCTCAAAAAGCTTTCCTGACTCCGGTCCGGCCCCGTCCCGCAGATCGGACGGGGGAATAGCACCGCCTGAAAGGCGTTACATCCACATGACCTACATCAGCCCGCTCCTCAGCCTGCCCGGAGCCGTCCCGGGCGGTGGCCCCGATGAGGCCGTCGCTGCCCACTATGGGGATCCCTTCCGCGAGCAGCGCCTCCTCTCCGGAGGACAGGCCGTCGTCGACCTCTCCCACCGGGGCGTCGTGACCGTCACCGGGCCCGACCGGCTGAGCTGGCTCAATACCCTCTCCTCCCAGCTGCTGCTCAACCTGCAGCCTGGCGAGGCCTCGGAGACCCTGCTGCTGAGCGTCCAGGGGCGCATCGACTTCAGCGCGCGTGTCGTCGATGACGGCGCCACCGCCTGGCTGATCGTCGAGGGCGCCGAGGCGCCCGGGCTCGCCGAGTGGCTCCAGCGGATGAAGTTCATGCTGCGCGTGGAGATCGCCGATGTCTCGGCGGACTGGGCCGTGGTGGGCTCGGTGGCCCGAATCGACGCCTTTGAAGGTCACACCGTCTGGGCCGATCCGTGGCCGGGCGTCGGCGCCGGAGGGTTCGCCTACTCCGCGGTGGAATCCCATCCGGGCCTGGAGCGGCCCTGGTTCGACTACCTCATCCCGCAGGCCTCGCTCCTCGACATGGTCAACGGGCTTGAGGGCTATACGCCGGCGGGGATGATGGCGGCAGAGGCGCTGCGCATAGCCGCCTGGCGCCCGCGTGTCGGGTTCGAGACCGACGACAAGACCATCCCGCACGAACTGGACCTGATCCGCACCGCCGTGCACCTGGCCAAGGGCTGCTACAAGGGCCAGGAAACCGTGGCGCGGGTCCACAACCTTGGACACCCGCCGCGCCGGCTGGTCTTCCTCCACCTCGACGGCAGCCAGCACACGCTTCCCGCGCGCGGCAGCGGCATCGTTGCCGAGGGCCGCACCGTCGGGCGGATCACCTCCGTGGCTCACCACTGGGAGATGGGTCCCATCGCCCTCGCGGTGGTGAAGCGCTCGGTCGACCCGTCCGCCCGGCTTCTGGTGCAGGACGCCGACGAGCAGTACGCGGCCGCCCAGGAAATCATCGTTCCCCCCGATGCCGGGCAGGTCGTGGGCCGGGCCACCGGTTTCCTGAAGGGCCCCCGGTGACCGGCCGGGAGACCGGCTCAGAGTCCGGCGCGGAATCCGGCGCGGAGTCCGGCGCCGAGGCGGCGTTCGCCCTCGCCGGCCGGCTGTTCGACGCGGCCCGCCACGGCGACGCCGCGACCCTGGTCCGCTACCTCGACGCCGGGGTCCCGCCGGACCTGACCAATTCGGCGGGGGACTCCCTGCTGATGCTCGCCTCCTACAACGGCCACCCGGCCATCGTGAGGGACCTCGTGGGGCGCGGAGCCGACGTCGATAAGGCCAATGACCGCGGCCAGACCCCGCTGGCCGGTGCGGTGTTCAAGGGCCACACCTCGACCGCGCGGCTGCTGCATGAGGCAGGGGCAGACCCCGACGCGGGCACCCCGAGTGCGCGCGATGCCGCGAGGATGTTCGAGCGGACGGACCTGACCGAGCTGTTCGGCTGACCGCCGCGCCCCGGGGCACGGACTTCAGCCGAGGGCCACGCTGGTCTGCGTGCCGCCGAAGGCGAATCCGGCCCGGCGAGCGGCCCGCTGGGAGGCAGTATTGTCGACGCGGGCGCGCCACTGGGGCACGAACCCCGCGGCCATGGCTTCCTCGACCGCGACGGCGGCGATCCGGCCGCCCAGGCCCCGGCCGCGGTGCTGGGGGGCGGTCAGCACGCTGAGGTGGGCGAGGATTCCGGCCCAGGGCTCGTAGCCGGCTCCCGCCAGCGGGGCCGGATCCTCGGGGTGCCGGTCATCGACCAGGATGAACCGGTGGTCGAGGCTGCCCAGCCCGGCCTCGGACACATCGTCCGGCGGGCACATCCGCTCCAGCCCGTCGACGAACTCCTGGTCGCTCGACACGGCGGTGTCTCGAAGGGCCTCAAGGTTCGGCAGGGTATCGCTGAAGTACAGCTGGGCCTCGCCCAGGGACCTGCCTCCGTGTTTCCGGCTCAGCTCCACCAGGGTGCCCTGCTGCCGCAGCTGGGCACCCGGGAGACGCCGGGCGGCCTCAACCGCCCACTCGGGGCCCACCAGCGCCTCCTTGCCGAAGAGGGTCACGAAGGTGAGCCGGCCCGAGGCCTCATCGGCCCTCACGATCCGTTCGGCGGGGTCGCCGGCCAACGCCGCGTCCTCGAGCCGGAGCAGCCTCGACCAGGCCAGCTGGATGATGGCCACGGTTCCCGGATCTAGTTCCATGACGGCAAACTAACACGGACGGACGCCGCGCCCGGCCCGGTTCGGCGCCGGCGGGATGAAGATCACCCGAACAGGATGGCGGCCTCGTCATAGCGGTGCTGGGGGACCTGCTTGAGCTTGCCCAGGGCGTCCTCGAACCCGACGTGGGCGATCTCCGTCCCGTGCAGCGAGACCATGGTGCCCCAGAGCCCGTCGGCCACCGAGTCGACCGCCGCCATGCCCAGACGGGTGGCCAGGACCCGGTCAAAGGAGGAGGGGACGCCGCCGCGCTGGATGTGCCCGAGGATCGTAGCCCGGGTCTCGATTCCGGTGCGGGCCTCGATCTCCGGGGCGAGCTGGTCGGCGATCCCACCCAGCCGGGGACGGCCGAAGGTGTCCAGGCCGCGCTCGGAGTGGGCCTGCTCCATGTGGGAGGGGACAAAGCCCTCGGCCACCACCACCAGGGGGGCGCGTCCGCGGGCGTTGGCCTCGGAAACCCACCGGGCGATCTGTTCGATGCTTGTCTGCTGTTCCGGGATCAGGATCGCGTGGGCGCCCGACGCCATCCCGGCGTGCAGGGCGATCCAGCCGACGTGGCGGCCCATCACCTCGGCGATCATGCACCGGCTGTGGGATTCCCCGGTGGTGCGCAGCCGGTCGATCGCCTCGGTGGCGATCTGCACTGCGGTGTCGAAGCCGAAGGTGTAGTCGGTGGCGTCAAGGTCGTTGTCGACGGTCTTGGGGACGCCGACGATCTTCAGGCCGGCGTCAGTCAGGCGTTTCGCGGCGGCGAGGGTGCCCTCACCGCCGATAGCGACCATCGCGTCGATGCCGAGGCGGTCCATTTGCGCCTTGATGGCGTCGGGCCCCCCGTTGCCCTCGAAGGGATTGGTGCGGGAGGTGCCGAGGATCGTGCCGCCCTGCTTGGAGATGCCGCGCACGTCGTGGCGCTGCAGGTCCATCACATCGCCCTCGACCACGCCGCGCCAGCCGTCGCGGAAACCGATGAATTCCTGGCCATGGACCTTGATGCCCTTGAGCACCGCCCCCCGGATCACAGCATTCAGGCCGGGGCAGTCGCCGCCGCTCGTGAGTATTCCGATTTTCATAGGGGTGTGTTCCTTCAGCTGGGTTGACGGTTCATCGCAGAGCGCGCCGTCGAGCTCAACTATGATTCTAGACACACGGGAACGGACGCCGGCGCACTCTTCGGCCGTGGTGGGCCCGTAGTGTTGGGGAAGCGCCCGGGCCAGCGCGGCCGCATGCACGGCCGGGCGGAGTCCGGCCCGGCGGTTTCAGCCCGAATTCGAGCCAAGGAGGACCCGCGTGCCCCGATCAGGGTTGCTCGCCGCACCATCCCGGATGATTGCCATCTCGCGGCCCGTGCTGTGGATCAACACGCTGGGCACCGGCGCGGTGGGCATGTGGCTCGCCGGCGAGCTGTGGAATCCGGCGGCCCTGGCCCTGCTGATCTGGCTGACCCTGCCCTTCAACCTGCTGATCTACGGCGTCAACGACATCTTCGACCAGGACACCGATGCGCTGAACCCGCGGAAGGGATCGCTCGAGGGCGCGCGCATCCGGGCCGCGGAGGTCCGCTCCATCTGGACCTGGGTGGCCGCCACGAACCTCCCGTTCCTCGCCTGGTTCCTGGCGACCCTGCCGTGGCCGGCCCTTGCCTGGATCGGCCTGTACGCGGCGGTGTTCATCGCCTATTCCGCCCCGCCGCCGCGCTTCAAGGCCCGCCCATACCTCGATTCGCTCAGCAACGCCGCCTACGCCTTTCCCCTGGTCTTCGTCCCGCTCGCGCTCGGCGCCGCGCCCCTGTGGCCCGCCGCCGTCGGCCTGATGGCCTGGAGCGCCGCCAAACACACCTTCGACGCCGTCCAGGACATCGAGGAGGACCGTGCGGCCGGGATTACGACGACGGCGGTGCGCCTGGGCGCGCGCGGGGTCGTCGGCTGGAGCGGGTTCTGGTGGGCCCTGTCCACGGTCTGCTTCGCCCTGGTGAGCCTGCCCGTGGCCATCGTGAGCGGCGGGATCGCCGGCTGGCTGCTCGTCTCACTGCTGCGCTCGCCGTCCCCGGCAACCGGGCACCGGCTCTACCGGTACTCCATCGCCTTCCCGTACCTCGCGGGCACCGTGGCGGGGGTGCAGCTCACCGGGTCGCTGCTGCTGGGGATCTACCGGTGAGCCGGATCGTCGTCGTGGGCGGAAGCATCGGGTCCCTGGCGGCCGCCGCCCTCCTGGGCGCCGCCGGGCACGCGGTGACCGTGCTGGAGGGTGGGGCCACCCTGGGCGGGAAGAGCCGGCGCGTCGAGCTTGCCGGGCAGCGCGTGGACACCGGACCCTCGCTGTTCACCTTCCCGGGAGTCTGGGAAGAACTGCTCCGCCGCATCGACGCCCTCACCGGCAGGGCTCCCGGCAGCGCCGCCGGCACCGCCGGGCTCGAACTCGTTCGGCTCACCGAGGTGGGAACGTATTCCTTCCGGGGGGAGGCCTGCAGCCTTCCGGTGCCGCCCGGCCATCCCTGGCATGCCGCGTGGGAACGGTTCGCGGCGCTGCACGGAGGCCTCGGGCCGGAGGTCACCACGCTGCTGACAACCGCTCCGCTCGAACGCGCCGCGTATCCCGCGCTCACCCGGCTCGCCAGGCTGTACGGGGGCCGCCTCACCACCCGCAGCTACCTGGACAGCCTGCCCTGGCTCCCGGAGGGGCTCCGGGAGGTTATCGCGATCCACACCCTTAACGCCGGGGTCAGTCCCACCCGGACGCCCGCGCTGTACGCGAGCATGCCTGCGGTCATGGCCCACGACGGTGTCTGGGTGCCGCGCGGCGGGGTGTATGAGCTGGTGCTGGCACTGGAGCGGCTGGCGGCGGCCGCCGGGGTGGAAATCGCCACGGGGGAGCCGGTGGAGCGGATCCGGAGGGGCAGCGTGCGCACGGCCCGCGGGACCTATCCGGCGGACGCCGTCGTCGCCGGCGTCGATGCGCAGCGGGCGGCCGGGCTGCTCACCGGCAGGCCGCCGCGGACGCCGCGGAGGCTTTCCTGCTCGGCCGTGGGTCTGTACGCGGTGCTGGACCGGCCGCTGCCCGAGGGCACCCCCCGGCACAGCGTGATCCTGCCCGATTCCCCGGGGGAGCTGTACGCCGCGCTGGAGGCCGGAGCGGAACCGGGGCAGACCATGGCCTTCGCAAACTACTATCCGGCGGGCGAGGTGTACCCGAATGCGGCTCCGACGCTTGCCCTGCTGCTCACCAGCCCGGCGAACGGCCGAACCTACTCCCTGAACGACCGGTTCATCGCCGGGGAGGTCGACCGGGTCTCGCGGGCCCTCGGGCTGCCTGAGCCCCTGGCCGGCTACCTGGGCGAACACCTCGTCCTCGACCCGGCGTATTTCAGCGAGGCGGGGTCGGCCGGCGGGGCACTCTACGGGGCCGTCCACCCCGCGTGGCTCAGCGGGCCGTTCCATGTTCCCGCCCAGTGGAGCCCCCGCCGGCCCTGGCTGTGGCGGGTGGGTGCCTCGGTGCATCCCGGCGGTGGGCTGCCGGCGGTCCTGGGCGGGGCAATGATGTCCTCGGAACGGCTGCTGCGGTCACTTCCACGGCGCCGGCAGTCCTGACCGACCCGCCGGATCAGCCCTGCCGGCCGGCCGGAGCAGGCGCGGGGGCGGCGGCGAGCGCAATGCGGCGCCGCACCACGAACGCGAGGAGCGCCGCCGCCAGCAGGGCGGGGAAAACCAGTGCGGAGAAGATCGACACGCCGAGCCAGAAACTGAGCGAGAGCAGCAGGCTGTCGAGCAGCCCGGGCCGGACAGGGCGGCCGGTGAGCCTCCGTCCACCCAGCAGGCTCAGGAGCGCCGCGGCGCACAGCCCGGACAGCAGCCAGCCGGCGTAGTTGCTCAGCGGCACCCCATAGTAGGGTCCGCCGTCGGCCCAGATCCAGAACCGCAGCGAGACAGCGCCCGGGTCAAGGACTCCGTCGACAAGGACCAGCAGCACCGCGGAGGCGGCGATGGTCCGCAGGACCGTCGACCGTCCCGCGAAGACCGCGACGGTTCCAATCACCAGCGGAACATAGGACAGCGGCAGCAGGAACGGCACCAGGCCGAAGGCCTTCGGCCCGAGGGGATCGCCGTAGGAGAAGTCGCCGTAGGGGAAACCGGTGGCCACGCCGACGCCCTCGATCAGGTAGCCGAAGACCGACACGGCGGCCAGTGCGGCCGCGGCCCGGGCCGCCCCCAGCTGACGGGCCAGGGCGATGAACGCGGGAAGCGCGATGAGGAGGTTGAAGAAGTAGGAGGCGGTCTCGGCCCCCGGGGTGTCCGGGAACCGGACGACGAAATACCCGGACACCAGCAGGAACAGGCAGGCGGCGGCGAGCAGGGGCGGGAAGCGGCGGGTTCTGGCAGGGTGCGGCACCTGCCTATCTTTGCAGGTCGGCCCGCCGTGGCTGTGCCGATGCGTGGCGGTGCCGTTGCGTGGCGGTGCCGTTAACGGCAGCGGCCGGCACGCTCGATGCGTGCCGGCCGCTGCGGGTGCCCGATCAGCCCTGGCGGGCCTTGATCCGGGGGTTCTTCTTATTGATGACCATGGTGCGCCCGCGGCGGCGGACGATCTGGCCGCCGGGGATGGCCTTCAGGGCCCTGAGCGAATTGCGAACCTTCATGATGTACTCCCTGCTGCTGGCGTGGACGGATGGTGTTGGGTGCCGGGGTCGGCTCAGCCCTCGCACTCGGAGCAGTACATCGCTCCGTTGTGCTCGCGGGCCAGCTGGCTCCGGTGGCGGACCAGGAAGCAGTTCATACAGGTGAATTCGTCCTGCTGCTGGGGGACGACCTGGATCTGCAGCTCCTCGTGGGAGAGGTCCGCTCCGGGCAGTTCAAAGCCGTCCGCCAGGTCGCTTTCCTCGACGTCTATGACCGCCGTCTGCGAGTTGGCGCTGTGCTTGGCCTTAATCGCCTCAAGCGACTCGTTGACGGGCTGGTCCTCTTGGGCGACGCGTGGGGCGTCGTAATCGGTTGCCATAAAGTGCTTCTTCTCCTTCGCACGAGACCAGGATTGACCTAACTCGTGCTCTCGATAACAGGCCGCGGCCTGGGTCTATTCCCGGGCGGCGGCCGCACCGGAGGGCTCGAGGATGCGCTGGTAGAGCCGGTGGTCCTGCCACCGTCCGGCGATCCTGAGGTACGCCCGGGCCAGTCCGATCTCCTCGAACCCCGCCCGGTCAAGCACCCGCTGGGAAGCGGCGTTGAGCGGCAGGGTCGCGGCCTGCAGGCGGTGCAGCCCCAGGACATCCCGCGCTGCCTCCACTGCGAAGGCGACGGCGGCCGAGCCGATCCCGCGCCCGGTCAGCTCCGAATCCACCCAGTACCCCAGATGGCCGTTGAGGAACGGGCCGCGCACGATCCCGGTGATGGTGACCGTCCCGACAACCTGCCCGCTCTGGAGCAGGACCCACGGCACCTCCGAGCCGGCCTCGACGAGGGCGGCTTTCGCGTCGATGACCTCCCGCTGACCCGCGGGGGTGAAGAACCGGTCGGAGCGGGCGGGCTCCCAGGGCGCCAGATGGTCGCGGTTACGGCTGTACGCGGCGGCAAGGCGCTCGGCGTCCGAGCTGCGCAGCGGGGCCACCTCGACACCGCCGGTCAGGCAGGCGGGCTCCGGGGGCCTCACGCGGCAGGAGCGGTCTGGAGTCCAAGCAGGGAGAGGCTGTTCTGCCAGAGGGCATCGAGCTGGCCCGGATCGTTGAACAGTTTTGCGAAGAGAACCATCCCTTCGATCTGCGCAACGATCGCCTTGGCCGTCCACCGGGGATCGGCCAAGGCGAATTCACCCGCAGCAGTGCCCTCCCGGAGAGCGGCGTCGATGAGTTCGATCTGCTCCTCGAAGATCTGCTGCAGGCGTTCCCGGACCGGGTCATCCTGCGCGCTGACCTCAAGGGCGAGATTGCCGAAAAGGCATCCCGTGACCGTGCCCGTTCCCTTCAGCGCCGTCGTCTGCACCTCCGCCGTTGCGAGGAACAGCTTCCGCAGGCGGTCGAGAACGGAATCCGGGGAGGTGAGGATGCCCCTCCACTGGGCGCCCTGCTTGATCCAGTGCGCATTGATCACTTCGAGGGCGAGCGACTGCTTGGACGGGAAGAAGTGGTAGAAGCTTCCCTTGGGGACACCGGCCGCTGCGCAGATCTCGGCAACGCCGATCGAAGCGTAGGCGCGCTGCTGGAAGAGCGCCGTGCCGGCCTCAAGGATTCTCTGTCGTGCGTCTGATTTTCGTCCCATATTGCAATTATAAGACCAGTCGGCTATAACTGTGTACTCGGTAGTTGACCGATCGTCTAAAGGAAGCAGCACGCTATGGAAATTCGCAAAGTCGCCGTCGTCACCGGAGGATCGCAGGGAATCGGAAAAGGGCTCGCCGCAGCCCTCCGCAACCTCGGCTACGCCGTCGTCGCAAACTCCCGCTCCATCGCCCCCGCCGATGAGTCCGACTTCGTGACCGTCGCCGGTGACATCTCGGATCCCGCTGTCGCGGAGAAGGTCGTCGCCACGGCGGTCGAGAAGTTCGGCCGCATCGACACCCTCGTGAACAATGCCGGCATCTTCGTCGGCAAGCCCTTCACCGAGTACACGAAGGAGGATTACGACCGGGTGGTGCAGGTGAACCTTGGCGGGTTCTTCTACGTAACCCAGCAGGCGATTTCCCGGATGCTCGAGCAGGGCTCCGGACACGTGGTGAATGTGACCACAACCCTGGTCGAATACGCGAACTCGGGCCTTCCCTCCGCCCTGGCCAACCTCACCAAGGGCGGCGTCTCCTCGGTCACCAAGTCGCTCGCGGTCGAATATGCCGGCCGCGGAATCCGCGTCAACGCCGTCTCCCCTGGGCACATCAAGACCCCGCTGCACGCGGGACACAACCATGACGAGCTTGCCGGCCAGCACCCGATCGGCCGGATGGGCACCGTTGAGGACATCGCCAAGGGCGTCCTCTACCTCGAGCAGGCACCCTTCGTCACCGGCGAGGTCCTCCATGTCGACGGCGGCCAGAGCGCCGGCAGCTAGGTTCCCCGGAGCGGGCCGCGCTCCCGCTCCTGCACCGACAGGGACACCGGAGGTGTCCGCACTCCAATTGAAGGACAAGACATGGAAGCGTCTGGAATCGAAGCACCCGCTTCAACCACGTCGGACACCGGCACCCTCGGTATCGTCAGTGCGGTCTTCACCGCCTGGGCGAACGGGATCCGGGACCACCGGCCGGAGGAGGTGGCCTCCCAGTTCACTGAGGACGCACTCTTCCAAGGCCTTGACAGGAGCCACGGCATCGGCCGCCCTGCCGTCATCGCCTACTACGACAAGCAGCCGGCCGGGCTGCAGGCCGACTTCCGGATCCTCGAGCACCGCCGGCTGTCGGTCGACGTCCTCGTGGCCTACGCCGACGTCGACTTCTCGTTCCTCGACGGCAGGGTGATTCCGGTCCACCTGACGGTGGTGCTGCAGCGGACCGGCGGAAGCTGGCTCATCAGCCACTACCACGTCTCGAAGATCCAGTAGGGTCCGGCCCCGCCGTCAGTCGTACGCCCCGGCAAGCGAGGCGAAGATTTCGGCGGCGGGGCCCAGCCGGGCCAGGGGAGCCGACTGCCCGGCCCAGAAACTGGCGAGATCGGCCCGCCCCTTCTCCTCTGCGGCCCTGCGGAAGGGCGAGGTCATCGCGCCAAGGGCCGGATACGGAACATGGGTGTCCCACCCGGATGCCTCCCGGGTCACCCGGTTGACCAGACCCCGGGCCAGGCGCCCGGTGAAGGCGCCGGTCAGGACCGTGCTGCGGCCGGCCGGCCCGGTGACCGCCTCCTTGTGGACCGCCGAGGCGGCCGACTCGTCCGACACGAGGAACGCTGTTCCAACCTGCACACCCTCAGCCCCCAGTTCGTGCGCCGCCCGGACCTGGGAGGTCGTGGCGATGCCGCCGGCGGCAACGACCGGAGTAGAGACAGCGGCCACCACCTGGGGCACCAGCGAGAACGTCCCGACCAGAGATTCCTCCGCCGGGGCGAGGAATGCACCGCGGTGCCCGCCGGCGTCGCTGCCCGAGGCGACGATCACGTCCACGCCGGCCTCCTCAAGGGCGGCCGCCTCGTCGACCGTCGTTGCTGTCCCCACCAGGCGGATTCCGGCGCGCCGCGCGCGGTCCACGGTGTCGGCAGCAGGCACGCCGAACACAAAACTGATGACCGGTGGTGCCGCGGCCAGGAGTGCGTCCACCTGGGCATCGAAGTCAATGGGTGCACCCACCGTCGGCTCCGGCGGGTCGATGCCCAACTCCTCGAAATACGGGGCCAGCAACGCCGCCTGTGCCACCAGTTGGTCGACGCCGGCCGCTGATTCACCACCCAGCGGTATCCAGAGGTTGACCGCGAAGGGCCGGGCCGTCGCACCCCTGAGCCGGCCCACCAGCGCCGTGATCTCCTCGGGAGGGAGGTGGTGGGCGCCGAAGGAGCCAAGCCCGCCGGCCTCCGATACCGCGGCGACAAGGGGCTCGGAGGAGAGGCCACCGCCGAACGGTCCCTGGACGATGGGAAAATCCAGGCCGAGCTGTTGGGCCACCCCGGTGTGCCTATGCAGCGGAGTCATGTCGACAAGCCTTTCATTTCATGATCATTCGTGATTTGCCTTCCCGTCCTTGATATGATAGTGGGCGCTCACCCACAACCAATGCCCCATAGTAGACTGAACATCTAGAAAGGCGATTCCCCATGTCTGCAGACCCGGAAGCTCGCTGGAAGCCGTTCAGCTTTACCGACGCCGCGGCGTCGCTGCGATTGGTCCCCACCGCTCCCGTTCCCAAGGCTGCCCGCGGGCCGAAGGTTCCGGATGAGGGGTATTACGTCGAGGAGCTCGCCGATGGGATGTTCCTGTTGAGCGACGGCTCCTATCAGATGATGTTCGTCGTCACCGATGACGGAGTCGTTGCCGTCGATGCACCACCGACCCTGGGCCGCAACATCCTTCGGGCGATCAAGGGCGTCACGTCGAAGCCCATTACCCAGATCGTCTACAGCCACCAGCATGCCGACCATGTCGGGGCAATGTCGCTCTACCCCCAGGATGTGCCCCGGTATGCCCAGCGGATCACTGCCGAGCGGCTGCGGAAGCTCGGGGATCCGAACCGCCCCCTTCCCACGGTCGAGTTCGACGACGGCTATACGCTGCGGTCGGGCGATCACACCCTGCAGCTTGACTATCAGGGTCCCAACCACGCCGAAGGGAACATTTTCATCCACGAGCCCAAGCGCAAGGTGCTGATGCTCGTGGACGTCATCTTCCCGGGGTGGGTGCCGTTCTCGAACCTTGCCGTGTCCGCCAATGTCCCCGGCTATGTCACTGCCGTCGACCAGACACTGGGGTACTCCTTCGAGAAGCTGGTCTCCGGACACGTAACCCGCACCGGCACCCGCAAGGACGTCGAGGTGCAGGCCGAGTATCTAAGGGACCTGCACAATACGACGGAGGCGGCGCTGTCCTCGGTCGATCTTGGCAGGATTATGGCCCCGGTCGATATGTCGAACGTCTGGGCGGTCTTCCGGGCCTACCTCGATGCGGTCGCGGCGAAGTCGGCCGACGAACTGATTCCACGCTGGGTGGACCGGCTGGGCGGAGCGGACGTCTTCACCCTGCCCAACGCCTGGGCCATGATGGAGGCCCTGCGCCTCGACTACGGAAGCCTCGGCCCGTTCGGCATCGCCGACTAGGGTCCGTTTTCCCGTGCTGCGGCCGTAGGTGCCGATCGGCACCGGCGCCGGGGGTCTCCCATGTGCTCAACCGCACTCCCTTCGGGCCGCCGCCGCTGCCGGATGCCCGCTGGTCCACCCTGCAAACTCCTGCCCCCCCGTTCGACAGCCCGTCGGGGCGCCTGCGGAACAACCGCAGCCAGGGGTTCGGCGGCAGGGGAATTATTTTCCCCGCCCAGTAGTTGATACGCATACGCGATCAACTACTCCTAATCTAGGAGCAGTACGATTCTCCGGATAGGCAGCGCGCAGGCCCACCGTCGAGCAATACAAATTCAACAGCTGGCCGGGGTTGTTCTACCGGCTCTCCCCGGAATAACACTCACCATTTCCGTCTTTACGGGAGCCGGGATAGTGCACGGGAACCCGGTGCTGCGGCACCAACCACCATCAACCACCACCACTCACCAGGAAGAGGATCGTTATGGAATTCAAACTTGAGGTTGTCGCTGTTCCCGTCACGGACGTGGACCGCGCGAAGGCTTTCTACAACTCGCTGGGCTGGCGCTTCGACGCCGACTTCACCGTTGACGAGGACCTGCGGGTCGTGCAGTTCACCCCTCCGGGCTCGGGTGCCTCGATCATGATCGGCAAGGGCATCACCGCCGGCGCACCCGGCTCCCTGCAGGGCCTGTACCTGATCGTCGATGACATCATCGCCGCCCGCGAGGACATTGCCGCCCGCGGCATCGAGATCTCCGAGGTCTGGCACGACGCCAAGGGCATCTGGCACCACGAAGGCGGGAAGGACCGCGTCGCCGGGCCCGACCCCGAGCGCAAGACCTACGCCTCCTACGCCTCCTTCACCGACCCGGACGGCAACGGCTGGTTCCTCCAGGAAATCACCACCCGCCTGCCCGGCCGCAGCTGACCCCTCCAAATCGCCCCGGCCGCGGCGTCGGCACCCCGGGACGCCGCGGCGGTTCCAACCAGCAGGACCGTGCCGGTAAAGCAGCACCGGAACGTGGAAGACATCAACGCAGAAGAGATCTAAGGCAGAACCGAAACTTTGAGGGAAGACACGACGATGGAAAAAACTGAGTACGACCTGATTGTTCTGGGCGGAGGTGCAGTTGGCGAGAATGTGGCCGACCGTGCCGTCCAGGGCGGATTGACCGCAGTGGTCGTTGAGGCCGAGCTGGTCGGAGGCGAGTGCTCGTATTGGGCGTGCATGCCCTCGAAGGCGCTGCTGCGCTCAGCCCAGGTGCTGCGTGCGGCTCGGCACATGCCCGGCGCCGCCGAGGCGGTCACCGGCGAGCTGAACGTTGACGCGGTGCTGGCCCGGCGGAATGCCTTCACCAGCAACTGGGACGACGCCGGCCAGGTGGGCTGGCTCGAAGGCGCCGGAATCGACCTGGTGCGCGGCCATGGCCGGATCAGCGGCACCAAGGAGGTCACTGTGACCGCCTCCGACGGTACCGTCACCGTGCTCACCGCACGCCACGCGGTGGCCGTGACCACCGGCTCCGATGCCGTGCTTCCCCCCATCGAAGGCCTGGCCGAGGCCCGCCCCTGGACGTCCCGGGAGGCAACCAGCATCAAGTCCGTGCCCGAGAGCGTTGCCATCATTGGCGGCGGTGTCGTGGCAACGGAGATGGCCACCGCCTTCGCCGGCTTTGGCACGAAGGTCACCATGATCGCACGCAGCGGCCTGCTCACCGAGATGGAGCCCTTCGCGGGAGAGATGGTCGGCGCATCCCTGCGCGAGCTGGGCGCCACGGTGCTCACCGACACCAAGACCACGAAGGTCACGCGGGACGGGGATACCGTCACCATCGAGACTTCCGACGGCGGCACGATCACCGCCGGAGAGGTCATCGTGGCCACCGGGCGCAGCCCGCGCAGCTCCGACATCGGTCTGGAGACCGTGGGACTCACGGCCGGTGCCTGGCTGGAAACGGATGACACGATGCAGGTGCCCGGCTACGACTGGCTCTACGCAGCCGGCGATGTGACCGGGCGGGTGCTGCTGACCCACCAGGGCAAGTACCAGGCGCGCGCGGCAGGCGACGTGATTGCGGCCCGGGCCACCGGCGCCGTGGTCTCGGACGGCCCGTGGGGCACGCATGTGGCCACCGCCGATCACGAGGCGGTTCCGCAGGTGACCTTCACCGACCCCGAGGTTGCCTCGGTGGGCCTGACCGCCGCGGCTGCATGCCGCGCCGGTTATGAGATCCGGGTGGTGGATTACGAGCTCGGCTGGACTGCCGGTGCCTCGGTCCACGCCGATGGGTACACCGGCAAGGCCCGCATGATTGTCGACGAAAAGCGCAAGGTCGTCCTTGGGGTGACCTTCGTCGGACCCGACGTCGCCGAGCTGGTCCAGGCCGCGACCATGATCATCGTCGGCGAGGTCCCCCTTGACCGTCTCTGGCACGCAGTGCCGGCCTACCCGACGATCAGTGAGATCTGGCTGCGCCTGCTCGAAACCTACGGCCGCCCCCAGCCGGTCAAGGCTGGTTAGCAGACCCTTCCCGGTTGCCGGCTCCACCGGTCACCGCATCGCTGTCGGGGGCGGCCCTGTCAGGGTCGTCCCCGCGGCACCTGGTGTGTCGCACCCCGCGGCGCACCCCAATGTGCCGCCCCCGCGGCACCCCTCTATGGCGCCCCGCGGCGCACCCCGGCGCCCCTGCCGGGCCTACTAGGAGAACCCAATGGCGCTTTCGGAACATGAGCAGAAGCTGTTCGACCAGCTGGAGAAACAGCTCGAGGACGAGGACCCCAGGCTTGCAGCCACACTGGCCACGGCCGCGGCGCCCTCCCTTTCAACCCGGCGTATCGTTCTCGGTGTGCTCATCGATTTCGTCGGACTCCTCACCGTGTTCGTTGGAGTGATGCTCTCGGGCCTGGCGCCCAGTATCTTTGTCGGCGTCTTCGGCTTCGCCGTGATGGTCGCCGGCCTGCATGTCGCCCTGAGTGCAGCCGGATCGAAGCCGCCCACCCCTCAGTGGTTGCTCCCCGAACTAAGGAGTTGACCTTTCGACCGGTGCCCGGCTCCGCACTCAGTCGCTGAGCCGGTCCAGAATCGACGCCGCCGACCCCGCAACGCACCGGTTGAAGCCGGTGCCGGCCCACAGATTGATGCGGTGGGGGTCGTTCGCCGCCGCCGCGGCCGCCCGCAGCGGACTCGTCAGGTGATGGATCTCGGGATAGCCGAACGGCGCCACCGGGTCGTACCGCCTCATGAAGTCGTTGGAAAGGCCCCGGGCATACCGGCCCGAGAAGGCCCTGGTGACCGCGGTGGCTGGAAACGCGGGTGAGGCCAGCGCCGCCCGGTGCGCCGCCCGCGTTCCCGCCTCCTCGGCCCGCAGGAAGGCGGTTCCCGCCTGCACTGCCACGGCACCCCGGACCAGGGCCTCCTGAACATCGGCGCGCGTGGCGACGCCGCCCGCGGCGATCAGGGGAATTCCCACCCCGGCCAGGTCTTCGAGGAGCGCGTGAAGGGGCGTTGGATTGCCCGGTGCGGTGGCGTCGAAGGTCCCGCGGTGCCCGCCGGCTTCGGGCCCCTGAACGGAAAGGGAATCCGCCCCTGCCGCGGCGGCCTTCTCCGCTTCGGGCCGTGAGGTGACGGTGACCGTCACGGCCACTCCCCGGTCTTGGAGCGCTTCGATGAGGCCGGCCTCCGGTACGTCGAAGGTGAAGGATGCGACGGCCGGAGCGAGTTCGAGGAGGACACCGATCTTGTTCTCCCAGTCGTCGTCGTCGTATCTCGGCTCACCCGGGTCCACCCCGAGGCGTTCCGCTTCGGGGGCGAGGGCCCGCGCGTACTCGGCCACCTGGTCGGGACGGGCGACCGAGGGCTGGGGGACGAAGAGATTGACGCCGAACGGGGCGTCGGTCGCTTCCCTCACCGCGGTGATCTCGGCGCGCAGTGCGTTGGCCGTCTTGTACCCCGCGGCGAGGAATCCAAGTCCGCCCGCCCCGCTCACCGCGGCGGCCAGCCGCGGCGTGGACGGGCCGCCGGCCATGGGGGCCTGGACCACCGGCCGGGGAATGTGCGTGATAGCAAAACGGTTAGCTCTATTCGTGGAGGCGTTCACAATGCCGGCCCCTTTCGTACGGAAGTGCGTTTGGACGGCGGAGCCCGCGGATGCGGACACTCCGGTTCGCTTCCAGTAATTCACATTTCGTCAAAGTCGACCGCACGTCCGGTTTTTCAGGCCGGAGCCCGTCGACGACGAGCTGCACGGCCACCGTGCGGCGGTCAACATCACCTCGCGGTCAGCCGCGCCACCAGGAGACTCATTTGTCCACCACCCAGTCATCCTTCGACAGCTCAGCACCTGCTGCTCGTTCCCGCTTCACCCTTCCCGCCCCGGTAGCCTTCGTGGGAAGCGCGATCGCCTTCACCAGTCTGTACCTTGCGGCGGGAGCGCCGACACCCCTGCTGCCGCTCTACCAGGAGCAATGGAACTTCCCGGCGGTCGTCCTGACGGCGGCGTTCGCCGCCTACGCCGGAGGTTTCCTCGCGGCCCTCCTGACTGTGGGCTCCCTCTCCGACCATATCGGCCGCCGGCCCGTGCTCATCGGCGCCCTCCTGGTGCAGCTCGTCTCGACCATAATGTTCGTTCTCGCGCCCGACGCCGGCTGGGTGATCGCAGCGCGGGTTGTCCAGGGCATCGCCACGGGCGCCGCGACCAGCGCGTTCTCGGCCTCGCTCGCCGAACTCGCCCCGGCGAACCGCAAGAAGCTCGGGGCCATCCTCGGCAGCGTCGGCGTGACCGGCGGCCTCGCCCTGGGCGCCCTGCTCGCCGGGTTCGCCATCGAGTTCACCCCTTCCCCGAACGGCCTGATCTATACGGTCCTCGCCGTCATCGCGGTCCTGGGGATCATCGTCGTCGCCCTGACCCCCGAGAGTGCGACGCGCCGCCCCGGAGCGTGGCGTTCCCTGATCCCGCGCGTGGCCATCGCTGCCGCTGCCCGGAAGGAATTCGCCGCCGCCGCCCCCGTCATCGCCGCGACCTGGATGCTCGCCGGGCTCTCCCTCGGGCTTGCGCCGACGCTCGTGCGGAACGTCTTCGAGGTTGACAGCGCCCTGCTTAACGGCCTGGTCGGTTTCGTTGCGTCGGGCGCCTCGGCGGTCGCCGGCATCGTGTTCTCCCGCCTGGCCCCGCGCGCCGGAATAAAGCTCGGGATCTACGCCGCGGCCGTCGCTGCCACCGGCATCGTAGTGGGCGTGCTCACCGGGACCCTCGTTCTGATGGTCGCCAGCTTCGTGATCGGGGGCATCGGCTTCGGCAGCGCCTTCTCGGCATCCCTGCGTCTCATCGTGCCGCTGACCGACCCGCAGCACCGCGCGGGAACCATCGCCTCCGTCTTCGTCGTCGCGTACATCGCCTTCGGCCTGCCGGTCGTCCTGGTCGGCCTGCTCGCCGCGCCCCTGGGTCTGCCGACCACGGTTGTGGGATACGGAGCCGTAATCCTGCTCCTCGGGCTGATCGGCCTGATCGCCCAGTTCCGCGTCGCCCGCAAGGCCCGGGCCTAGCCTCGGCCGGCCAGTAACGGGCTCCTGCCGGTCCGCATTGGCCGCCCCGGCAACCCGGGGCAGCAGCTGAACGCACGACGAACGCGCCATCCGGTGAGAACCGGGTGGCGCGTTCTGCATGTGCCGGGCGCCGCACCGGGCCACAGGACAGGACGCCGGCCGGGGCCCTACCCGAAGGTGAAGCAGTAGACCCCCGCTCCCGGGTCGAGGAACTCGATCTCGGC
This sequence comes from Arthrobacter zhaoguopingii, assembly GCF_009828605.1. NCBI lineage: Bacteria > Bacillati > Actinomycetota > Actinomycetes > Micrococcales > Micrococcaceae > Arthrobacter > Arthrobacter zhaoguopingii. The sequence continues at coordinate 219,669 of NZ_WIAE01000005.1, read as the reverse complement.
GGTGCCCTCGGTCACGGGACCGCTGCGCCGAAGGAGCTGGTACAGGCCGGGCCCGGTGATCGTGCCGTAGCCGGCTTCATCGATGTCCAGGCCGGAATCGGCGCCGGGTTCCAAGCCGTCCAACAGGACCCGCAGGCGGACCGCCAAGCCCGGTGCGGCCGGAGCCGCAACCAGGTGGAGGTCGCGGGCGTGGAAGCGGCAGAGCAGACGGCCTCCCGGAGCCTCGGACACCGCCGCCTCAGCGCCGGCCGTCCAGGTGCCCGCCAGGGCCCACTGCCCGCGCCGCAGCCGTGAAGGCGCGGAATAGGCGTGCAGGCGGTCGAATGCCAGGCCGCCCGGGGAAGCGAACCCCGAGGTCCGCTGGTATCCCAGGTAGGTTTCGGCCGACCGGAGGGTGTTCCAGTCCGCGGCGGCCTCGATTCCCGCACCGGTGACCGGCCCCACCGCCGGACCGGGATCGGTTGTCCCCGCCTCGGCGAGCAGCCGCCGGAGCGCCGCCTCGGTTTCGTCGTAGTCACCCTCACCGAAGCTGGTATGGCGGAGGCGGCCGCGCGCGTCCAGGAGATACACGGCCGGCCAGTAATGGTTGTCGAAGGAGCGCCAGACCCGAAAGGAGTTATCGACAGCGACCGGATAGCCGATCGACAGGGCCTCCATAGCGGGCCGGACATTCCCGACGTCGTGCTCGAAGGAGAATTCGGGCGAGTGCACCCCGATCACCACCAGGCCGTGGCGCCGGTAGGCCTCCTCCCAGGCGCGCACATACGGCAGAGCCCGGAGCCAGTTGATGCACGTGTAGGTCCAGAAGTTGACCAGAACCACCCGGCTCCGCAGGGCAGCCCCGGTCAGTGGAGGCGAGTTGAGCCATCCGGTGGCACCGGCGAAGGAGAGCGGCTCATCCTCCGGCAGCCGGCCCCCGGGCTCGACGGCCGGGCTCTCGGCCGGACCGACGTCGTTCGACACGTTCTTTGGGAAGTCGTCATCGGAAATCATGATGGAGTTCCTTCGCTCGGTGCGGGCCCCAGTGGACCATTATGGGCACTCCGGACCATTTACCGCACCCGTCCAGCACCCCGTTCAGCCACCCGCCCCACCGCGCCTGCCACGTCGGCCTGCGCGCCCCGCGTTGCACCGCGGTACTGCAACCGGGGAAGGTGGAGGGGACATTTCCGATTGGAACAGTATGGGTCGGAGCAGGCGGGGCGGAAACTGGGTGGATCGTAACAGTGTGGGTCGGAACAGGAGAGAGCGGCATGGATGGTAACCGTGGGTGCACCGGAGTGGTGACGGACGGGGTCATGACAGACCGGTCAACGGGCGGAGGGACCCTGTGGCTTCGCTGATCGGACGCCTGCAGTCCTCCTGGACCGTCGCCGTCCCTGCGGTGGCACTGGTCGTGCTTGTCCTGTCCTGGCAGCGGAACCTGGGCGCCGTGGCGGTCGCCGTTGTCGCCGTCGTCCTGGTGGGGTCGATCCTGGCCGCAGTGCACCATGCCGAGGTGATCGCCCACCGGGTGGGGGAGCCCTTCGGGTCGCTTGTCCTCGCGGTGGCGGTGACGGTGATCGAGGTGGCGCTGATCGTGACGCTGATGATTTCCGGCGGCCCGGAGACCGCCTCCCTGGCGCGGGACACGGTGTTCGCCGCGGTGATGATCACTGTCAACGGGATCGTGGGGTTGTCGCTGCTCGTGGGCGCAGTGCGCTTCGGGACCGTTCGGTTCAATGTCGAGGGGTCTGGCGCCGCCCTTGGGGTGATTGCCATGCTCGCCACCATGACCCTGGTGCTGCCCAGCTTCACCTCCGCCCGCTCCGGGCCGGAATTCTCCCCGGCGCAGCTGGCCTTTGCCGGGATTTCCTCCCTTGCCCTGTATGCCGCCTTCGTCTCCACCCAGACAGTGCGGCACCGCGACTTCTTCCTGCCGGTGCCGGCACACGCGGGCCGGCGCGCTGCGGCCGCCGACGACGCCGAGGAGCACGCCGCACCTCCCACCACGCGCACGGCGCTGCTCAGTCTCGGCCTGCTGGCGGTCGCCCTGGTGGCTGTCGTCGGACTGGCGAAGGCCGTGTCACCCGCCATCGAGGCGGGGGTGAAGGCAGCCGGCATTCCCGAGTCGTTTGTCGGTGTAATCATTGCGCTGCTGGTGCTCACGCCGGAGGGCATCGCCGCCACCCGTGCGGCGCTGCGCGACAGGATTCAGACGAGCCTCAACCTCGGCTACGGCTCGGCGATTGCGAGCATCGGCCTAACCGTTCCCGTGATTGCCCTATCCACCCTCTGGCTTGAGGGCCCCCTGATCCTGGGTCTCGGCTCCACCCAGATCGTGCTGCTGACCCTGACGGTCGTCGTCAGCGTGCTCACGGTGGCGCCCGGCCGTGCGACCCGGCTCCAGGGAACCGTGCACCTCATCCTGTTTGCGGCCTTCATCTTCCTCGCCATCAATCCCTGACTCTCCCGGGAACCTCTAGTCCTTTATTAGGACTGCATGATATTCTTTGAGGACTCATTCCCCACAGAAGGTTTTCCATGCGCATTCAGGGCTCAACCGTTTTTGTCACCGGGGCCAATCGTGGCCTCGGCCGCCTCTTCGTCGAGGAACTCCTCGAGCGCGGAGCAGTGAAGGTCTACGCGGCCTCCCGGTCCGGCATCGAGGTCAGCCAGCCCGGCGTCGTGCCCGTGGCCCTCGACATCACCGACCCCGCCGCCGTCGCCGCGGCCGCCGCCGCCGCGCAGGACGTCAACATCCTGATCAACAATGCGGGCATCCTCACCCCCACCAGCCTCCTGAAGGGCTCCACGGCCGCGGTGCGGCAGGAGATGGAGACCAACTTCTTCGGCACCCTCGAGGTGACGCGGGCATTCGCGCCCATCATCGCCGCGAACGGCGGCGGAGCGATCCACAATGTGCTCTCCGTGTTGTCCTGGGCGCATTTCCCCGACGTCGGAGCGTACGGCGCCGCGAAGGCCGCCTCCTGGGCGATGACCAACGCCACCCGGCAGGAGCTCGCACCCCGGGGCATCGCCGTCTCCGCGCTGCACGTGGGCTGGATGGACACCGATATGGGCGCGCACATCCCGGCCGAGCAGAAGTCCGACCCCGCCGAGGTGGTTTCCGCAGCCCTTGACGCCGTCGAGGACGGCGAGCCGGAGGTGCTCTTCGGCGAGCTGACCCACAATGTGCGTGAGGCGCTCGCCGGCGACCTCTCGCAGCTTTACCCCGACATCACCGTCCGGGAGCTCCAGGTCAGCTAGCCGGCCGCTCCGTCCCGGACGGAGATTCCCTTGACCGAAGCAGCGGGGCCTCCGGCCATGGGGGCCCCGCTGCTTCAGTTAAGGGGCTGCTTCAGCCCCCTGAACGCTCCCAGTCCGGGCGCAGAATGGACATAAGGTCGGCGTCGATGTAGTCGCCGTCGAACTTGAATACCTCCCGCAGGGTTCCCTCCACGACGAAGCCTGCCTTCTCGTAGGCCCGGCGGGCGCGGGGGTTGAATGCGAAAACCTCGAGGGAGATCCGGTGGAGCCTTGTGGCGGTGAAGGCATGGCCGAGGAGAAGGCGGGTCGCCTCGGATCCGATGCCGCGGTCCCGTCCCGCCGGCCCAAGCAGGATGCGGAAGTTGCAGGCATCGTCGTCGGGCTGCCACTCATTGAGCACCGCTTCACCGACGCAGCCGCCAGTCCGGGAATCGACGACGGCAAGGTCCAGCCGGTCCCGCTGATGGGCCCGGGTCTGGTACCAGGTGCGCGTCCGCTCATCCAGCGTTCCAGTCCCAGCTTCCGCCTCGGCGGTGGAATGGACACTTCCGGTGAGGCGGAGCACCTCGGGATCGGCGAGGATGGGCCCCATCGCCTCGATGTCTCCGGAGGTGAAGGGACGAAGCGTGCACAGGGTTCCGTTGAGGGTGGGATGCTCGGAAAAGAGGACCTGTGAGGACATGGTCGAAGTGTAGGTTATCCGGCGGAACCCGGACCGCCGTTCAGCATCCTGGCCACCTTCGCCTCCAGGGAGGCGACCGCCGTGTCCGGCAGCACGATCAGTCCGTCGAGTTCCCGCCGCGCCCGCCGGTACGCGGTCTGCCGCTCGGCCGGGCTGGCAGCGTCGTCGAGCGCCAGGGCGAGCAGTTTCCGTGCCCGGGCCAGCCGCTGGCGTTCCGGTCCGGTGAAGGCCGAGTCCTTGAGCCGGCGTGCCTCCGCCTCGGCGATCTGGAAGGCGACGTCGTAGTCATTGACCGCCGAGCGGTACTCGGCAAATTCGGCGGCGCTCAGGGCCTCCGGTGCGGCCGGGCGGAGTGCGTCGGCCGCGCGCTTGGCGCGGAGGAAGGCGACCGTCAGGGGTTCACGCACGTCGGTCATCAGGGGGTAGTCGATCAGCTTCCCCACGTCGAGTTCGTAGTCCAGCCACTTCCGGTTGACGGCGTCATGGGCGGCGGTCACCGCTTCCACCTCGCCGATCCTCGCCTGCCGGACCTGCTCGCCCTGGTGCTTCAGTGTGTAGAGCTCCACCCTGCGCTGGTGCCTGCGCTCATTGGCCCGGGACCAGGACCGTCCCCAGGCAGCGAACACCCCGCTCAGCGGAAAGATGAGCCACCAGTAGCTGCCGGCGAATTCGAAGAGGGGCTCCACGGCATCATCGTAGTTCCGGTGCCCGCCCCGCGCACTGGAACCGGGCAGCGGAAGACCCGGTGCGGATGTGCCGCACCGGGTCTTTCTGCTGTCACCGTCGGGTGGTGCGGTTCAGCAGCTGCTCCAGGGCGATCGTCCCGTCGGTCTTGGGCAGCACCAGCCACAGCACCCCGTACATCGGAAGGCTCACCACCGGGAGCAGGAAGCTCAGGAGCATTGCGATCCGCACGTAGGACACCGGCCAGTTGAACTGCGCCGCGATCCCCGAGGCGATGCCCCCGAGGATGCCGCCGGGTGCGCGCTTGACGGGGGAGGAGCGGAGGATCCGGAAGAGGGTGTCCATGGTGAGCCTTTCGTTGAGAGGACGGAGTCAGAGGCTTGGGGTTTCAGTATGGCCGTTATCGTCATCGGGGTCGTCGCCCGCCGCGGATGACCGGCGCGTCATCGAGGAGATGCCGCCCACCACGAGGGCGATACCCGCGCCGATGAGCAGTCCCAGGAGCACTATTCCCAGGTCGAAACGGATGCCGGTAAGCAGTGAGACAAGGATCAGGGCCGCGACCGCCAGGATCACCGCTCCCCAGACGACGGTTCCCGTACGCACCCGGCGGGGTGCTGCTGACTTTTCGAAGGTACTCATTGGTCGAATCCATTCTCGTTTTGTGAAACGCTGACCTGGCTGACGGCGCCGCCGACCTCGAGGATGATCGACGGACCGTCGGCTGTTTCGTTCAGCTGGGTGGTTCCGGGCTGCCAGAACCCTTCGGAGACGGAGGCGTCGACGCCTTCGCCCGTGCGCACCGAGCCGAGGGCGACCTCGGAGCGGACCTCGACCGGCACGTCGCTCGGGACGAGGACGTCCACTTTGCTGGCCAGCACCCGCACCGGGACAACGACGTCGGACCTCAGGTTGTCGAGGCTGCGCAGGTCAAGCGTGCTGCGCCCGGCGACAACCGTGTAGCCCTCCTCCGCGGCCCGGACCGAGGATGCCGACAGCGGAGTCTCCCTGCCCACCACCGAGGCGCCGTCGTCGAAGTTGGCGGCTGCCACCGCCGACCCGATGAGGGCGGCGAAGACCATGGCGCCGGCAGCGAAACCGACGAACCCCGAGGACCGCCCGATCAGGCCAAGGATCACCACGGCGAGGCCAAGGACGGCGGCGCCGGAGGCGAGGGCCACGGGAAGCGCTGTCCGGCCGAGGTCGATCAGGGCCGCGTAGTCGAGGGCCAGGATGATGCCGACGGCGAGCACGGCCGCACCCAGGCTGAGTGCCACGCCGCTGCCGGTGGGTCCGGGGGTGCGGGGGCGCGGCGGCGGTACCGGGCGCAGGGCGTAGCTCGGAGGCAGCGACCCCGGGGGAAAGGACCCGCCGGAGAGGTAATCGGACGGCGTGTACCCGGTGGACGGGGAGTACCCGGATCCGGGGAAGTCGGACGGCAACGGGCCGGCCGGGCGGGGAGGGACAGCGCCCGTGCCCAGAGGCTCCGTCGACGGATACTGCTGGCCGGTGGGCGGAGATCCCGCCTGATAGCTCGTGGCCGGAAACTGCTGGGTCGCTCCGGGTGCGCCGTACGCACCCATCATCCCGGGTGCGCCGGCCGGCCTGCCGCCGGCTACCGGGCTGTTCCTGCTGCGCGCGGTCAGCGCCCAGTACACGGCATAGACGGCGGCGCCGACCCAGATCAGGGTCCACAGCAGCTGCCACCCGCCGCCCTCATCGCCGAGGAACGGCAGGTTCGGCCGCCAGAGCCCGGCGATGACCAGGAGCAGCGCCCCGGTCATTCCCGAGGTCCAGTTGCCGCGTCCGGCCGACTCGACGTGGATGCGTCCGTCCGGTTCGGGCAGGAGCGCCCACGCCAGGCCGTACAGCAGGACGCCGATGCCGCCGAAGACCGCCAGCACCACGACAATGCCCCGGACCAGGGCAACATCGAGCCCCGTGCGGTAGGCGATGCCTCCCGCCACCCCGCCGATCCAGCGGGCGGAGGTGCGGGTGATCTGCAGTGAGCGCATCCGGTCGAAGAAGGCGTTCGACGCCGCAGGGCGGGGCGGCGGGGCCGCCGTGGAGCCGGACCGGCTGGAATAGCCTCCGCCCGGGCCGGTGGAGAAACCGGCCGGGTCGGGGACGCCGCCCGGAGGGGCGTCGCCGGTGGGGCGTTCTGGAGGCAGCGGTTCAAGGGGCGGTTCGGAAGTCATAGTCCGATCCTTCCAGCGCTCTGCTGCACCAGCTATCGGGGGCTGCCCTGAATTCGCCCCTGAGGGAACCCCTGATTGTGCGCCCGGGGCATCCCCGAAGCCCGTCGGCGTGCTTGGATTGAGCTATGAAACCGCCCCTGCTGCGTTCGCCCGACGGCCTGGTCGCCGGCGTGTGCGGTGGACTTGCCCTCCACCTCGGCGTGCGGCTGCGCGTCGTGCGGGTCCTCATGGTCCTGCTGGCCCTGGCCGGCGGTGCGGGGGTCTTCCTCTACGCCTGGCTGTGGATCTTCGTGCCTATGGCCTCCGACCGCCTCGCCGCCCCGCTCCGGTTCGTTCCGCCCGCCCCCACCCTGAAGTCCCCTCCCGGTCCTGCGCTGTTCCTGCCGTCTGCCGCCCTGCCTTCCCAGGCCGCGCCCACGGAGCCCGGCAGCGCCGCTCCTCCGGCGGCCGGTGCGTTCGTGCGTCCGGCCCGGCGGACCGGCGGGCGCCTCCGTCCCGGTCGGAAGGAGCTGCTCCTGGGCGTGGCCCTGCTGCTCCTGGCCGGAGTCTTCACCGCGCAGGAGCTCGGCTTCGCCGTGAGCCTGAGACAGGTCCTCCCTGTCGCCGCGGCCGGGGTGGGCGCCGTGCTGGCGTGGAGCCAGCTCGATGAGGCGCGGCGGGAGGGCCTGAGGAATAAGGCAGGAGCCGACCGCGCCGCCGGACTGGCCCGGCTCCTGCTGGGCCTGGTGCTGGTCATGGTCGGCGTCTTGGTCATGGTCTCCGGGGCGATCTCCTGGGACCTGACGTGGGCCACCCTCCTGGCCACCGGGGCGGTCCTCGCCGGGGTGGCGCTGGTGCTCGCCCCCTGGGCGCTGCGGTTCTGGAAGGACTTCGAGGATGAGAGGGCCGGGCGGGTCCGGGAGGCCGCGCGGGCCGAAATCGCCGCCCACCTCCACGACTCGGTGCTGCAGACCCTCGCCCTGATCCAGAACCGCGCAGGCTCCGAACAGGACGTCGTGCGCCTGGCCCGGGCTCAGGAGCGGGAGCTGCGGCACTGGCTCTACGCCGATCCGGCCGGCCATTCCGGCAACCTCACCGAGCGACTCCGGGCCCTGGCCGGAGAGGTCGAGGACAGCTACGGGCATCCCGTCGAGGTGGTCGCCGTCGGGGACGCGCCCCTGACCGCCGGGCAGGAGGCGCTCGCCCAGGCGGCGCGCGAAGCGATCGTCAATGCTGCCAAGCATGCCGGGGGCACCGTCTCGGTCTACCTGGAGGCGGGGCCCTCCGGATCCGAGGCCTTCATCCGCGACCGGGGGCCCGGGTTCGACCCGCTTGCGGTGCCGGCCGACCGCCTCGGAATCCGCGAGTCCATCACTACGCGGATGCAGCGGCACGGGGGCGCCGCCACCATCCGCAGCGGTCCCGACGGGACCGAAGTCCATCTGAGAATGCCCGAGCAGGAGAACCGCAGCCATGACGGATGAGCCCGTACCGAACAATCCGCTTCCAGCGGTGTCCGTCGTCGTCGTCGACGACCACGCCATCTTCCGCTCCGGCCTCCGCTCGGACCTCGACAGCCGGATCCGGGTGGTGGGCGAGGCGGCCACCGTCGAGGAAGCGGTCGCCGTGGTCCGGGCCCGCCGGCCGGACGTCGTCCTGCTCGATGTCCACCTGCCCGGCGGCCGGGGCGGGGGAGGAGCCGAAGTGATCGCCGGCTGCGGCGACCTGGGCGCCTCGACGCGCTTCCTGGCCCTGAGCGTCTCCGATTCCGCCGAGGACGTCGTGGCGGTCATCCGCGCCGGTGCCCGGGGGTACGTCACGAAGACCATTTCCGGCGCGGGGATCTCCGATGCCGTCTTCCGGATCGCCTCAGGCGACGCGGTGTTTTCCCCACGGCTGGCCGGCTTCGTCCTTGACGCCTTCGGCACCGCCGCCGTCGCCTCCACCGGCACCGAGCTGGACCGGCTGTCCGCCCGCGAGCTCGAGGTGATGCGGCTGATCGCCCGCGGCTACAGCTACAAGGAGGTGGCCAAGGAGCTGTTCATCTCGGTCAAGACCGTTGAAACCCATGTGTCGGCGGTGCTGCGTAAGCTCCAGCTCTCCTCCCGCCACGAACTGACCCGGTGGGCCGCCGAACGGCGGCTGCTCTGAGCCGGGCCTACTTCGCGCCGGAGAGGAACTCCTGCAGCCGCGCCACTCCGGTGGCCAGGTCTTCATCGCCGAGGGCGTACGAGAGCCGGAGGAAGCCGCTCGGGCCGAAAGCCTCACCCGGGACCACGGCCACCTCGACCTGCTCCAGGATCAGGGTGGCCAGCTCGGCGGAGGTCCGCGGCGTGGTTCCGGCCAGGCTGCGCCCCAGCAGGCCGCGCACGTCGGCGTAGGCGTAGAACGCGCCGTGGGGCGTGGGGCACTCGACGCCGTCGATGGCGTTCAGCCCCGCCACCATGGCCCGGCGGCGCCGGTCGAAGGCGGTCTTCATCTCCTCGACCGCGGTGAGCGGGCCCGAGACAGCGGCCAGGGCGGCCATCTGCGACACGTTCGCCACGTTCGACGTCGCATGCGACTGGAGGTTCGTCGCCGCCTTGACGAGGTCCTGCGGGCCGACCATCCAGCCGACGCGCCAGCCCGTCATGGCATAGGTCTTCGCCACGCCGTTGACGATCACCACCCGGTCGCCCAGCGCGGGCGCCGCCGAGGCGATTGAGGTGAAGGGAACGCCGTCGTACGTCAGGTGCTCGTAGATCTCATCGGTGACCACCCAGAGTCCCTGGTCCGCGGCCCAGTTGCCGATCTCCCGCACCGCATCCGCCGGGTACACGGCGCCGGTGGGGTTGGACGGCGACACGAACAGCAGCACCTTGGTCCGAGGCGTCAGGGCCGCCTCGAGCTGCTCCACCGACACCAGGTAGCCCTGCTCCGGCCCGGCGAAAACCTCGACGGGAACCCCGCCGGCCAGACGGATGGCCTCCGGGTACGTGGTCCAGAACGGGGTGGGCACGAGCACCTCGTCGCCGGGATCGAGCAGTGAGGCGAAGGCCTCGTAGACGGCCTGCTTGCCGCCGTTGGTCACGAGCACCTGGGCGGGGTCGATGGCGTAGCCGGAGTCACGCTGGGTCTTCGCCGCGACGGCCTGCTTCAGCTCCGGCAGGCCCCCGGCAGGGGAGTAGCGGTGGAAGCGCGGCTGGCGGGCGGCTTCGACGGCCGCCTCGACGATGTAGTCCGGGGTGGGGAAATCGGGCTCGCCGACGCCGAAACCGATCACCGGACGGCCCGCGGCCTTCAGGGCCTTGGCCTTGGCATCGACGGCAAGCGTCGCCGATTCGGCGATCGAGGCGATCCTGCGGGAGACGCGCGGCAGGGAGTGACGGGTGGAAAGCTCGGTCATCGGGTCCCGTTTTCTCGTGAAGAAGTGTGGCAGTCCCAGCTTAGGCTGTTGGCCCGTCCCTGCGCCGATCCGTGACGCCGGAGCCCCCCGACCCCCGCCCCCAAGGCGCCGGTTCGACTCTCCGGCGGGTATTGCGTAGACTTGATCCTCGGTGTTGGATCACTCCAATGGTTCGTGCCCGCGAAACGTCCCCCAGGGATCGCAGCGGAGCGGATCGGACGGTGGTCCGGTTCCATAGGGTAGTGGCGCAATTGGTAGCGCAGCGGTCTCCAAAACCGCAGGTTGCAGGTTCGAGTCCTGTCTGCCCTGCGCGTAACCGTCGAGCAGGACGCGGCGGTGCGGCAGTAGAACATCACGAAGTTTCCGGTACAGGCACAGGACCTGCTCGGCATGACTTATGAGTAGTCGGAGCCGCGTGAACGCGGCCCGGCTGGAAACCCACACAGATTGATGAGGTTGAAGGTGACCGATACGGCCGCGAGCAGCTCCAAGGGTAGCCCCGCCAGCAAGGAGAACCCCAAGCGCGGGTTCTTCGGGCGGATCACTCTCTTTGTGCGGCAGGTCATCGCCGAACTGAGGAAGGTCGTCACCCCGACCCGTCAGGAACTGGTGAGGTTCACCATCACGGTGCTGGCGTTCGTGATCCTGATGATCCTTATCGTCACGGGTCTCGACTACGTCTTTGGAACCGGGGCGGTCTGGGTGTTCGGGGACAGCGGAAGCTGAACCGTCCAGCCGGCAGGTGACGTGATAGCCCAAGCAATACGAAGCTGAAGAAATCCAGAAAGCAGGCAGCTAGGTGTCCGAGCAAGAACTCGAACGGCAGATCACAATTGACGATGGTCTGGAGAACGAGGATCAGGCCGTCGAGGCAGGCGTCGCTGACGACTCCGCCGCCTCGAACGCGCCCGCGGAGACCGCCGCAGAGGATTCCGACGCAGACGGTTCCGGGGTTGAAGGCTCTGAGGTTGAGGCCTCCGAGGCTGAGGCTTCCGGCGAGGCCGGCGACGCCGAGGCCTCCGAATCCGGCGAGGCCGAGGCGCCCGCCGAGGAGGACCCCGTAGAGGCCTTCAAGGCCAAGCTGCGCCGGCAGGAGGGTGACTGGTACGTCATCCACTCCTACGCCGGGTACGAGAACCGGGTGAAGGCCAACCTCGAAACCCGCATCCAGACCCTCGACATGGAGGATTTCATCTTCGAAATCCAGGTCCCCATGGAAGAGGTCGTGGAGATCAAGAACACCACCCGCAAGATCGTGAACCGGGTCCGCATCCCGGGCTATGTGCTGGTGCGCATGGACCTGACCGACGAGTCGTGGGGCGCCGTCCGGCACACCCCGGGCGTCACCGCCTTCGTCGGCAACGCCCACAACCCGGTGCCGCTGAGCCTGGCCGAGGTGTTCTCCATGCTTGAGCACACCGTCGTCCACACGGACGCGGCCTCAGGCAAGCCGGTCAAGCAGCAGTCCACCCCGGTCACCGTCAACTTCGAGGTCGGCGAATCCGTCACCGTCAACGAAGGACCGTTCGAGACCCTGCCGGCCACCATTTCGGAGATCAAGCCCGAATCCCAGCAGCTGGTTGTGCTGGTGTCGATCTTCGAACGCGAAACCCCCGTCACGCTGTCCTTCAACCAGGTCACCAAGATCCAGTAGGACGGCGGCACCAAGCTTCGTTCTCCCCCGGCCCGCTTAGCCGGGGAGGACGGCCGGTCATCACGCCATGATGACCACCAACCCACGGGACGCTCCTGTCCCGGGGGACATAATGCAAGAAAAGGACCCTTTCATGGCCCCGAAGAAAAAGGTCACCGGCCTCATCAAGCTGCAGATCAATGCAGGCGCCGCCAACCCGGCTCCCCCCATTGGTCCCGCGCTCGGTCAGCACGGTGTCAACATCATGGAATTCTGCAAGGCGTACAACGCCGCGACGGAATCCCAGCGCGGAAACGTCATCCCCGTTGAAATCACCGTTTACGAAGACCGTTCGTTCACCTTCATCACCAAGACCCCTCCGGCAGCCGAGCTGATCAAGAAGGCAGCCGGCGTCCAGAAGGGCTCCGGTACGCCGCACACCGTCAAGGTTGCCAAGCTGACCCAGGCCCAGGTCGAGGAAATCGCCACCACGAAGATGGAGGACCTCAACGCCAACGATGTCCAGGCCGCGGCCAAGATCATCGCCGGTACCGCCCGCTCCATGGGCATCACGGTCGAGGGCTAACAGCTCCTCCACCCGGCAGACGCGGCACCCGCCGCCGAAACCACCATCAACCAAAACCGAAACCGTGCGCCCGGCGCGCGGTGGGAGTGTGGCAGGGCCCAGCGCGGTCCGCAGACCACAACTGCATAAGGAGAAAAAGCAGATGGCAAAGCGCAGCAAAGCATATAAGGGAGCTGTCGCCAAGATCGAGGCGGAGAAGCAGTACTCTCCGTTCGAGGCGGTAGTCCTCGCGAAGGACACCAACCCTTCCAAGTTCGACGCGACCGTTGAGGTTGCCTTCCGCCTCGGCGTCGACCCCCGCAAGGCCGACCAGATGGTCCGCGGCACCGTCAACCTGCCCCACGGCACCGGTAAGACCGCCCGCGTGCTCGTCTTCGCGACCGGCGAGAAGGCCGAAGCGGCCATCGCCGCCGGCGCCGACTTCGTTGGCTCGGACGACATGATCGAGAAGGTTTCCGGCGGCTGGGTGGACTTCGACGCCGCCGTTGCCACCCCGGACCTGATGGGCAAGGTCGGCCGCCTCGGCAAGATCCTCGGCCCGCGTAACCTCATGCCGAACCCGAAGACCGGTACCGTCACGGCCGACGTGGCCAAGGCTGTCACCGACATCAAGGGCGGAAAGATCGACTTCCGCGTCGACAAGCACTCCAACCTCCACTTCATCATCGGCAAGGTCTCCTTCGATGTTCAGAAGCTGGCGGAGAACTACGCCGCAGCCCTCGAAGAGGTCCTGCGCCTGAAGCCTTCGGCTTCGAAGGGCCGCTACATCCAGAAGGCCACCGTCTCCACGACCTTCGGCCCCGGCATCTCCGTCGACCCGAGCGTCACGAAGGTCCTCGCCGACGCATAGGCGTCCCGCAGCACCAGACCACCCGGCGGGGGTGGCCGCAGCCAAGGCTGCGGCCACCCCCGCTGCGTTTCATCCTGCCCACCGGCCGCTTCTGGTCGGTGGGCAGTTGTGTTGGGTCCATCGCCTGTGCCGCTTCCCCCACGGCTGGAGGGCGGTCCGTGCGCCGGGGCAAGGCGGAGTCCGCGGCCTACAATCGAGCATGAGCACCGAATCCCTGGAGATCGGGCCGGTACCCGTCCCGCCCGACCTCTCCCCGCCGGACGCCGCGGACTTCCTGGACGTCGTCGAACTGGGCAACCTCGTCCAGCGCGGCGTGTGGGGCAGCGACGACTTCCGCAGGGACGGCAGGCAGGAACACGCAGCATTTCAGTCCAACCCCTATGAAGAGCGGCTTATCCTGGCGGCGCGGCGGGGCGGACGCATCGTGGGCCGGGCCATCATCGACCTTCCGCTGACTGACAACCTCTCGGCCTGCTACCTCGATCTGTCAGTGCACCCCGAGGCACGCAGCGAGGGGGTCGGGGGCGCCCTCTACGCCGAGGCGGAGCGGCATGTCCGCAGCCGGGGCCGGTCCACCGTCATGGGCTGGAGCGAGGTGTCGCTGACAGCTGCCGGCCGCGGGGCAGGGGCGCCAGGCCGGGGGGAGGACCTGGTCCCCGCCACCGGCGCCGGGAGCTACCCTGCGGGGGACCCCGCGGCCCGGATGGCCCGCAGATGGGGGTTCGACCTCGCGCAGGTGGACCGCTGCAGCGTGCTCGATGTCGGCGGAGGGGGCGATGCCGCCGGTGATGCCTTCGCCGCCGCGGAGGCCGCCGCGGGCCCGGACTACGAAGTGCTCCGCTGGGAGGGGCGCTGCCCGGATGACCGCCTCGACCAGTACGCCCGGCTCCGCCAGGCGATGAGCACCGATGCGCCCCTCGGGGACCTGGACCTCGACGAGGAGGACTGGGACGCGGCGCGGGTGCGTGAGGCGGAGAACCGGCTGGAGCGCGGCGGCGGCCGCAGCCTCGTCGCGGCCGTGCTGCACCGGCCGACCGGCGAGCTGGCAGGTCATACCGTCCTGGAGCGGTACGAGGCGGCTCCGGCCGTCGCGAACCAGGAGGACACCCTGGTGCTCCGGGCGCACCGAGGCCACCGGCTGGGCATGCTGCTGAAGGCTGCGAACCTGCTGGCCCTGCAGTCCGCCTGGCCCGGCGTGGAACGGATCTACACCTGGAATGCGGAGGAGAACTCCTTCATGCTGGCGGTCAACGTCGAGCTGGGCTTCGTTCCGGCGGGGTGGGTGGCCGGCTGGCAGAAACGGCTTGACCCCTCCCTTCGGTAGCGGATTTGGAGGCCGCCGCCGCTTCACGTACCCTTGAACTACCAAAGACCGTCGGTCGATGTGCCTCCACCCTTTTCACCAGCAGCAATGCTGCGCGGCAAGGTAAGGAAGTCCATCTGAAAGTTCCCGTCAAGGGCGGCCAACGCAGGTGAACGAAGCTCCTCTCCGCGCAGCACCGAGTGCCGTGCGTCGAGAAAGCCCCGTGCATCTGCGCGGGGCGTTTTTTATTGGGGCTGACAAACCGGCTTTTATTCCCCGGAAGGAGGGTTATGGCAACGCCAACAAAGGTAGATGCGGTGGGAGAAATCACTAACGATTTCAAGGATTCCACCGCCGCTGTCCTGACCGAATACCGCGGGCTCACGGTCGCACAGCTCAAGGAACTGCGCCGTTCACTCGGTGCGGACACCAAGTTCGCTGTCGTCAAGAACACCTTGACGGGCATTGCAGCCAAGGAAGCCGGCATCGACGCGTTCGAAGGCCAGCTCGCCGGACCTACTGCAATCGCTTTCATCAAGGGTGACGCAATTGCTGCTGCTAAGAGCCTTACGGATTTCGCGAAGGCCAACCCGAAGCTCGTTATCAAGACTGGAATCTTCGAGGGTAAGGCCCTCAACGCCTCCGAGGTCGCTGCCCTGGCAGCCCTCGAGTCGCGCGAACTCCAGCTCTCCCGGGTTGCCGGTGTGCTTAAGGCACCCATGGCAGCCCTCGCCCGCACCATCGATGCCCTGCGCATCAAGCTCGACGAGGGCAATGGTGCTGCATCCGCAGACGCCGATGCTCCCGCCGCCGACGAGACCGCTGCTCCGGCAGAGGCTCCGGCCGAAGAAGCTGCGGCACCCGAAGAGAAGTAGTTCTCTTCACCCATTCATCTCGGTGCAGTGCACCACTCACGGAAGGACGCTTTAGCCATGGCGAAGCTTACCAACGAAGAGCTCATTGAAGCCTTCAAGGAACTGTCGATCATCGAACTCTCCGACTTCGTAAAGCTGTTTGAGGAGACCTTCGAGGTCACCGCAGCCGCTGTTGCAGTCGCAGGCCCCGCCGGCGGCGGCGCAGGCGAAGCAGCCGAGGAAGAGAAGGACTCCTTCGACGTTGTCCTCGAAGCTGCCGGCGACAAGAAGATTGCCGTCATCAAGGAGGTCCGCGCGCTGACCTCACTGGGTCTGAAGGAAGCCAAGGACGTTGTCGACAGCGCTCCGAAGGCTGTTCTCGAAGGCGCCACGAAGGAAGCTGCGGAGAAGGCGAAGGAAGCTCTCGAAGCTGCCGGCGCCACCGTTTCCCTCAAGTAGCAGATCCGGCAGCCGGGGGTCCGCCCCCGCTACCAGACAGGAAAGGCCCCGACCTCAGGTCGGGGCCTTCTCCGTTTAAGCCGTGCCGGGTGCTATTCGCGCCAGAGCAAAAGCGCCTCGCCCTGCCCGCCGCCGCCGCACAGCGACACAGCCGCCTTGCCTGAGCCCCGGCGGTGCAGTTCGAAGGCCGCGTGCAGCGCGAGCCGAGCCCCGGAGGCGCCGATGGGGTGTCCGAGCGCGATGGCCCCGCCGTGAAGGTTACACTTCTCGGCCGGGTAGTCGAGGTCCTTGAGGGACTGCACGGCCACCGAGCCGAAGGCCTCGTTGATCTCGATGAAGTCGAGCTCCGAGGCGGTCCAGCCGGCCCGCTTGAGCGCGTGGGTGATGGCATTGGAGGGCTGGGAATGCAGCGAATTGTCGGGCCCGGCAACCTGCCCGGGCTGCCCGGTGACGGCGAGGATCTTCAGGCCCAGCCGTTCGGCGGTGGCGCGGGAGGTCAGCACCAGCGCGGAGGCGCCGTCGGACAGGGGCGACGAGTTGCCCGCCGTGATGGTTCCCTCCTTGTCGAATGCCGGACGGAGCCCGGCCAGGGTGTCCACGGTGGTGGTCGGGCGGACCCCCTCGTCGGTGGTGAGGACGACGTCGTCGCCCCGGCGCTGCGGCACGGTGACCGGCACGATTTCCTCGGCGAAGATGCCCGACTCGATGGCCGCCGCCGCCCGCTGGTGGGACGCCGCCGCCACCTCGTCCTGGGCGGTCCGGTCGATGCCGAGTTTCCGGTTTCCCCGCTCGGTGGAGGCGCCCATCGATTCGTTGTCGAAGGAGTCGGTCAGCCCGTCGTGGGCGACCGAGTCGAGGGCGGAAATATTGCCGTAGGTCCAGCCCTGGCGGGAGCCCGGCAGCAGGTGCGGGCCGCGGGACATCGATTCCTGGCCGCCGGCGACGACGACGGAGGCCTCGCCGCTGCGGATCAGGCGGGCCGCGTCGATCACGGCGGTGAGGCCCGAGAGGCACACCTTGTTAACGGTCACAGCCGGGACGTCCCAGCCGACGCCCGCGCGGAGCGAGGCCTGGCGTGCCGGATTCTGGCCGCAGCCGGCCTGCACCACGTGGCCCATGATCACTGTGTCGACGGACTCGGGCGGCACTCCGGCGTTGGCCAGGGCGCCGGCGACGGCGAAGCCGCCGAGCTCAACGGCGCTGAAGGCCGACAGCTGGCCGTTCAGCTTGCCGGACGGGGTACGTGCGCCGCCGACGATGACTACGTCATCGGGCGCGGTGGTTGGAAGTGCCATGGCGGGGAGTGCTCGCTTTCGTCATTGAAATCCTGAAGAACTCCCCTTAAGGCTACCGCTCCCCGCCCATTTCAGCTAACGGTTATTAACTGGTTATCGGAGGGGTAGAGCAGCGGCAGCTGGAGCGTGAGCCAGGGGCTGAAGGCCCAGGGCGTGGCCTCCACGGCGTTGACCAGGCGGTCAGGCTCGACCCACTGGACGTCCATGACCTCCTCCGGTGACGGAGCGATCGGTCCATCGATCACCGCGGTGAAGACCGGGCAGATTTCATTTTCGACGATGCCCGAGGCATCGACGGCCCGGTAGCGGAAATCGGGTAGCGCAGGCGTGATCGAACGGACCGTCATGCCGAGCTCCTGACGCGCGCGGCGCACCACCGCCTCCTCCGGCGTCTCGCCGGGCCCCGGGTGTCCGCAGAAGGAGTTGGTCCACACGCCGGGCCAGGCCTTCTTGGTCAGCGCACGGCGCGTCACGAGGATCTGCCCGGCCTCGTTGAACACATGGGTGGAGAAGGCGAAGTGAAGGGGAGTGGCCTGGGTGTGCACGCTCGCCTTGTCCTGGGTGCCGATGGGCGTGCCGTCCTCGGCCAGCAGCACCACCAGTTCGGGGCCGGCGGGGTGCTCTTCAAGATGTCGCGCCATTGTCCTCATCCCGATCGTCTCCCGCAAGGATTCCGGAAGGTTTTCCCACGGCGGAGTGCTGCCCGGCCGTGCGGTGGTCCGCCTGGTTAGTTGAAGGCGGCTTGTCCGTGTTTACTTTACCTATGAACATCGACGATCTGTTGGTCGAGCCGGACGGGCTTGAGCAGGTCGAGGACGTGCTCCGGTGTTTCTTTGAGAGGTCCCGCCAGCGGGCCGCAGCGGTGGGCCCCGGCTACCTGGGGCTGTGGGAAACGCTTGAGACGTGCACCGCCGGCGGCAAACGCTTCCGTCCCCGCCTGGTTCTGTCCGCCTACTCCCTGCTGGGTGGAACGGACCTGGCCAGCGCCGCCCTGGTCGGTGCGTCCTTCGAACTGCTGCACACGGCGTTCATCATTCACGACGACGTGATCGACCGGGACTTCGTGCGCCGCGGCGTCCCCAACGTGTCGGGCCGCTACCGAGCGATCGCGCGCGACGCCGGCATGGCGCCCGCCGCGGCCGACCACGTCGGGTTCTCCGCCGGGGTCATTGCCGGGGACCTCGCGCTCTCCAACGCCTACCGGCTCCTCGACCGGGTGCGCACGGGACCGGCGACCCACCGCCGGCTCAACGAGATCCTCGACGAGGCCGTGTTCGCCTCGGCGGCGGGGGAATACCTCGACATCGAAGCGATACTCGCCCCGCGGATGCCACCCCTCGAGGACATCCTGAACATGGCCCGGCTGAAGACCTCCGTCTACTCCTTCGAAGGGCCCCTGCAGGCCGGGGCGGTGCTCGCCGGTGCGGAGGACCCCCTGGTGGACTGCCTGGGCGACTTCGGCCGCGACGCCGGCATCGCGTTCCAGATCGCCGACGACCTGCTGGGCGTCTTCGGCAGTGAATCCCGCACGGGCAAGACGAACTGGGGGGACCTGCGCGAAGGCAAGCGGACGGCCCTGATGTCCTTCGTCGCGGACCGCCCGGAATGGGAGGAAATCTCCTCCCTCGTCGGGTCGCCGGCGATGTCCGCCGCCGACGCCGACTACGTCCGCCGGGTCCTCGAAGACTCGGGGGCCCGCGAGTACTCGGCGGGGCTCGCCGTCGACTACGCCTCCCGCGCCCGGCGCCACCTCGACTCCGACCTCGTGCCGCGCGGGCTGCGCGACGTACTTCAACCGGTGGCCTCAGCGGCCGTGGACAGGACACGGTGACGATGGCAAACACGACAGCGCTCGAGCGGTACAACGCCGCGGCCCTGAAGACCTCGGCCGAGGTGATCCGCTGCTATTCGACGTCGTTCGGCCTGGCCTGCCGGCTCCTCGACGGCCCCACCCGGGCGCGGATCGAAGCCGTCTACGCCCTGGTCCGGGTCGCCGACGAGGTCGTCGACGGGCCGGCCGCCGCCGCCGGGCTCGACGCCGGGCAGGTCGAAGCGATGCTGGACGCGCTGGAGCGTGAGACCGAAACCGCCCTCGACACCGGGTACAGCGCCAACCTCGTGGTCCACGCCTTCGCCGTCACCGCCCGGGCCACCGGCATCGGCACGGACCTCACCCGGCCCTTCTTTGCGTCGATGCGCGCCGACATCACCCAGCGCGAACACACTCCCGAGTCGTTCTCCCGGTACGTTTACGGCTCCGCGGAGGTGGTCGGACTGATGTGCGTCAAGGCGTTCCTGGCCGGGCGCCCCACCGATCCGGCGCAGGAAGAGATCCTTGCGGACGGGGCGCGGCACCTCGGGGCGGCCTTCCAGAAGATCAACTTCCTGCGCGACCTCGCCGAGGACTTCTCCACGCTGGGCCGCAGCTACTTTCCCGGCATCCGGCCGGGCTCCTTCTCCGAGCAGGACAAGCACCGCCTGCTCGACGATATCGACGAGGACCTCCGGATCTCCCTGGCGAGCCTGCCCGGCCTTCCCCCTGCACCGCGCCGGGCCGTCGCCCTGGCCCAGGCCCTCTTCACCGAACTGGCCTTGCGGCTGCGGCGCACCCCGGCCGAGGAGCTGCTCCGGGCCCGCATCCGGGTGCCCAACGCGGTGAAGCTGCGCATCCTGGCGCGGACCCTGGCCGGAAGTTCGGCGCCGGAAAGCTATCTGAAGGAGAGGACACCATGAGCGTCCAGGGAAACACCGGAACGTCCCGCGTCGGCGGCCGGCGGGTCACCGTCATCGGCGGCGGAATCGGCGGGCTCGCCACGGCGGCGCTGCTGGCCGCCGAAGGGCACACCGTGACCCTGCTCGAGAAGCAGGACCGGGTTGGCGGCCGTGCCGGGTCCTGGGAGGCCGGCGGGTTCCGCTTCGACACCGGACCGTCCTGGTACCTCATGCCCGAGGTGATCGACCACTTCTTCAAGCTGATGGGCACCTCCGCCGCGGAGCAGCTCGAGCTGATCCGGCTCGACCCCGGCTACCGGGTGATCTTCGAGCAGAACCGCGAGGCCGTCGACGTCCCGGCCGACCGCCCGGCCGTGGTGAAGCTCTTCGAATCCCTCGAGCCCGGCGCGGGGGAGGCGCTGGAGAAGTACCTGGACTCGGCCGAGGACACCTACACGATCGCCAAGCGGCGCTTCCTGTACTCCACGTTCGAATCCTTCCTGCCCTTGCTTCGACCCGACGTCCTGGTCCGCCTGCCCAAGCTGGTCCGGTTGCTGCTGCAGCCCCTCTCCGGATTCGTGGCCAGCCGGTTCGCCGATCCGCGGCTGCGGCAGATCCTCGGCTACCCGGCGGTCTTCCTCGGCAGCTCCCCGTTCGACGCCCCCAGCATGTACCACCTGATGAGCCACCTGGACCTCGACGACGGCGTGCTCTACCCGATGGGCGGGTTCACCTCCCTGATCTCGGCGATGACGCGGGTCGCCGAGGAGGCCGGCGTGGAGATCCGCACCGGCGCCGACGTCGTCTCCATCGACACCGACCCCATCGATACGGCCGCCGCGCACCCTGGTTCCTCCCGCCGGCGGGGCCCCCGCCGTCCCCGCGCCCGGGTCACCGGGGTCAGCTACCGGTCCGGGGGAGCCGTGCACCGGGTGGAGGCGGACATCGTGGTCTCCGCCGCCGACCTCCACCACACCGAGACGGTCCTGCTCCCCGATGACCGGCAGACCTACCCCGAGAAGTACTGGTCCCGGCGGGTTCCGGGGCCCAGCGCGCTGCTGCTCTACCTCGGCGTGAAGGGCTCCCTGCCGCAGCTCGATCACCACACACTGCTGTTCACCGCCGACTGGAAAGACAACTTCGGGCGGATCTTCGGCGCCGAGACCTCCATCCCGTCCCCGGCCTCGCTCTACGTCTGCCGCCCAAGCGCCACCGACCCGTCGGTGGCCCCGGCGGGCGACGAGAACGTCTTCGTCCTGGTGCCCATCCCCGCCGACGTCGGCGTCGGCGGCGGGGGCGTGGACCGCGGCGGGGACGCGCGGGTCGAGGAGCTTGCCGACGCGGTGATCGCGCAGATCGCCGAATGGGCGCACATACCGGACCTCGCCGAACGGGTCGTGCTCCGGCGCACCTACGGTCCGCGGGACTTCGCCTCCGACCTCAACGCCTGGCGGGGGACCTCCCTCGGCCCGGCACATACGCTGCGGCAGAGCGCGTTCCTGCGCGGATCGAACCGCAGCCGGAAGGTGGAGGGGCTCTACTACGCGGGAAGCTCCACGGTGCCCGGCATCGGCATCCCGATGTGCCTGATCAGCGCCGAGCTCGTGGTGAAGCGGCTGCGCTCCGACACCTCGACCGGTCCGCTGCCGGAGCCGGTGGCCTGACGGCGGGCGAATTCCGGGCGGGCGGGTCCCCGCAGGGGGAGTGCACACCCGCCGCGGATCGGGGAGATGACACTCCGGGGGCGTGGCGAGGTTGACGCGGCATTGGACATTGCGCTAGGAGTCCCGTAGTGTTGGGATTTGCGTCTTCCCTCTAAACCTCAGCCTTCATATAGCGGTGGGCTTTGTTCTGCTCTCGTCATTTAACGGGCCACTTGGTTCAGATGACGCGTGGAGACATCAGGTTAGCACTCGATCCCCGCACCAATCTGCGGCGGTGGTGCTGAGGGCGGATCGCTGACAAGCCTGAAGGTCTGTGGAAGGATCCCTCTTGGTCGCCTCGAGCACCTCTAATAATGCAACCGCTAACAGCCAGGTCGACGCCGACGGCGCCGCACCCCGGCTCTCATTCGCAAAGATTCACGAACCCCTCGATGTTCCGAATCTCCTCGCCCTTCAGACCGACAGCTTTGACTGGCTGGTCGGCAACGAGCGCTGGAAGGCGCGCGTTGAAGAAGCACTGGAGAAGGGACTTCAGGGCGTAGCCACGACCTCCGGTCTGGCCGACATCTTCGAAGAGATCTCACCAATCGAGGACTTCCAGGGCACCATGTCCCTGAGCTTCTCCGAGCCGGAGTTCGCCGACCCGAAGTACACCATGGCCGAGTGCAAGGACCGTGACGCAACGTACTCGGCTCCGCTGTACGTCAAGGCCGAGTTCATGAACAACAACACGGGCGAGATCAAGCAGCAGACCGTGTTCATGGGTGACTTCCCGCTGATGACGGACAAGGGCACCTTCGTGATCAACGGCACCGAGCGTGTCGTCGTCTCGCAGCTGGTCCGTTCGCCCGGCGCCTACTTCGAGCGCACCGCCGACAAGACCAGCGACAAGGACATCTTCAGCGCGAAGATCATCCCGTCCCGCGGCGCCTGGTTCGAGCTCGAGATCGACAAGCGCGACCAGGTCGGCGTCCGCCTCGACCGCAAGCGCAAGCAGTCCGTCACCGTGCTGCTCAAGGCCCTCGGCTGGACCGAAGGCCAGATCCTCGAGACCTTCGGCGAGTACGACTCCATCCGCGCCACCATGGAGAAGGACGCCACGGAAACCCGTGAGGACGCCCTGCTCGACATCTACCGCAAGCTGCGCCCGGGAGAGCCGCCGACGGTTGAGGCTGCCCAGACCCTGCTGGACAACCTGTACTTCAACCCCAAGCGTTACGACCTGGCCAAGGTCGGCCGGTACAAGATCAACCGCAAGCTCGGCATCGACAAGGACCTCACCGACTCAGATGCGTCGGTGCTGAACATCGACGACATCGTCGCAATGATCAAGTTCCTCGTTGCCCTGCACGCCGGTGAGAAGACCATCGGCGGCAAGCGCGACGGCGAAGACGTCGAGCTGCGCGTCGAGGTCGACGACATCGACCACTTCGGCAACCGCCGCATCCGCGCCGTCGGCGAGCTCATCGAGAACCAGGTCCGCACCGGCCTGTCCCGCATGGAGCGCGTCGTCCGCGAACGCATGACCACCCAGGACGTCGAGGCGATCACGCCGCAGACCCTGATCAACATC
Source organism: Arthrobacter zhaoguopingii (assembly GCF_009828605.1). Taxonomy (NCBI): domain Bacteria; kingdom Bacillati; phylum Actinomycetota; class Actinomycetes; order Micrococcales; family Micrococcaceae; genus Arthrobacter; species Arthrobacter zhaoguopingii. Next base: position 196,563 of record NZ_WIAE01000005.1, on the reverse strand, counting down.
CGTCCGGTCGTCGCTGCGATCAAGGAGTTCTTCGGAACCTCCCAGCTCTCGCAGTTCATGGACCAGAACAACCCGCTCGCCGGACTGACGCACAAGCGCCGCCTGTCCGCGCTGGGCCCGGGTGGTCTGTCCCGCGACCGCGCCGGCATGGAGGTCCGTGACGTCCACCCGTCGCACTACGGCCGTATGTGCCCCATCGAAACCCCTGAAGGCCCGAACATCGGCCTCATCGGTTCGCTGGCCTCCTACGGACGCATCAACGCGTTCGGTTTCATTGAGACCCCATACCGCAAGGCCGTCGACGGTATCGTCACCGACCAGATCGACTACCTGACCGCCGATGACGAGGTGGAGCGCCTGATCGCACAGGCCAACGCCCCGCTCGACGCCAAGGGCAAGTTCGTCGAGGACATGGTCCTGGTGCGTACCCGCGGCGGCTCCGGCGAGCCCGTGCTCGTCGCCGCCGACGAGGTCGAGTACATGGACGTTTCCCCGCGCCAGATGGTGTCGGTGGCAACGGCCCTGATTCCGTTCCTCGAGCACGACGATGCTAACCGCGCCCTCATGGGTGCGAACATGCAGCGCCAGGCCGTGCCCCTGCTGCGCTCCGAGCGTCCGCTCGTGGGCACCGGCATGGAGAAGTACGCCGCCGTCGACGCCGGTGACGCCGTCACCGCCGCCAAGGCCGGCGTCGTGCGCGAAGTCTCCGCCGACCTTGTCACCGTGCTCAACGACGACGGCACCGAGACCAGCTACCCGATCATGAAGTTCGCCCGCTCCAACCAGGGCAACGCGTATAACCAGCGTGTGCTGGTGGGCGAGGGCGACCGCGTCGAGTACAACTCGATCATCGCCGACGGTCCCTCCACCGACCAGGGTGAACTGGCCCTGGGCAAGAACATGCTCGTCGCGTTCATGTCCTGGGAAGGCCACAACTTCGAGGACGCGATCATCCTCTCGCAGCGCATCGTCTCCGACGACGTGCTGACCTCGATCCACATTGAGGAGCACGAGGTCGACGCCCGCGACACCAAGCTTGGTGCCGAGGAAATCACCCGCGACATCCCCAACGTCTCCGAAGAGGTCCTTGGTGCCCTCGACGAGCGCGGCATCATCCACATCGGTGCCGAGGTCGAGGCGGGCGACATCCTCGTCGGCCGTGTCACCCCCAAGGGTGAAACGGAGCTCACCCCGGAGGAGCGCCTGCTGCGCGCCATCTTCGGTGAGAAGAGCCGCGAGGTCCGCGACACCTCCCTGAAGGTGCCCCACGGCGAGTCGGGAACCGTCATCGGCGTGCGCATCTTCGACCGCGACAACGACGACGAGCTGCCCCCGGGCGTCAACCAGCTCGTCCGCGTCTACGTCGCGCAGAAGCGCAAAATCACCGACGGCGACAAGCTGGCCGGCCGCCACGGCAACAAGGGCGTCATCTCCAAGATCCTGCCGATCGAGGACATGCCGTTCCTCGAGGACGGCACCCCCGTCGACATCGTCCTGAACCCGCTGGGTGTTCCGGGCCGCATGAACGTCGGACAGGTCCTGGAGATCCACCTGGGCTGGGCCGCCAAGCAGGGCTGGAAGATCGAAGGGGAGCCCGACTGGGTCAAGAACCTCCCGAACCTGCCCCGCGAGGTCGCCTCGACCACCGTCGCGACCCCCGTGTTCGACGGCGCCACCGAGGACGAGATAGTCGGTCTGCTCAACTCGACCAACGTGACCCGCGACGGCCAGCGCCTGATCGGCGAGTCCGGCAAGGCGCGCCTGTTCGACGGCCGCTCCGGCGAGCCGTTCCCGGACCCGATCTCCGTCGGCTACATGTACATCCTGAAGCTGCACCACCTTGTCGACGACAAGATCCACGCACGCTCCACCGGACCGTACTCCATGATCACGCAGCAGCCGCTGGGTGGTAAGGCGCAGTTCGGCGGACAGCGCTTCGGTGAGATGGAAGTCTGGGCCCTCGAGGCCTACGGCGCCGCCTACACGCTCCAGGAACTTCTGACGATCAAGTCGGATGACATCCACGGACGCGTCAAGGTCTACGAAGCGATCGTCAAGGGCGAGAACATCCCCGAGCCGGGCGTTCCCGAGTCCTTCAAGGTGCTGATCAAGGAAATGCAGTCGCTCTGCCTGAACGTGGAAGTCCTCTCCACCGACGGCACGACGATTGAGATGCGTGACTCGGATGAAGAAGTCTTCCGGGCCGCGGAGGAACTGGGCATCGACCTGTCACGGGCCGAGCCGAGCTCTGTCGAGGAAGTCTAGGGCGACATCCGGACCCTGTCTGGTCCGGCGCCTGGAGGAAGGCGGCTTTAATATTTCGGAGGCCGTCCGCGGCCGAGGAAATTTCGTTGCCGCCGTTCCAGGCGCCGGGCCGGACACCCGGCCACCGCCAGCACTTCCCACCGCACCCTCACAAGACTTCAAGAATTTAGAGAACAAAGAGAGAACAGGGACCATATGTCCAGCGAATCCTCCTTCGGCCTCATGCGAATCGGCCTTGCCACCGCGGACGAAATCCGCGGCTGGTCTTACGGCGAGGTCAAGAAGCCGGAAACCATCAACTACCGCACGCTCAAGCCCGAGAAGGACGGCCTCTTCTGCGAGAAGATCTTCGGCCCTTCCCGCGACTGGGAGTGCTACTGCGGCAAGTACAAGCGCGTGCGCTTCAAGGGCATCATCTGTGAGCGCTGTGGCGTCGAGGTCACCCGTGCCAAGGTGCGCCGCGAGCGCATGGGCCACATCGAGCTCGCCGCTCCCGTCACGCACATCTGGTACTTCAAGGGTGTTCCCTCACGCCTTGGCTACCTGCTCGACCTTGCACCGAAGGACCTTGAGAAGGTCATCTACTTCGCTGCCTACATGATCACCTCGGTCGACGAAGAGAACCGTCACGCCGAACTGCCGAACCTCCAGGCCGAGCACGACCTTGAGAAGAAGCAGATGATCGACCAGCGCGACTCCGACATCGCCGCGATCGCCAAGGACCTTGAGGACGAGCTTGCCCGCCTCGAGGGCGAGGGCGCCAAGGCCGCCGACAAGAAGAAGGCCCGCGACTCAGCGGACCGTCAGATGGCCAACGTGCGCAAGCGCGCCGACGCCGACATCGAGCGCCTGGTCCAGGTGTGGGAGCGCTTCAAGACCCTCAAGGTCGCCGACCTCGAAGGCGACGAGGGCCTCTACCGCGAACTGCGCGACCGTTACGGCCTGTACTTCGAGGGCTCCATGGGTGCCGAAGCGATCAAGAAGCGTCTTGAGAACTTCGACATGCCCGGCGAGGCCGAGATGCTCCGCGACATCATCCAGAACGGCAAGGGCCAGCGCAAGACGCGTGCCCTGAAGCGCCTGAAGGTCGTCAACGCGTTCCTCACCACCACCAACAGCCCCCTGGGCATGGTGCTCGACGCCGTCCCGGTGATCCCGCCGGAACTGCGCCCGATGGTCCAGCTCGACGGCGGCCGTTTCGCGACGTCCGACCTCAACGACCTGTACCGCCGCGTGATCAACCGGAACAACCGCCTCAAGCGCCTGCTCGACCTCGGTGCCCCCGAGATCATCGTGAACAACGAAAAGCGCATGCTGCAGGAAGCCGTTGACTCCCTGTTCGACAACGGCCGCCGCGGCCGTCCCGTCACCGGGCCGGGCAACCGTCCGCTGAAGTCGCTCTCCGACATGCTCAAGGGCAAGCAGGGACGCTTCCGCCAGAACCTCCTGGGCAAGCGCGTCGACTACTCGGGCCGTTCGGTCATCGTCGTCGGCCCGCAGCTGAAGCTGCACCAGTGCGGTCTGCCCAAGCAGATGGCGCTGGAGCTCTTCAAGCCGTTCGTGATGAAGCGCCTGGTTGACCTCAACCACGCGCAGAACATCAAGAGCGCCAAGCGGATGGTCGAGCGCTACCGCCCGCAGGTCTGGGACGTTCTCGAAGAGATCATCACCGAACACCCCGTGCTGCTGAACCGTGCACCTACCCTGCACCGCCTCGGCATCCAGGCGTTCGAGCCCCAGCTGGTTGAAGGCAAGGCCCTTCAGCTCCACCCGCTGGTCTGCGCCGCCTTCAACGCTGACTTCGACGGCGACCAGATGGCAGTGCACCTGCCGCTGAGCCCCGAGGCCCAGGCCGAGGCGCGCATCCTGATGCTCTCCTCGAACAACATCCTGAAGCCCTCCGATGGCCGCCCCGTGACCCTCCCGTCGCAGGACATGATCATCGGTCTGCACCACCTCACCACCAAGCGTGAGGGCAGTGCGGGCGAAGGCCGCGTGTTCACCAGCCCCGCCGAGGCCATCATGGCGCACGACGCCGGCGAGCTGCACCTGAACTCCGTGGTGCGCATCCGCGTTCCCAACTTCGTCCCCAGCGCGGACACCCCCGCGCCTGAGGGCTGGGAGCCGGGCACCCCGGCGCTGATCGAGACCTCCCTCGGGCAGGTCCTGTTCAACGACACCCTTCCCGAGGACTACCCCTGGGTCGAGAAGGTCGCCGACAAGGGACAGCTCTCCACGATCGTCAACGATCTCGCGGAGCGCTACCCCAAGGTCGTCACCGCCGCGACGCTGGACAACCTCAAGGACGCCGGCTTCTACTGGGCCACGCGCTCCGGTGTCACCGTCGCCATCTCCGACATCTCCGCGCCGATCAACAAGGCCGGAATCATGGAGGGCTACGAGACGCAGGCCGCCAAGGTCCAGTCGCAGTTCGACAAGGGCCTGATCGCCGACGAGGAGCGCCGTCAGGAGCTCATCGACATCTGGAACAAGGCAACCAACGAGGTGGCAGCCTCCATGCGCGAGGCAATGCCGAAGGACAACACCATCAACCGCATGGTGTCCTCCGGTGCCCGTGGTAACTGGCTGCAGGTCCGGCAGATCGCCGGTATCCGCGGCCTGGTGGCGAACCCCAAGGGTGAGATCATCCCGCGTCCGATCAAGTCCTCCTACCGTGAGGGCCTGTCGGTGCTGGAGTACTTCATCGCGACGCACGGTGCCCGTAAGGGCCTTGCGGACACCGCGCTGCGTACGGCGAACTCGGGTTACCTGACCCGCCGTCTCGTGGACGTGTCCCAGGACGTCATCGTCCGCGAGGACGACTGCGGCACCGAGCGCGGCCTGAAGGTCACCATTGCGGTGCCTGACGCCAACGGTGAACTGGTCCTGCACGAAGAGGTCGAGAACTCGGCGTACGCCCGTACGCTGGCCACCGACGTCGTCGATTCCAAGGGCGAGGTGCTGGCGGCTGCCGGCTCCGACGTCGGAGACGTCCTGATCGGCGAGCTGTTCGCCGCGGGTGTCACCGAGATCAAGATCCGCTCCGTGCTGACCTGTGAGTCGAGCGTCGGAACCTGCGCCCTCTGCTACGGCCGTTCGCTTGCGACCGGCAAGACCGTGGACATCGGAGAGGCCGTCGGCATCATCGCCGCACAGTCGATCGGTGAGCCCGGCACGCAGCTGACCATGCGTACCTTCCACACCGGTGGTGTTGCCTCGGCCGAGGACATCACCCAGGGTCTGCCCCGTATCCAGGAGCTCTTCGAGGCGCGCACACCCAAGGGTGTCGCCCCGATCTCCGAGGTTGCAGGGCGCGTCACCATCGAGGATGCCGAGAAGCAGCTTCGCCTGGTGGTCACCCCTGACGACGGCTCGGAGGAGATCGCGTACCCGGTCCTGCGCCGTGCACGCCTGCTGGTCGCCGACGGCGAGCACGTCGAGGTCGGGCAGCAGCTCGTCTTCGGTGCGGTCGACCCCAAGCAGATCCTGCGTATCCTCGGCCCGCGCAAGGCCCAGGAGTTCCTGGTGGACGAGGTCCAGCGCGTGTACCGCAGCCAGGGTGTCGGCATCCACGACAAGCACGTGGAAGTCATCGTCCGGCAGATGCTGCGCCGCGTGACCGTCATCGAGTCCGGTGAATCGGATCTCCTCCCCGGAGAGCTGGCCGAGCGCCGCCGCTTCGAGGACGAGAACCGCCGCGTGGTGTCCGAGGGCAAGAAGCCGGCCTCAGGCCGTCCCGAGCTCATGGGCATCACCAAGGCCTCACTCGCCACCGAGTCGTGGCTGTCGGCCGCTTCCTTCCAGGAGACCACGCGTGTTCTCACGCAGGCCGCCATGGAAGGCAAGAGCGATCCGCTGCTGGGCCTGAAGGAGAACGTGATCATCGGTAAGCTCATCCCGGCCGGAACCGGCCTGGACCGCTACACGAAGATCACGGTCGAGCCCACCGAGGAAGCCAAGGCCAACCTCTTCACCGGTCCGAGCGCGTTCAGCGACTTCGACTACGCCGGCGTCGAGGGCGGAATGAACCCCGAGTTCCACGCCATCCCCCTGGATGACTACGACCTCGGCAACGACTTCCGCTAGGAAGCCCGCGCTGCGCGAGCAGCGGTAGAACACGGCGGAAGGCCCCGGACCCGAAACGGTCCGGGGCCTTCCCCGTTCCCGGTGTCCGGGTCTGGTTTCGGGGGCCCGGGACGCACGCCCGGTTCCGGCAGCAGCCGCCGCGGCCCCCAGCTGCCGCCGTCGTCGTCGCGGCTTCATGCGCCGCCGTCAGCGGAGCATTCCACCGCCTCGATCCGCGTGTTTCCGGGCCAGGGGAGGGGGAGCGGCGCGGCCGCGGCCCAATCTCTGCTAGACTTGACCTCAATTGTTTGTGTGGCAGTGGATTGGCGTTGCGAAACGTATCTCCGTGTTGTAGGGATCTTGTACAACGAATGCCACATTTTTGCACGCCTACGGTCGTTTTGCGGCAGCTAGTCAGGCGGCGCCAAACGACTGAGAACCCCCGCTCACGGGTGGTCCGCTGCCCCCGGGGTTTCGGATGACCGCAGGGTCGGGCTAACAGAGAACTCATCCGAGACATTACGGAGAACACGAAAGTGCCTACGATTAACCAGCTGGTCCGCAAGGGCCGGTCACCGAAGGTCGCCAAGACCAAGGCGCCCGCACTGAAGGGCAGCCCGATGAAGCGCGGCGTCTGCACCCGCGTCTACACGACCACCCCGAAGAAGCCGAACTCCGCGCTCCGCAAGGTTGCCCGCGTGCGTCTCAACGGCGGCATCGAAGTCACCGCCTACATCCCCGGTGTTGGGCACAACCTTCAGGAACACTCCATCGTGCTGGTGCGCGGCGGACGTGTGAAGGACCTTCCGGGTGTCCGTTACAAGATTGTCCGTGGGGCGCTGGATACCCAGGGCGTCAAGAACCGTAAGCAGGCCCGCAGCCGCTACGGCGCAAAGATGGAGAAGAAGTAATATGCCTCGTAAGGGCCCGGCCCCGAAGCGGCCGCTCGTTGTAGATCCCGTCTACGGTTCCCCCCTGGTCACTCAGCTGATCAACAAGGTTCTCGTCGACGGCAAGAAGTCCACCGCCGAGCGCATCGTCTACGGTGCACTCGAAGGCGCACGCGCCAAGTCCGGCGGCGACCCCGTCGCAGCACTGAAGAAGGCAATGGACAACGTCAAGCCGACCCTTGAGGTCCGCTCACGCCGTGTCGGTGGCGCCACCTACCAGGTTCCCGTCGAGGTCAAGCCGGGGCGTTCGACCGCCCTCGCCCTCCGCTGGCTGGTCGGGTACTCCAAGGCCCGCCGCGAGAAGACGATGACCGAGCGCCTGCAGAACGAAATCCTCGACGCCTCCAACGGCCTCGGCGCCGCAGTCAAGCGCCGCGAAGACACGCACAAGATGGCCGAATCCAACAAGGCCTTCGCACACTACCGCTGGTAAAACGAGCTCCCGGCGGGGCCTGCCGATCGGCAGTTCCCGCCCGGGGGTCCAGCAGAACTCCATCTTCGTCAAAAGGGAGACACCGTGGCACAGGACGTGCTTACAGACCTTACAAAGGTCCGCAATATCGGCATCATGGCGCACATCGATGCCGGCAAGACCACTACTACCGAGCGCATCCTGTTCTACACGGGTGTAAACCACAAGATCGGCGAGACCCACGACGGCGCCTCGACGACCGACTGGATGGAACAGGAAAAGGAACGCGGCATCACCATCACGTCTGCCGCCGTGACCAGCTTCTGGCACAACAACCAGATCAACATCATCGACACCCCCGGCCACGTTGACTTCACCGTCGAGGTTGAGCGCTCACTGCGCGTCCTCGACGGCGCCGTCGCCGTGTTCGACGGCAAGGAGGGCGTTGAGCCCCAGTCCGAGACCGTCTGGCGCCAGGCCGACAAGTATGAAGTTCCCCGCATCTGCTTCGTCAACAAGATGGACAAGCTCGGTGCCGACTTCTACTTCACCGTCGACACCATCATTAGCCGCCTCGGCGCCAAGCCGCTGGTCCTCCAGCTGCCCATCGGTGCCGAGAACGACTTCATCGGCGTCGTCGACCTGATCGAAATGCGCGCCCTGGTCTGGCCGGGCGACGCCAAGGGCGACGTGACGATGGGTGCCAAGTACGAGGTCCAGGAGATCCCCGCCGATCTCAAGGAAAAGGCCGAGGAATACCGCGCCGCGCTCGTCGAGACCGTGGCAGAGTCCTCCGACAACCTCATGGGCAAGTACCTCGAGGGTGAAGAACTCACCGTCGAGGAAATCAAGGCCGGCATCCGCAAGATGACGATCGCCTCCGAGGTCTACCCGATCCTCTGCGGCTCCGCGTTCAAGAACCGCGGCGTCCAGCCGATGCTTGACGCCGTCGTCGACTACCTGCCGTCCCCGCTCGACGTTCCCGCCATGGTCGGTCACGACCCCCGCGACGAGACCGTCGAGATGACCCGCAAGCCGAGCACCGACGAGCCGTTCTCGGCCCTGGCGTTCAAGGTTGCGACCCACCCGTTCTTCGGCCAGCTGACCTTCATCCGGGTGTACTCCGGACAGGTCTCCGCCGGCACCCAGGTGGTCAACTCCACCAAGGGCAAGAAGGAGCGCATCGGCAAGCTGTTCCAGATGCACGCCAACAAGGAAAACCCTGTTGACGAGGCGCTGGCCGGCCACATCTACGCAGCGATCGGGCTGAAGGACACCACCACCGGTGACACCCTCTCCGATTCCGGCAGCCAGATCGTCCTCGAGTCCATGAGCTTCCCGGAGCCCGTGATCTCGGTTGCGATCGAGCCCAAGACCAAGGGCGACCAGGAGAAGCTGTCGACGGCTATCCAGAAGCTCTCGGCCGAGGACCCGACCTTCCAGGTCTCCCTCAACGAGGACACCGGACAGACGATCATCGCCGGTATGGGCGAGCTCCACCTGGACATCCTGGTGGACCGCATGCGCCGCGAATTCAAGGTCGAGGCGAACGTGGGCAAGCCCCAGGTCGCCTACCGCGAGACGATCAAGCGCACGGTCGCCAAGCACGACTACACGCACAAGAAGCAGACCGGTGGATCGGGCCAGTTCGCGAAGATCCAGATCGCGATCGAGCCGCTGGACACCGCCGAAGGCGAGCTGTACACCTTCGACAACAAGGTCACCGGTGGACGCGTTCCGCGCGAGTACATCCCCAGCGTTGATGCAGGCATCCAGGATGCCCTCAACGACGGCGTGCTCGCCGGCTACCCGGTTGTCGGCATCAAGGCGACGCTGCTTGACGGCGCCTACCACGACGTCGACTCCTCCGAAATGGCCTTCAAGATCGCCGGTCGCATGGCGTTCAAGGAAGCCGCTCGGATGGCGCAGCCGGTGCTGCTCGAACCGCTCATGGATGTTGAGGTCCGCACGCCCGAGGAGTACATGGGCGAAGTTATCGGCGACCTGAACTCCCGCCGCGGCCAGATGCAGTCCATGGAGGACGCAAGCGGCGTAAAGGTCATCCGCGCCCTCGTGCCCCTGTCCGGAATGTTCGGTTACATCGGCGACCTGCGGTCCAAGACCCAGGGCCGCGCCGTGTACTCGATGCAGTTCGACAGCTACTCGGAGGTCCCCAAGGCTGTTGCCGACGAGATCATCCAGAAGACCCGCGGTGAGTAACTTCGGATCCCCGGTCGGCAACGGCTGAGGCATCCGGCGGGGCCGGCGGACATCCCGTCCGCCGGCCCTCCACCAGCCAACGGCCCCTCGGGGCCGGCAGTACCCTGCAATTTCAAGAAAACCAAAGCCCCCAAGTAGACTTGCATGAGTTTCAGCTGCGAAAAGCGCGGCTGGGAAGCAAATCTTCTCAAACGTTCTAGGAGGAACCCGTGGCGAAGGCAAAGTTCGAGCGGACTAAGCCGCACGTTAACATCGGCACCATCGGTCACGTTGACCATGGAAAGACGACGTTGACGGCTGCCATTTCCAAGGTGCTTTACGACAAGTACCCCACTCTCAACGAGCAGCGTGACTTCGCGTCGATCGACTCGGCTCCCGAGGAGAAGCAGCGCGGCATCACCATCAACATCTCGCATGTTGAGTACCAGACTGAGAAGCGCCACTACGCACACGTAGACGCTCCCGGTCACGCTGACTACATCAAGAACATGATCACCGGTGCGGCACAGATGGATGGCGCCATCCTCGTTGTTGCCGCAACCGACGGTCCGATGGCCCAGACCCGCGAGCACGTTCTGCTCGCCCGCCAGGTTGGTGTTCCCTACCTGCTGGTCGCGCTGAACAAGTCCGACATGGTCGAAGACGAGGAACTGCTTGACCTCGTCGAGATGGAGGTCCGCGAGCTGCTCAGCGCGCAGGGCTTCGACGGTGACGAAGCTCCCGTCGTCCGCGTTTCCGGCCTGAAGGCCCTCGAGGGCGACGCCCAGTGGGTCAAGTCCGTCGAGGACCTGATGGCTGCTGTGGACGAGTCCGTTCCGGACCCGATCCGCGACAAGGACAAGCCCTTCCTCATGCCTGTCGAGGACGTCTTCACCATCACCGGCCGTGGCACCGTTGTAACGGGCCGCGCCGAGCGTGGAACCCTGAAGATCAACTCCGAGGTCGAGATCGTCGGCATCCGTCCGGTCCAGAAGACCACGGTTACCGGTATCGAGATGTTCCACAAGCAGCTCGACGAAGCATGGGCTGGCGAGAACTGTGGCCTGCTGCTCCGCGGCATCAAGCGCGAAGATGTCGAGCGCGGCCAGGTCATCGTCAAGCCGGGTTCGATCACCCCGCACACCGACTTCGAGGCCAACGTCTACATCCTGGCCAAGGACGAGGGCGGGCGTCACAACCCGTTCTACTCGAACTACCGCCCGCAGTTCTACTTCCGCACCACGGACGTAACCGGCGTCATCACCCTCCCCGAGGGTACTGAAATGGTTATGCCCGGCGACAACACTGAGATGACCGTTGCGCTCATCCAGCCGATCGCAATGGAAGAGGGCCTCGGCTTCGCTATCCGCGAAGGCGGCCGCACCGTTGGTTCGGGACGTGTCACCAAGATCATCAAGTAGTCTTCCGACTGCCTGAGTCTTAACGGAAGGGCCCCGCTGCTTCGGCAGCGGGGCCCTTTTGTGTGCACCGCTCCCGGTTGCGTCCCGGGTGCCCGAAATCGACGGCGGCACCGGATTTGTCGGGTCCGCACGTCGCAATCGGGGACGCCGGTCGCCTTCAGGTACGCCGGTCGCAGTGTGCGGCGGCGGTGACCCCGCGGGCCGGCAGCCCCGGAGGAGGTTCCCGGGGACGGTTGCGTCTCGGGTGCCGGAAAGCGACGGCGGCGCCGGATTTATCCGGTCCGCACGTCGCAATCGGGGACGCCGGTCGCCTTCAGGTACGCCGGTCGCAGTGTGCGGCGGCGGTGGCGCTGCCCTCGGGCGGTCATCGGGGGAGGGTTCCCAGGGCCGGTTGCGTCCCGGGTGCCCGAAAGCGACGGCGGCACCGGATTTGTCGGGTCCGCGCGTCGCAATAGGGTCCGCACGTCGCAATAGGGTCCGCCGGTCGCATTCAGGTACGCCGGTCGCAGTGTGCGGCGGCGGTGGCGCAACCGCAGGGCGGTCACCGGGGGAGGTTCCCGGGGGCGGTTGCGTCTCGGGTGCCCGAAAGCGACGGCGGCACCGGATTTATCCGGTCCGTTTGTCGCAATCGGGTACAGAGGTCGCACTCTGTGGCGACGTCGTCGAACGGGAAGGGTACTCGCGAGCAGCACTCCGCCGGCCTCGGAGCGGTTGCCGATCCACATAACGACGGTCACGGCTGGCGGACAGCGGCCCTGCCGTCAATGTTGAGGCATGACGACGTATTCCACGCTCAGAACTTTCGTGCTGTCTACGGCGGAACTCTCGGCTCAGGGCCTGAGCTCCCGATCGCTCCAGCGGAGCTGCGCAGCCGGAGACCTGGTTCGGATCCGGCAGGGGCTCTATGTGACCAGCAAGAGATGGGCCGCCCTCGATCGCTGGGACCGCTATCGAATGAGGGTCCTGGCCGTGCACCTGACAGCGCATCGCCCGCCCGTCTTCTGCCGTGAAACGGCGGCGCTGGTCCACGGACTACCACTTGTCACGGTCCCTTCCCACGTGCATGTCCAGCAAATTCCCGACGGCTCGGCGCACTCGCGCGGAGGGGTCCGGCGTCATTGCAGCTCGATGACTGCGCCCCCGGTGGTCCACATTTCCGGGCTGCAGGTGACCTCGCTCGAGTCGACGATAGTCGCCCTCGCCGTCGGTTCGGGTTTCCCTGCCGGCGTTCTCGCTCTCGATGACGCGCTGCGTCGGGGGACGACTGATCTGGCAAGGGTATCCGAGCTGGCGCAGATGGCGCGGACGGCTGCCGCCCGGACTCGGATCGCAGCGGTGCTCGATTTTGCCTGCGGCGACGCCGAGTCACCGGGGGAGTCTCTGAGCAGGGTGCAGATGATGGTGATGGGATTTCCGGCGCCCGAGCTGCAGCGGGTGTTCGCCGATGCGCGGGGATTCATCGGCCGCGTCGACTTCTATTGGCCGGAGGTGCGTCTCGTGGGGGAATTCGACGGGCTGGTGAAGTACTCGAAGCCGGAGTTCCTCAACGGCAGGACCCCCAGCGAGGTCGTCATCGAGGAAAAGCGCAGGGAAGACCGGCTGCGGGCGCTCGGACTGCGTGTGGTGCGCTGGACCTGGGACGACCTTCGCGATCCTGCACTCCTGCGTGACCTTCTCACCTCGGCAGGCCTTGTTCCGGGGCGGCCTATCATTCCGGGACGTGTACTTCGGGCCCAAAGATAAGAACTACCTGAATCTCTGGAGCGCGCCGGCGCATCAGCCAGCGTGTCAGTGCCCGGCAGGGGTGGTTGCACTCCGCACCGACCGGCGCATTTCGAAAGCGGGGCGATCCGCGGAGCCGAAAACGACAAACTGCCCCGATATCTCCGGTCCGCAGGTCGTTTTCGGGCCTGCTGGTCGGGATCAGGTGCGCGGGTCGTCATCGGGCGCAGCCGGCGACGTCGGCACGCCCGCAGCCGGCGACGTCGGCACGCCCGCCGCCCGGCGCGGCACCCTACGCACTGCTGACGGCCGGGGGAGAGGCTGGTCACACCGCTTACCGGGCGCGACACGCCGCGCAGAGAGCCGCAAATCCCCGCGGATTGGCGTTTGCACGGTATCTCTGCCAGACTAGACAAGTTGTTCAAGTGCTTGCGCGTGCGGTTTGAGACCCGGGTCCCGGTCAGGATAATGCCTGATGCAGGGTCAAGGTTCATCGGTCAGCGTGGCCCAAATATAATCCATCCCGTTCAGCCTGGCTGATATGCGCGGAGTGTGCGTGTCGAGAAAAACGCGACACGCCCGAGCGCGGGGGTCGGAGCCTCAGCAGGGTGAGGAACCCGGAATCGTCCGGATTCAGCCTGTGGGGGAGCGCCGAACAACGGGCGCAGACAATGTACGTACCGGAACTGCCCCCGGCAGTTCTCATGTAGAGAGAGAGTCGAGACGCCATGGCGGGACAGAAGATCCGCATCCGGCTGAAGTCATATGACCACGAGGTCATTGATGTTTCAGCGCGGAAGATCGTTGAGACGGTGACGCGCGCAGGCGCTACGGTAGTTGGCCCCGTGCCGCTGCCGACGGAGAAGAACGTTTTCGTTGTGATCCGGTCCCCGCACAAGTACAAGGACAGCCGTGAGCACTTTGAAATGCGCACTCACAAGCGTCTGATCGACATCATTGACCCCACGCCTAAGGCCGTTGATTCGCTGATGCGTCTCGACCTGCCTGCGGACGTGAACATCGAAATCAAGCTGTAAGGGAGAGCGGATACACATGTCTACTTCACTTACGCGCCAGGTCAAGGGCCTGCTGGGCATCAAGCTCGGCATGACCCAGGTCTGGGATGAGAACAATCTCCTCGTTCCTGTCACCGTCGTCCAGGCAGACTCGAACGTCATCACGCAGCTGCGCACCGCGGACAAGGACGGCTACAGCGCCGTGCAGATCGGCTTCGGCCAGATCGACCCCCGCAAGGTGACCAAGCCGCTGGCAGGCCACTTCGACAAGGCCGGGGTCACCCCGCGCCGTCACGTGGTCGAGCTGCGCACCGCCGACGCCGACACCTACGAGCTGGGCCAGGAACTCTCCGTTGAGATGTTCGCTGCCGGCCAGACGGTCGACGTTATCGGCACCACCAAGGGCAAGGGCTTTGCCGGCGTCATGAAGCGCCACGGTTTCCACGGCGTCGGTGCCTCGCACGGTGCCCACAAGAACCACCGCAAGCCCGGCTCCATCGGTGGTGCGTCCACCCCCAGCCGCGTCTTCCGGGGCATGAAAATGGCAGGCCGCATGGGCGCCGTTCGCCAGACCACGCTGAACCTCACGGTTCACGGCGTGGACGCCGAGAAGTCGCTGCTGCTGATCAAGGGCGCTGTACCCGGCGCCCGCGGCCAGGTCGTCCTCGTACGCACCGCCGTGAAGGGAGCATAGCCAGATGGCTGTCCAAACAGTAAAGGTTGATCTCCCCGCCGAGATCTTCGACGTTCAGACGAACGTGCCGCTGCTGCACCAGGTTGTCGTGGCCCAGCTTGCGGCTGCCCGTCAGGGTACCCACAAGACCAAGACCCGCGCCGAGGTGAGCGGTGCAGGCCGCAAGCCGTTCAAGCAGAAGGGCACCGGCCGCGCCCGCCAGGGTTCGATCCGCGCCCCGCACATGACCGGTGGTGGCGTTGTCCACGGGCCCACGCCCCGCGACTACAGCCAGCGCACCCCCAAGAAGATGAAGGCCGCCGCCCTGCGCGGAGCCCTCTCGGACCGCGCCCGCAACGGCCGCATCCACGTTCTTGAGTCCCTGGTGGCCGGCGACAAGCCGTCGACCAAGGGTGCCATCGAGACGCTGCGTTCGATCTCCGAGCGGCCCAACCTGCTCGTGGTCATCGAGCGCGCCAACGACGTATCGGCTCTGTCGGTACGTAACGTCCCCGGGGTTCACGTGCTGTACGTTGACCAGCTCAACACGTACGACGTGCTGGTTTCCGACGATGTGATCTTCACGAAGGCCGCCTACGACGTGTTCGTCCAGTCGGCTGACGCAACATCGAAGGAGGAGGCCAAGTGAGCGGCAGCATCGCAAAGGATCCGCGCGACGTCGTCATTGCACCCGTCGTCTCGGAAAAGAGCTACGGCCTGATCGACGAAGGTAAGTACACCTTCCTGGTCGACCCGCGTTCCAACAAGGAAGAGATCAAGCTGGCCGTGGAGAAGATTTTCTCCGTCAAGGTCGACTCGATCAACACCATCAACCGTGTCGGTAAGCGCAAGCGCACCAAGTTCGGCTGGGGACAGCGCAAGGGCACCAAGCGTGCCATTGTGTCCCTCAAAGAAGGCACAATCGACATCTTCGGCGGTCCGCTCGCCTAGAGCGGAGACCACTTTAACGAGGAAATGACACATGGGAATCCGTAAATACAAGCCGACAACGCCGGGCCGCCGCGGCTCCAGCGTTGCCGACTTCGCAGAAATCACACGATCGACACCGGAGAAGTCCCTGGTGCGTCCGCTCCCCAAGAAGGGCGGCCGTAACAACACCGGCAAGATCACGACCCGTCACAAGGGTGGTGGACACAAGCGTCAGTACCGTCTGATCGACTTCCGCCGCCACGACAAGGACGGCGTTGACGCCCGCGTAGCTGAGATCGAATACGATCCCAACCGCACGGCGCGCATCGCACTCCTGCACTACGTTGATGGCACCAAGCGCTACATCGTTGCGCCGAACAAGCTCAAGCAGGGCGACTTCGTCGAGGCCGGAGCCGGGGCTGACATCAAGCCCGGCAACAACCTTCCGCTGCGCAACATCCCCGTTGGTACGGTCATCCACGCTGTGGAGCTCCGTCCGGGCGGCGGCGCCAAGATGGCCCGCTCCGCCGGTGCGTCCGTCCAGCTCGTCGCCAAGGAAGGCCGCTTCGCCCAGCTGCGTCTGCCTTCCGGCGAAATCCGCAACGTCGACGTCCGCTGCCGTGCAACGGTCGGCGAGGTCGGCAACGCCGAGCAGTCGAACATCAACTGGGGCAAGGCCGGCCGTAACCGCTGGAAGGGCATCCGCCCGACCGTCCGTGGTGTGGCCATGAACCCCGTCGACCACCCCCACGGTGGTGGTGAAGGTAAGACCTCCGGTGGACGCCACCCGGTCAACCCCAACGGCAAGGCAGAGGGACGCACCCGCCGTCCCAACAAGGAAAGCGATTCACTCATTGTGCGTCGCCGTCGTTCCGGCAAGAACAAGCGATAGGAGCCTGGGAACATGCCACGCAGCCTGAAGAAAGGCCCCTTCGTCGATCAGCACCTTTACGTAAAGGTCGCTCGCGAGAACGAATCGGGCACAAAGAACGTCATCAAGACGTGGTCCCGCCGCTCCATGATCGTCCCCGACATGCTCGGGCATACGATCGCGGTGCACGACGGACGCAAGCACATTCCGGTGTTTGTCACCGAGTCGATGGTCGGGCACAAGCTCGGCGAATTCGCTCCTACGCGGACCTTCCGCGGCCATGTTAAGGACGACCGCAAGGGCAAGCGCCGCTAGGCGCTAGCTTTTACGGCTAAGACGAGAGAAGGAAAGCAATGGAAGCCAAGGCAATTGCGCGTCATATCCGCGTAACGCCTATGAAGGCCCGGCGCGTCGTCAACCTTGTTCGTGGTAAGCAGGCGAATGAGGCTCTGGCTATTCTGAAGTTTGCCCCACAGGTTGCTTCAGAGCCGGTATTCAAGGTAGTTCAGTCAGCAATGGCCAACGCCCGCGTTCTCGCGGACCGCGATGGCGTTGCCTTCGACGAGGGCGACCTGGTCATCAGCGAAGCATTTGTCGATGAAGGCCCCACGATGAAGCGGTTCCGTCCGCGTGCCCAGGGCCGCGCGTTCCGCATCAACAAGCGGACCAGCCACATCACAGTTGTAGTCGCTACCCCTGAGAAAGTGGAGGTCCGCTAAGTGGGACAGAAAGTAAACCCGCATGGGTTCCGACTCGGCATCACCACGGACCACAGGTCTCACTGGTTTGCTGACAGCAACAAGCCGGGCCAGCGCTACAGGGACTTCGTCCGCGAGGACATCAAGATCCGTCAGCTCATGTCCACGGGCATGGACCGCGCCGGCATCGCCAAGGTCGAGATCGAGCGCACCCGCGACCGTGTCCGCGTGGATATCCACACGGCACGTCCGGGCATCGTCATCGGCCGCCGCGGCGCCGAAGCGGACCGCATCCGCGGCGAGCTCGAAAAGCTCACCGGCAAGCAGGTTCAGCTGAACATCCTCGAGGTCAAGAACCCCGAGATCGAGGCTCAGCTTGTCGCCCAGGGCGTCGCCGAGCAGCTTTCCTCCCGCGTGGCCTTCCGCCGCGCGATGAAGAAGGCAATGCAGTCGGCACAGCGCGCAGGAGCCAAGGGCATCCGTGTCCAGTGCTCCGGCCGCCTGGGTGGCGCCGAAATGAGCCGCTCGGAGTTCTACCGCGAAGGCCGTGTGCCCCTGCACACCCTCCGCGCGAACATCGACTACGGGTTCTTCGAAGCCAAGACCACCTTCGGCCGCATCGGCGTGAAGGTCTGGATCTACAAGGGTGACGTCACCGCGAAGGAACTGGCAGCCCAGGCTGCAGCAGCTCCGTCGCGTGGCCGTGGCGGAGACCGCCCGGGCCGTGGCCCCGCCGGTGGCGACCGCGACCGCGGCGGAGACCGCCGCCGCCGTCCCGCCGCCGAGGCGCCGGCAGCTGCACCCGCCGAAACCGCCGCAGCTCCCGCAGCGGCTGAAGGAGGACAGGCTTAAATGCTTATCCCACGTCGAGTCAAGTTCCGTAAGCAGCACCACCCGGGTCGTTCCGGCGCTGCGACCGGCGGCACCGAGGTCAGCTTTGGCGAATGGGGTATCCAGGCTCTGAGCCCGGCATACGTCACCAACCGCCAGATCGAGTCGGCCCGTATCGCCATGACCCGCCACATCAAGCGTGGCGGCAAGGTCTGGATCAACATCTATCCGGACCGTCCGTTGACCAAGAAGCCTGCCGAAACCCGCATGGGTTCCGGTAAGGGTTCGCCCGAGTGGTGGGTGGCCAACGTCAAGCCGGGACGGGTTCTGTTTGAACTGTCCGGTGTTTCCGAAGAGGTAGCCCGCGAAGCCCTGCGCCTCGCGATCCACAAGCTGCCGTTGAAGGCACGCATCGTGCGTCGTGAGGGTGGTGAATAGCATGGCAGTGGGTTCAAAGGAACTAGGAACGGATCAGCTTGACGGGTTCGATAAGGATCGTCTCGTCGAGGAGCTCCGCAAGGCCAAGGAGGAGCTGTTCAACCTCCGCTTCCAGTCGGCCACCGGCCAGCTGGAAAGCCATGGCCGCCTGCGCCTGGTCAAGCGCGACATCGCCCGCATCTACACGGTGCTGCGTGAGCGCGAGCTGGGCATCCGGCCCGACGTCGTTGTGACCGTTGAGGAAGCAAAGACCGAGGAGAAGCCGGCGAAGAAATCCAAGAAGGCCTCCACTAAGGACGCCAAGTCCGTGGACACCGAGGCTTCTGAGGAGGACGCCAAATGAGTGAGCAGAAGAGCGAAGCCGTGACCGACGCAACTGGAACCGACGCCGAGGCTCGCGGGTACCGCAAGGTCCGCCGCGGCTACGTCGTTTCGGACAAGATGAACAAGACCATCACCGTCCAGGTGGAGGACCGCGTCAAGCACGCGCTGTACGGCAAGGTTCTGCGCCGTACGTCGAAGGTCAAGGCCCACGACGAAGAGAACACCGCCGGCATCGGCGACCTGGTTCTCATCTCGGAGACCCGGCCGCTGTCCGCCACCAAGCGGTGGCGCCTGGTCGAGGTCATCGAAAAGGCCAAGTAGCACCAGCTGCGCAGATGCCCCGGACACGATTCGTGTCCGGGGCATTTTCGCGATACGATAAGAATCTTGTCTGTCTGGTGGGCTGGCGCATGCCCTCACACCGGCAAATAGGCAAAAGCCCGATGATCTTGTTCAACACAAATCCGCTCTAAACCGCAGCGCGTTTCGGCGCGCATTTGTGCTGAGTACCAGTATTACGGGGCCCACCCATATCCGTTCCGCAAGGCTCGATGAGAGAACCAGCGCGACGACAGGAGTAATAAGTGATTCAGCAGGAGTCGCGGCTCAAGGTCGCCGACAACACTGGGGCCAAGGAAATCTTGACCATCCGTGTTCTCGGAGGATCCGGACGCCGCTACGCAGGCATCGGCGACGTCATCGTCGCCACCGTCAAGGACGCAATCCCCGGCGGCAACGTCAAGAAGGGCGACGTCGTCAAGGCGGTCATCGTCCGCACCAAGAAGGAACGCCGCCGCGCGGACGGTTCCTACATCAAGTTTGATGAAAACGCAGCAGTGATCCTGAAGAACGACGGCGACCCCCGCGGTACCCGTATCTTCGGCCCTGTCGGCCGCGAACTGCGCGACAAGCGTTTCATGAAGATCATTTCACTGGCGCCGGAGGTGCTCTAGCCCATGGCACAGAAGACTGGAAAGCTCAAGATCAAGAAGGGTGACCTGGTTCAGGTCATCACCGGAGCCAAGCAGGAGCGCGGCGGCGACCGCGGCAAGCAGGGCAAGGTCCTCAAGGTGTTCCCGGAGACCAACCGCGTGCTCGTCGAGGGCATCAACCGGATCACCAAGCACACCAAGGCCACCCAGCATGAGGGTCACAGCCACGGCGGCGGCATCCAGGTCGTCGAGGCACCGCTGCACATCAGCAACGTTGCCATCGTTGACCCCGAGACCAAGAAGCCGACCCGCGTGGGCTACCGCACCGAGACCGTCGAGCGCGACGGCCGGCAGCGCACCGTCCGCATCCGCGTGGCCAAGTCATCAGGGAAGGATCTGTAATGACTGTCGAAACCGCAGAGACCAAGGTTCTCCCTCGCCTCAAGGCCCGCTACGCCGCTGAAATCAAGTCTGCCCTGCAGGAAGAGTTCAGCTACGCCAACGTCAACCAGGTTCCGCGCCTGGTGAAGGTTGTCGTGAACATGGGTGTTGGAGATGCCGCCAAGGACTCCAAGCTCATCGACGGCGCCGTCAAGGACCTCACCGCGATCACCGGCCAGAAGCCCCAGGTGACCAAGGCCCGCAAGTCCATCGCCCAGTTCAAGCTTCGTGAGGGTATGCCCATCGGCGCCCACGCGACGCTGCGCGGCGACCGCATGTGGGAATTCGTCGACCGCCTGGTGTCCCTCGCCCTGCCCCGTATCCGCGACTTCCGCGGCCTCAACGGCAAGCAGTTCGACGGCAACGGCAACTACACCTTCGGCCTCACGGAGCAGTCGATGTTCCACGAGATCGACCAGGACCGTATCGACCGCGTGCGTGGCATGGACATCACCGTCGTCACCACCGCCAAGACCGACGCCGAGGGCCGTGCGCTGCTGAAGGCGCTTGGCTTCCCGTTCAAATCCGAAGATTAATCTAACTACGTTGCAGGTCCGTTCCGGCCGGGGTGAGCGAAAGCCCGCTCCTGACCCGGGATCCGGAAACCGTTACGAGGAAGGGCAAGAGCCCACATGACAATGACAGATCCTGTCGCAGACATGCTCACGCGTCTGCGCAATGCAAACTCGGCGTACCACGACTCCGTGTCGATGCCGTACAGCAAGCTCAAGGCTCGCGTAGCCGACATCCTGAAGGCCGAAGGTTACATCGCCGGCTGGAAGGAAGAGGAAGCGGAGGTCGGCAAGAAGCTGACCATCGACCTCAAGTTCGGCCCGGACCGCCAGCGTTCCATCGCCGGCATCCGCCGCATCTCCAAGCCGGGTCTCCGCGTTTACGCGAAGTCCACCAACCTGCCCCACGTGCTGGGCGGCCTTGGAATTGCCATCCTGTCCACGTCCTCCGGTCTGCTCACGGACCGCCAGGCATCCAAGAAGGGTGTGGGTGGGGAAGTCCTCGCCTACGTCTGGTAGCGGGAAGGGAAAGAAAAATGTCACGTATTGGACGTCTCCCCATCACCGTACCTGCAGGTGTTGAGGTCAAGGTCAACGGCAGTGAAGTCTCCGTCAAGGGATCCAAGGGCGAGCTGAGCCACACCGTGCCCAGCCCGATCGAGGTCTCGCTCGAGGACAGCACCCTCACCGTCAGCCGGCCCAATGACGAGCGCGTTTCGCGCTCACTGCACGGCCTCACCCGCACGCTGATCTCCAACATGATCGTCGGAGTCACCGAGGGGTACAAGAAGAACCTTGAGATCGTGGGCACGGGTTACCGTGTCCAGGCCAAGGGAAGCGACCTGGAGTTCGCTCTGGGCTACAGCCACCCGGTTGCCGTCAAGGCCCCCGAGGGCATCGTCCTGACTGTCGATTCCCCCACCAAGCTTTCGGTGTCGGGCATCAACAAGCAGCAGGTCGGCGAGGTCGCTGCAAACATCCGCAAGCTGCGCAAGCCCGACCCGTACAAGGGCAAGGGCATCCGCTATGCAGGCGAGATCATCCGCCGCAAGGTCGGAAAGGCCGGTAAGTAACCATGGCAATCAGCATCAATAAGAAGCGCTCCTCCAAGAGCAAGTCCGCCTCCCGCGGACGCCGCCACCTGCGCGTGCGCAAGCGCGTCTCGGGGACCGCGGTCCGTCCGCGCCTGGTCGTCAACCGTTCGGCCCGCCACGTATTCGTGCAGGTCGTCGACGACACCAAGGGCATCACCGTGGCTTCCGCCTCGACGCTCGAAGCGGACCTGCGCGCCTTTGACGGCGACAAGACCGCCAAGGCCAAGCGTGTTGGCGGGCTCGTCGCAGAGCGCGCGAAGGCTGCCGGTATCGAAGCTGTCGTTTTCGACCGCGGCGGTAACAAGTACCACGGCCGTGTCGCGGCCATCGCAGACGGCGCACGCGAAGGTGGGCTGTCACTGTGACCGAAGAAAACAAGGCAAAGGAAGCGCCATTGAATACGGCTACAGAGCAGCCAGCAACCGACGCCCCGGCTGCCGGTTCGACTGAGACCGCATCGGCCGACAGCCGAGGCGACCGTGGCTCCCGCGGAAGCGGGCGCGGCGGCGAGCGTGGCGGCAAGAGCGACCGTGGTGGCCGTGGTGGCCGCGACGGGCGCGACGGCGGCCGTGACGACAAGGACAAGTTCATTGAGCGCGTCGTCACCATCAACCGCGTCGCCAAGGTCGTCAAGGGCGGCCGCCGCTTCAGCTTCACCGCCCTCGTGGTGGTAGGCGACGGCAACGGCATGGTCGGCGTCGGCTACGGAAAGGCCAAGGAAGTTCCCTCGGCCATCCAGAAGGCCGTCGAGGAAGCCAAGAAGAC
Organism: Arthrobacter zhaoguopingii; assembly: GCF_009828605.1. NCBI lineage: Bacteria > Bacillati > Actinomycetota > Actinomycetes > Micrococcales > Micrococcaceae > Arthrobacter > Arthrobacter zhaoguopingii. The sequence continues at coordinate 174,004 of NZ_WIAE01000005.1, read as the reverse complement.
GATGTTCCGCGTCCCGCGCATCGGTGGAACCATCCCGCACCTGGTGCAGGGCGAAGCCGCTGCCGGCGTCGTACTCCTTCGTCCCGCATCCCCGGGTACCGGTGTTATCGCCGGTGGTCCGGTCCGCGCGATCCTCGAGTGCGCAGGCATCCACGACGTCCTGTCGAAGTCCCTCGGTTCCTCCAACGCCATCAACATCGTTCACGCGACCGTTGACGCGCTGCAGAGGCTCGAAGAGCCCCAGGCCGTGGCAGCCCGCCGTGGCCTGCCCCTGGACGAGGTTGCCTCGCACCAGATGCTCCGCGCCATCGCAGCACAGAAGGTAGGTGCGTAATGACCGCGATCACTCCCAAGCGCGTGCAGGTGAGCACGGCGAAGCTGCAGATCACTCAGATCAAGTCCGCCATTGGCGGCAAGCAGAACCAGCGCGACACCCTGCGGTCCCTCGGACTGAAGCGGATCGGCCACACCGTGGTCCGTGAAGCCGATGCTGTGACCGTCGGCATGGTCAACACGGTTCCGCACCTCTTGAAGGTTGAGGAGGCCAAGTAATGGCAGAGGAAAAGACAGCGGCTGTAGCCGAAGGAAAGACGGAGCGCGTTCACGCTCTGAAGGTCCACCACCTGCGTCCGGCCCCCGGAGCCAAAACCAAGAAGACCCGTGTGGGCCGTGGTGAAGGTTCGAAGGGTAAGACGGCAGGCCGTGGCACCAAGGGAACCGCAGCCCGCTACCAGGTGAAGGCAGGATTCGCAGGCGGCCAGCTGCCGCTGCACATGCGTCTGCCCAAGCTGCGCGGGTTCAAGAACCCGTTCCGCGTCGAGTTCCAGGTTGTAAACCTGGACAAGATCTCGGAGCTCTACCCCAACGGTGGCGAAGTGACCGTCGAGTCGCTCGTCGCCCTGGGTGCGGTGCGCAAGAACCAGCCCGTGAAGGTGCTGGGGACCGGCGACATCACCGTGGCAGTCGATGTGAAGGCTAACCGCTTCTCCTCGACCGCAGCCGAGAAGATCGCTGCCGCCGGCGGCTCAATCAGCCAGCTTTAGGCAGATCCGCTCGTGATCCGGCTGTGTTCAACCACGGCCAGGAACTAGACTCTTGGTGGGCCGGTGCAATCCGGCCCACCAGGAGTTTTCCGGCTTAAGCGCCGGCTCATCTCCGCCCGGTTCTCAGACATCGGGCTTCGACCGTTAGACTCGGTTGTTGTGTACTGTCCGCTTCGGACATCCAAGACCTTCAGGAGGACGCTTGCTAAGCGCTATTGGCCGGGCATTCCGGACGCCAGACTTGCGGCGCAAGCTGTTGTTCACGCTGGGCATCATCACCATCTTCCGGCTCGGCGCGTTCATCCCGGCCCCCGGAGTCGACTACGGCAACGTCCAGCAGTGCCTGAGCCTTGGCAACACGCAGGGCGGCCTCTACGAGTTCGTCAACCTGTTCAGCGGCGGTGCCCTGCTGCAGGTGTCGGTCTTCGCCCTGGGCATCACCCCCTACATCACCGCGAGCATCATCACGCAGCTGCTGCGCGTCGTGATTCCCCGCTTCCAGGAACTCCATGAGGAAGGCGCCCAGGGCCAGTCACGGCTGACCCAGTACACGCGCTACCTCACGATCGCCCTCGGCCTGCTCAACGCGACGACGCTGGTGTCGCTCGCGCGCTCCGGGGCTCTGCTGGGCGACTGCCCGGTGCCGCTGATCCCGGACGACTCCCTGATCACCATCATCCTGCTGATCATCACCCTTACCGCGGGCACCGGCCTCATCATGTGGATGGGCGAGCTGATCACCGAGAGGGGTGTCGGCAACGGCATGTCCCTGCTGATCTTCACCGCCATCGTGGCAAGCTTCCCCACCTCCCTCGGCGAGATCCTGCGCACCCAGGGCTGGACGGTCTTCCTGGGCGTGATGCTCATGGGCGTGGTGGTCGTGGCGCTCGTCATTTTCGTCGAGCAGTCCCAGCGCCGCATCCCCGTGCAGTACGCCAAGCGGATGATCGGGCGCCGCACCCTCGGCGGCAGCAGCACCTACATCCCGATCAAGGTCAACATGGCCGGCGTGATCCCCGTGATCTTCGCGTCCTCCATGCTGTACCTGCCGACGCTGATCGCGCAGTTCAACACCCCCACGGACGGCCAGACGCCGCCGCCGGAGTGGGTCAACTGGATCACCACCTACCTCGCGACCGGTGACCACCCGCTGTACATGGCGGTGTACTTCCTGATGATCGTGTTCTTCACGTACTTCTACGTGGCGATCACGTTCAACCCGGACGAGGTCTCCGAGAACATGAAGAAGTATGGCGGCTTCATCCCGGGCATCCGGGCCGGCCGCCCCACGGCGGAGTACCTGCAATACGTGCTCTCCCGCATCACCCTGCCGGGCGCGATCTACCTGGGCCTCGTCGCCCTGATCCCGCTGATCGCCCTAGTGGCGATCGGCGCCAACCAGAACTTCCCGTTCGGCGGCACGTCGATCCTGATCATGGTGGGCGTGGGGCTGGAAACCGTAAAGCAGATCGACGCGCAGCTCCAGCAGCGCCACTACGAAGGGCTCCTCCGATGACAAGAATGCTGATTATCGGCCCTCCGGGTTCCGGCAAGGGAACGCAGGCAGCGCGCATCTCCGAGCGCCTCGGCGTGGTCGCCATCTCCACCGGCGACATCTTCCGCGACAACGTCAAGCGCGAGACGCCGCTGGGCGTCGAGGCGAAGAAGTACATGGATGCGGGGGACTTCGTGCCCGACAGCGTCACCAACCTCATGGTGCGCGACCGGCTGAAGGCCGACGACGTGCAGGACGGCTTCCTGCTCGACGGCTACCCGCGCACGGCCGCCCAGGTCGCCGAGCTCGACGACATCCTCGCCGAGAACTCCTTGAGCCTCGACGTGGTGCTTCAGCTCACCGCCGAGGACGAGGAGCTGGTGCGCCGGCTGCTGGGACGTGCGTCCCTTGACGGGCGCAGCGACGACAACCAGGACGTCATCCGGCACCGGCTGCGCCTGTACCACGAGCAGACCGCGCCGGTCGTCTCGCAGTACACCGAGCGCGGCATCGTCACCCAGGTGAACGGGATCGGCAGCATCGACGAGGTCACCGAGCGGGTCATGAACGCGCTCAAGGTCGCCAGCTAGGCCGCCGGACATTTTGCGCCAGCCCAAGATTGAGTACAAGACACCCCGCCAGATCCTGAGCATGCGCGAGGCCGGCCTGGTACTGTCCCGCGGACTCGACGCCGCGGTCGGGGCCGCCCGGGTGGGGGTCAGCACCCGCGAGCTGAATACCGTGTTCGAGGAGGTGCTCCGGGAGGCCGGGGCCACCTCGAACTTCCTGGGCTACCACGGCTTCCCCGCCAGCATCTGCACCTCGGTCAACGAGGAGGTGGTCCACGGCATCCCCGGGGACTACGTACTGCAGGACGGGGACATCATCTCCATTGACGCCGGCGCCGTCGTGAACGGCTGGCACGCCGACTCCGCACGCACCACCATCGTGGGGACGCCGCGGGAGGAGGACGTGCGCCTGTCGCAGGTCACCGAGGAGGCGATGTGGCGGGGGATCGCCGCCCTTGCCGGCGCCAAGCACGTGGGCGACATTGGGGCCGCTATCGACGACTACGTCTCTGAGCTTCCGGGCCAGCGGCTCGGCATCCTTGAGGACTACGTGGGACACGGCATCGGAACCCGGATGCACCAGGAGCCCGACGTCCTGAACTACCGCAGCTCGCACCGCGGGCCGAAGGTCCGCCCCGGGCTCTGCCTGGCCATCGAGCCGATGCTCGTCCTTGGGGGACTCGAGACCAAGGTGCTCGACGACGACTGGACCGTGGTCACCACGGACGGCAAGCGCGCCTCGCAGTGGGAGCACACCGTGGCCGTCCACGACGGCGGCATCTGGGTGCTCAGCGCCGAAGACGGCGGAGCGTCGAAGCTTGAACCGCTCGGCGTAGTCCCGGTTCCCGTCCGCGCCTGAGCTCCCGTCCGACCGCATCCGCAGGACACCGATTTAACTTCTCCGCGGCCATGGCGTAGTGTTGTCTGTTGGTTGTCTCTGCTTTTTGTGCCCATTTCGGGCCGGGCGGCCCGCCGGCTTACGAGCCGTCGCCGCCCCGAGGTCAGACAATCAAAACCCAAACCCGTCCACCGTGCAAGCGGTGGGCATCGACGTTAGCGGAGGATATGGCCAAGAAAGACGGTGTCATTGAGATTGAAGGCACTGTGAACGAGGCGCTGCCCAACGCGATGTTCCGCGTTGAGTTGGCCAACGGTCACATTGTTCTCGCCCACATCTCGGGAAAGATGCGCCAGCACTACATTCGAATCCTTCCTGAGGACCGGGTAGTAGTGGAACTCAGCCCGTACGACCTCACCCGGGGCCGTATTGTCTACCGCTACAAATAAGAATCAACTCGAAGGAAAACCATGAAGGTCAACCCGAGCGTGAAGCGGATCTGTGAAAAGTGCCAGGTGGTTCGCCGCAAGGGCAACGTTCTCGTCATCTGCGAAAACCCGCGCCACAAGCAGCGCCAGGGTTAATCAGCCTCCTAGAGGTCGACCCCACGCGTAGTTCAGTTCATTAAGGCAAAGCAGCATCGCGCTTCCGCGCAGTGCACACCCCCGGCACGGAGGCCGGGGACCGGAAAACCTTCCGGGTACGCTTTGGCTCAGACCTCCGGTATCACCAAAGGAGAACAGCCTCTATGGCACGTCTCGCTGGCGTAGACATCCCCCGCGAAAAGCGGGTTGTCATCGCGCTTACTTACATCTACGGCGTGGGCAAGACCCGTGCAGAGAAGACGATCGCGGATACGGGCATCAGCCCCAACACCCGCGTGAAGGACCTCACCGATGCAGAGCTCGTCCAGCTCCGCGACTACGTTGAAGGAAACTTCAAGGTTGAGGGCGACCTCCGGCGCGAGGTCGCAGCCGACATCCGCCGCAAGGTCGAAATCGGCAGCTACGAAGGCATTCGGCACCGCCGCGGCCTTCCCGTGCGTGGACAGCGCACGAAGACCAACGCTCGTACCCGCAAGGGCCCGAAGCGCACCGTCGCAGGCAAGAAGAAGGCCGGCCGCTAGTTCCCTGACGGCTCCCTAACCGGGCTCGCAAAGCTCGCCCGGCCAGGGGACCCTCGCCATCAGGGGCCCTTTAAGTAGGGTCTCCGGTTGGAACTTCGAGCTGACCCAATGCTTTACCCAATACCTTCGTAGGAGAAGTAATGCCCCCCAAGACTCGTGGAGCGGTGCGCAAGCCGCGTCGCAAGGATAAGAAGAATATCGCGCTCGGCCAGGCGCACATCAAGAGCACCTTCAACAACACCATCGTCTCGATCACGGACCCCAGCGGAGCAGTCATCTCCTGGGCCTCCGCCGGCGAGGTTGGGTTCAAGGGCTCACGTAAGTCCACCCCGTTCGCTGCGCAGCTGGCTGCTGAAGCCGCCGCGAAGCGCGCTCAGGAGCACGGCGTCCGCAAGGTCGACGTCTTCGTCAAGGGCCCGGGATCGGGACGCGAAACCGCAATTCGCTCGCTGCAGGCCACCGGCCTGGAGGTTGGCTCCATCTCGGACGTCACCCCCAGCGCCCACAACGGCTGCCGCCCCCCGAAGCGCCGCCGCGTCTAATCGGCTTTTCGGCCACCGCACCGCCTTGCAGCAGCCCCGGCTGCCGCAGGGCGGTTCGGTGCCGTTATCCAAAGCTTTTGAGCCGGCTCATCAGCTATCCCTTTCCACCATTTGTGTTGCGTCATATAGCGGATGCACCCTGAAAGGAAATGTACGTGCTTATTGCACAGCGCCCCACCCTGACTGAAGAAGTAGTCGCCGACAACCGCTCGCGGTTCGTGATCGAACCCCTCGAGCCTGGCTTCGGCTACACCCTCGGCAACTCGCTCCGCCGTACCCTCCTGTCCTCCATCCCCGGTGCAGCTGTCACAAGCATCCGTATCGATGGAGTCCTTCACGAATTCACGACGGTTCCCGGTGTCAAGGAAGACGTCACCGAGATCATCCTGAACATCAAGAACCTCGCGGTGTCCTCCGAGCACGACGAGCCCGTCGTGGCGTACCTGCGCAAGCAGGGCCCCGGCGTTGTCACCGCGGCAGACATCGCACCGCCGGCCGGTGTGGAGTTCCACAACCCCGACCTGCACATCGCCACCTTGAACTCGAAGGGCAAGTTCGAGCTCGAGCTGACCATCGAGCGCGGTCGCGGCTATGTCTCGGCCTCCCAGAACAAGTCCGGAGACTCGGAGATCGGCCGCATCCCGGTCGACTCCATCTACTCGCCGGTCCTGAAGGTCACCTTCCGCGTCGAGGCGACCCGTGTTGAGCAGCGCACCGACTTCGACCGCCTGATCGTCGACGTCGAAACCAAGGACGCCATCGCCCCCCGCGACGCCGTCGCTTCGGCAGGCACCACCCTGGTTGAGCTGTTCGGGCTGGCCCGCGAACTGAACATCGCGGCCGAAGGCATCGAAATCGGTCCCTCGCCCACGGACGCGGCCCTGGCCGCCGACATGGCGCTGCCGATCGAGGATCTCGAGCTGACGGTCCGCTCCTACAACTGCCTCAAGCGTGAGGGCATCCATTCCGTGGGTGAACTCGTTGCCCGCTCCGAGGCCGACCTGATGGACATCCGCAACTTCGGCGCGAAGTCCATCGACGAGGTCAAGGCGAAGCTCGTCGAGCTCGGTCTGTCCCTGAAGGATTCCCCTCCCGGGTTCGACCTTGCCGCCCGCGCCGCTGCCATCGAAGAGGACGACGCCGCCTACGGCGACGAAGAGCTCTAATACGCTAACTGCCTGACCGCCGCCCGGCGGCGGTCAGGTCCACTATGAGGAGAAATCACCATGCCCACACCCACTAAGGGCCCACGTCTCGGAGGCGGTCCGGCGCACGAACGCCTGATGCTCGCCAACCTGGCCGCCTCGCTGTTCGAGCACAAGCGCATCACCACCACCGTCACCAAGGCGAAGCGGCTCCGCCCCTACGCCGAGCGTCTCGTCACCTTCGCCAAGAAGGGCGACCTCGCCTCGCGCCGCCGCGTCCTGGGCGTCATCAGCAGCAAGAGCATCGTTCACGAGCTCTTCACTGAGATCGCACCGGCCGTCGCCAACCGCGAGGGCGGCTACACCCGCATCACCAAGATCGGCAACCGCAAGGGCGACAATGCTCCCATGGCTGTCATCGAGCTGGTCCTCGAGCCGCTGTCGGCCAAGCAGGCAGTCGTAGCCGAGGCCGAGCAGGCCAAGGCAGCCCCCGCCGCTCCGGCCGAGGAGACCGCAGCGCCGGTCGAGTCAGCCGAAACCGTCGAGGCGACCGAGACCGCTGAAACCGCCGAGACCGTCGAGGCGACTGAAACCGCCGAGACCGCAGAGTCGACCGAGGCTGCAGAGCCCGCAGACACCGCTTCCTCCACCGACGAGGCCGCAGCGTCCGATGACGCCGAAGCCCCCGAGGCCAAGAAGTAACTTCGCCGAAGCTGGTTGAGTAAGTTCGTGAATGATCAGTTGCCCGCCGGACCCGAGAGGTCCGGCGGGCTTCTGCGTGTCCGGCTCGATATCGCCTACGACGGCGCTCCCTTCGCCGGCTGGGCACTGCAGCCGGGCCACGTCACCGTGCAGGGGGTGCTCGAGGAGGCCCTCTTCACGCTGCTGCGGCGCACCGCCCGCCTCACGGTGGCCGGCCGCACCGACGCCGGTGTCCATGCCCGCGGCCAGGTGGCCCACGTCGACCTGTCGCCGGCCGAGTGGCACGGCATCGGCCGGGGGAAGGACGTGGCGCCGGGGGAGGCCCTGACGCGGCGCCTGGGCGGCACGGTGAACCGGGTCCTCTCCGATCAGCTCACCGGGCGGGGACGCTCGATCAAGAACTCCATCCCGGCCGTCGTCGTGAAGAAGGCTGACCTGGCGCCGGCGGGCTTCGACGCCCGCTTTTCGGCGCTGTGGCGCCGCTACAGCTACACCATTGCCGACTCCCGCGTCGAACGCGACCCCCTCGCCCGCCGCACGGTGCTCTGGTACCCCGGGGAACTGGATGTGGAGCTGCTCGACGCCGGCGCCGCGCAGCTGACCGGCCTCCAGGACTTCCGGGCGTTCTGCAAACCGCGGGAGGGTGCCACCACGGTGCGCGAGCTGCAGCGCTATGCCTACCGGCGGCGGTCCGACGGGATGATCGAGGTGACGATCCAGGCCGACGCCTTCTGCCACAACATGGTGCGCGCCCTCGTCGGATCCACCCTGCGGGTCGGAAGCGGCGAACTGCCCGTCGCCTGGATCGCGGAGCGCCTTGCCGCCCGGGTGAAGGACGCCCGTTCCGTGCTGGCGCCCCCGCACCCGCTGGTGCTTGAGGAAGTGGCCTACCCCGGGGTTGAGGAGCTTGGTCTGCGGGCGGAGCTGACCCGCGCCCGCCGGGCCGCTGAGGAGCCACGCGAAGCCGCTGGAGGGGCTTAGCCCGGCAAGGAGGCCTCAGGGCTTCCGTCAAGGAACAGCACCGCCAGGACGGCCGCCAGGATCATGCCGGGGCCGAAGGGAAAGCTGGTGTTTCGGGTGCCGCGCCCCGAGAGCAACAGGGCAATACCCGCCAGGCCCCCGAAGATGAACCCGCCCAGCAGCGCCGCCAGCCAGGCCCCGACGCCGACATAACCGCCGTACAGGCCAAGGACCCCGGCTAGCTTCACGTCACCCATGCCCATTCCGGCGGGGGAGATGAAGGCCAGCAGCAGGTAGAACAGGAACATCACGGCGCCGCCGAGCAGCGCGCCCACCAGCGGCCGCCAGCCGCCCTCAACCGCCGCGGTGAGCAGCGCTATTCCCGTGACGGCGAGGAACGGCAGCAGCAGAGCGTTCGGCAGGAGCTTGGAACGCAGGTCGATCGCCGCGAGCAGCACCCCGAAGACGGGCAGCACCAGGTACAGCAGGACCTCCGTCGGTGCTTCGGCTTTGAGGGCGCCGAGGGCACAGAACAGACCGGTGAGGACGGCAACGGGCCACCGCCAGCGGCCGGGGAGGACGGTCCGTGGATCCCGTGCCGCCAGCGGGAACATCCGGTAGGCGGTAAGGCCGCCCGCGACGGCGCATACGAGCGCGAGAATGGCCCCCGGTGCGGCGTCAGGCATGGGTCGGCACCTGCCGGCAGACCCCGTCGGTACTGCCCTGAATCGTGGAAATCCGTAGGTAAATCAACTTTCCCCTGTCGTTGGATCAACCATCATTATCACTCCTGTTGGTACAGGAGTGACGAGGGTTACTATTGTCCTATTCAGCGGGGGTCCTGCGAGGTGTGGGCCGCAGTAAGACCCGAATGCGAGGCGCATAACTGGACTGAAGGCGGAAGGCGTTATGAACGATCCTGGGGTGGCGGTCGTTATTGAGGACGACGACGATGTCCGGAACCTCCTGAGCGCCGTCCTGCGGCAATCAGGGTTTGAGGTCCATGCTGCGCCCACGGGCCGCGACGGCGTCCGCCTGGTCCGCGAGGTGGAGCCGATCGTCGTCACGGTCGACCTCGGCCTGCCCGACATCGACGGCTACGAGGTGCTGCGCCGGGTCCGGGCCTTCAGCGACTGCTACGTCGTCATCCTGACCTCGCGCGCGGATGAACTCGATGCCCTCATGGGCCTTCAATCGGGGGCCGATGACTACCTCACCAAGCCGTTCCGTCCCCGCGAGCTGCGCGCCCGCATCGCGGCGATGATGCGCAGGCCCCGGTCCGGTTCGGACGGCGTATCCCTAATGGGCGGTGGATCCTCCGGATCCGTTCCCGGCCCCGGCGGTGCCCGGAGTGCGCGGACGAGCACCATCAATGTGCTGCGGCACAACGGGCTGGTGCTTGACCACCACGCACGGACCGTCTCCGTGGATGGCGCCGAGCTGTCCCTGACCCGCAGCGAGTTCGACCTGCTCCACGCGCTCCTTCTGGGCCGGGGCGCCGTTCGAACGAAGACCGACCTGGTCAAGGTGGTCCGGGGAGAGGGCCCCGGAGCCTCGACCTACATCAGCGATTCCGACGAGCGGGCCATCGAGGTCCACATGGGGAACATCCGGCGGAAGCTGTGCGAAGACCCCCGGAACCCCCGGTGGTTCCAGACGGTGCGCGGCGTGGGATATCGGCTGACGCCCGAGCAGCCCTAAAGCGGTTCTGTTCAACGCAGGGTGTACGCCGGGCGGGGTGTCGGCGATACTGTGGGCGGAAGCAGAGGAGCGCCCATGGGCAAAGTAGTTCTGTACAGTTCGGTTTCGGTTGACGGCTTCATCGCGGACGAGGACGACCAGCCCGGACCGCTGTTCGACTGGCTGCTCAGCGGTGACGTGCCGCTGGACGAGAGCGGCGAGTTGAAGGTGTCACAGGCGTCCTACGACTACACCAGGGCGTACTGGGACCAGATCGGGGTGACTGTCGCCGGCCGCAGGGTCTTCGACATGACGGATGGCTGGGGTGGGAATCCCCCAAGCGGGATCGATCACGTGGTCGTCGTGACGCACCGTCCCGCGCCTGAGGGCTGGGACCCGCGGGCACCGTTTCACTTCGTCGACGGCGTCGAGGCAGCCGTGGCCAGGGCGCAGGAGCTTGCGGGGGACCGCATCGTCGAGGTCGCAGCCGGCGACGTCGGTGGTCAGGCGCTTGCCGCGGGCCTGGTCGACGAGGTGCGCATGGACGTCGTCCCCGTCGTGCTCGGGTCCGGCAAGCGCTACTTCGGGCCGGTCCACGCGCAGCACCTGTTGGAAGGACCTGAAGAGGTGATTGAGGGCGACCGGGTGCTTCACCTGCGCTATCGGGTGCGCCGTTGAGCGGCTACACCCTCAGCCGTGACGAGCACCTCAAGCAGGGGAGCCCAGGCACAGGTGGCGCCAAGGGGCGCCACCTGCCCGGCGGGGGCTAGGAGGCCGTATCGGCGTCGTGTTTGTCCGGCCGGTAGCCGGCGACCGCGGCGCGGATATCGCCCTCTTCGTGCCCGCCCTTCTTCTTGCCGAACGGCAGCACCTTCAGCAACGGGTGCACGACCGCCATGACCAGGAGGCCCCAGGCGAGTCCGAGGATAGCCGAGCACAGGGTGTTTACCAGCCAGGCCAGGAAGCCGCCCACGACCGCGATTCCGACGAACGGGTGCTCCAGGGTGTGGACCAGGTCGTACGGGGCGTGCCAGCCCAGGTCATAGGCTCCCTGCAGCATGATGTGGCCGCCGACCCAGAGCATGGCGATCGTCCCAATGAAGGTGATCGCGGCCAGCACGGCAGGCATGGCCTTGACGAGCGCCTCGCCGATGCGTTTGGAGCCCGCGGAGTCTTTTTTGGCCAGGTGTAGGCCGATGTCGTCCATCTTGACGATGAGCGCGACGGCGCCGTAGACGAGCACCGTGATCGCCAGCGCCACCACGACCAGAATGATCGCCCGGGCCCAAATCGACTCACTTGCCACCTCGTTGAGCGAGATGACCATGATCTCGCAGGAGAGGATGAAGTCGGTGGTGATGGCGCCCTTGGTGACCTTGGCCTCCGCTTCCGGGCCACGCTCCACCACCGGCGCCTCTTTGGCCTCGTGGTGGCCGCGGATCTTGTGCCACACCTTCTCGGCACCCTCGTAGCACAGGTAGGTGCCGCCGAGCATGAGGATGAAGGGGATGACCGCCGGGATGAAGGTGCTGATCAGCAGCAGCGCCGGCAGGATGATCAAGAGCTTGTTCCGCAGCGAGCCCCAAAAGATCCGCTTGATCATCGGCAGTTCGCGCGAGGGATCCGCCCCGGAGACGTACTGCGGGGTGACGGCGGCGTCGTCGATCACCACGCCGGCGGCCTTGGCCCCCGCCTTGGCGGCCCCGGCGGCGACGTCGTCCACCGAGGCGGCCGCAATGCGGGCAATGGCTGCGACGTCGTCGAACAGGGCGAAAAGACCGCCGCTCACAGGTGGCCTCCGCACTGCTTGGAGGTGGACGGCTGGGCGGAGAGGCCACGGTTGAGGCGCGTGATCAGCATGCTTAGAGTATAAGGTCGCGCGGGGCTCCTCGATCTACCTCCGCCGGTTTGCGAAGCTGCGTCTTAGCGTGGCGGTTGCGGGGAGCTGAAGTGGTGTCCGGCCGTCTCGCAGTTACACGCAGCGGCTGGTGAGCAGGTAGGTGGTGCGCAGTTCCACGACGGTATCCCGTCCGCACCGCTCCAGGGCGGGCAGGGCGCCGAGCGCCTCGCGGATCTGGAAACGGCGGAGGGAGCCTTCGATCCGGGTGGCCAGAGCGGAGAGCCTGGGTGCGCCCACCATGGTGGAGGCGGCCCGAAGGTTGACGACGGCCTCAAGGGCCGCTTTGGCATCCTCCTCGGCCAGGGACGAGGTGAGACGGTGGATGCGCTCGTCCCAGAACGCCACGTAGTCGCTCACGAAGGCCCGTACGGTAGCGATGTCGTCGAGTTCCTGCCCGAGCTCTTCCAGGACCGTGGGATCCAGCAGGGGCGCAGCGCCGGCATCGCCCGCGTCGGGGCAGACGGCGGAGGTCTGCGCGGAGCGGGCAGCGCCTTGGCTGTCCTGGCTGGGATCGTACGGTGTTGTTGGCACTCTCTAAGGCTACTTTCGAAGTCCATCGCCGGGAGTAGGAAAAGCCGATACTTCGGAAAAACTGCGCCATTACTGTGGTGCTGAGATCCGCCGAAAACCATTCGCAGGATTAGCCGAGTGTTCTCATGATGTTGATTGCAGCGGGGCCAAGCATGACAATAAACATCACAGGAAAGATGAAAAGGATCAGGGGAAATAGAGTCTTGACCGGAAGCTTCATTGCCTTCTCCTCGGCGCGCTGACGACGTTTTACCCTTGCCTGCTTGGCCTGGGTCTTGAGGACTGTTGCAATGCCGATGCCGTATTTGTCAGCCTGTACCACGGCACGCACGAAGCTCTTGAGATCGTCGACCGTGGACCGCTCGGCCATGGACTGATAGGCCTCACGGCGAGGTCTTCCGACCTGGATATCTTGAAGAGTCCGGACAATCTCCTCGGCCAGTGGGCCTTTTCCGTTTTGTCCTGCTCGCGCCATCGCCGTCTCGAAGCCCAGGCCGGCTTCGACCGAGATGAGCATCTGGTCCAGTGTGTCCGGCAGTTCCTGCTCGATGGCCGCTTGGCGTTTAACTGCCGAGTTGTAGATGAGCAGGTCTGGCACGAAATAGAACAGCGCGGTGATGAAGAGCCCGAGAAGTATCATCTGCACGCCTGGATTGTTCCTGTACAGCATGAGTCCAAGCGCAGCACCAACGAGGGCGAGAGTCGGTTTGATGATCAGCACTTTGTCGAGCGGCATTGACCGAGGGCGGCCGGCGAACGCTAGAAGCCCATCCAGCTTGGCGATGTAAGCGGTAGGCGTGACCTTGCGGACCGAATCGATAAGCACCGGCGTCGGCGTCTGTGCCTGCCCGTCTGGTCCACTGATGCCGTTCGAGAGGTTCGTCCTGATGGCCGCTGCCGCGGCGCGGTCAGCCGAAAGGAAGGCCCACGTCAGGTATGTGAGGGGAAGGATTATGAGAGCAATCGATGCCCAAACTGAAGTCGTCATTATCTCCCACCCTAAAACTTGATCTTGATCATTCGACTCAACCAGAAACCACCTATTGCATACATAATTGCGCTCAGCACGATTAGAGCGACGCCAAGGGGGTGTTCAAATAGGACAGCAATGTATGTGGGGTTCATGATCTTAAAAATCACCGCGATCGCGACCGGTAGGCCCATCAAGATGTAAGCCGACATGATCCCTTCGGCACTGAGCGACCGAATCATGCCTTTGATTTCGCTTCGTTCCCTAATGGTCTCGGCGACGTGCTCGAGGACCTCTGCGAGATCGCCGCCGACCTCGCGATGAATCTGGATTGCCTGAGCGATCCATTCGAAGTCCTCACTGTCCATCCGCCGAGCGGCATCCGCGATCGCCTGCTCCGCATCCTTGCCGATCCGGGTCTCATTGATGATTCGTGAGAGTTCTTCCGACGTTGGTGCGTCGGCGTCGACTGCCACAGCGTCGATCGAGCGCATGACGCTGTGACCCGCGCGGAGTCCCCCGATCAATGTTTGGATGGTGTCCGGAAGTTGGGAATCGAACTTCATCCGGCGCTTATTGGTGCGCATGTTGAGCACGAGCTTCGCAACAAACGGGGTTGCAAGTGCTGAAAAAACTCCCACGGCGGAATGTATCAGCACCCCTACGGCGACACCGCTGACAACGGAAGCTGCCAAGACGAAAACCGTGACCTCGGCAGGAGACGCCTTGATTCCCGCGTTATACAGGGTTTCCTTGCTGTAGAGCCCGCCTTTTTCGCCGATGACCCCATCGACGGCGGTGACCGTCGATTCGGTGACGCGGCTGAACACCGAAAGCTCGGGGTGGGTGGACGGCCGACGCCGGTCGAGCGGAATTGAGCTATGGCTGGGTTGCAGGACGACAAGGAACACCAGGAGCAGCGCAGCGGAGCACATGCCGACGGCGCTGAAAAACACGACCGGGCTGTCCACGGCTATCGCCGCCCCATCGGACCGGTTGGGGTGGCGAAGACGTTCGGGGACACGTGGATGCCCAATTCCTCGAAGCGGTCGAGGAATCGTGGCCGCACGCCCGTGGCAATGGGTTTACCCAGAAAACGGCCCTGCTGGTCCATGCCGGCCGAGTAGTCAAAAAGGAAAGCGTCTTGGAGTGTAACCACCTCTCCTTCCATCCCTTGAACTTCGGTGACATGTGTGACGCGTCGGCTTCCATCCCGCATGCGGGTGAGCTGAATGATCAGGTCCACGGCGGAGGCGATCTGCTCGCGGATGGCCCTGAGGGGCAGGTCCATTCCTGCCATGAGAACGAGCGTCTCAAGCCGTGCGATGGCATCGCGGGGGGAGTTCGCGTGAACCGTCGACAACGATCCGTCGTGGCCGGTGTTCATCGCCTGAAGCATGTCCAGGGATTCACCCCCACGGACCTCACCGACGATGATGCGATCCGGCCTCATACGGAGTGAATTGCGCAGGAGCTCGCGGATGCCGATCGCGCCCTTGCCCTCGATATTGGCCGGGCGGCTCTCAAGGCGGACGACGTGTTGTTGCTGGAGCTGGAGCTCCACCGCGTCCTCAATGGTGACGATTCGGTCGTTCTCAGGGATAAACGACGAAACAACGTTCAGCATTGTGGTTTTTCCGGTGCCCGTGCCACCCGAGACGATAATATTGAGGCGCGCCCGCACGCAAGCGCTGAGGAGCTCGGCCATCTCCGGGGTCAGGGAGCCCCATTGGATGAGGTTTTGCACCGTGATCGGCACGTGGCTGAACTTTCGAATGGTCAGGGACGGCCCGTTGACCGCCAGGGGCGGAATAATCGCGTTGACGCGCGAGCCATCTTCGAGCCGGGCATCCACAAGAGGTGAAGACTCGTCGATCCTTCGCCCGACTTTTGAGACAATCCGCTCGATGACCTTTCGCAGATGGTCGTCAGAACTGAATTTGCCGTCGGTCAGAGAGAGATGCCCGTTTCGCTCGACGTAGATCTGGTCGAACCGGTTCACCATGATCTCAGTGATTGAGGGGTCTTCGAGGAGCCGCTGAATCGGGCCGTAACCCATTACCTCGTCTGCGATCTCGCGGATCAGGCGACGTCGCTCCTCCGGGGAGAGCGGCACCTGCTCCTCATCGATGACGGCGGACAGTTCGTCACGGGCGGTTACCCGTAGCTCTTCTTCCGAGACGGAAGAGTCACTGAACCGGGATCCCATCCGCTTGAAAAGCGCCTCGGCTGCTCGCGCCTTAAGGCCGGCGAGTGCGTCGACCGTCGACGCTACCGGTGGCGCCTTGAGGGAAGAAAGGGGCGAGGCCGAGGTCGGTGAGGGTGGCGTCACCGGCGGGACGAAAGCGGGAGATTCCTCCGTCTCATCGCGGGTCTCTGCCTCAACACCTCCCTGCGGTCGTGAAATGGGTTGAACTGCGTTCATCCGATCTGACAACCTCATGACACGACCACCCGCCGATGCTGCTTGCGCTTTGCCTGTCCCTCAGGCCGGAACCGGTCGACAAGGTCCTGGAGCCCCTTGGTTGCAGCGTCGCGGGCGGTGCCCTGAAGGACCGGGATGCCCCGGTTCGTCGAAAAGGGCAGCGTGCGCGAACGGGGAATCACCACGTCCACCGGCACACTCAGAGTGGCCTCGACGTCCTGCACAGAAATCCCACTCCTACGATCGGCGAAGTTGAGGACGACATGCCGATCCCGTGGTAGGAGCTGAAGCTCCCGCAGGACGTCGAGACACTTGTGCAGACCCCTTACGCTCGGGACATCCATCCCGCAGACCCACACTCCATCTGTCGCCTGATCCAATGTTGCCAGGCAGTGCTCGCCGAGTCCGGGAGCCGTGTCCACAACGACATACTGGAACTGGCTTGCTAACTGGGTGAGGAGTCTCGTCACATGCTCTGCTGTGATGTAGTCCGATTCGGCGGGTGTGCGCGGCGCGCACAGCGCGTAGACGCCTGCAGGATGCACGGTGAGGAATGCCTTCAGCACCATCGAATCTTGCGCGGCCGGCCCGTGGACCGCTTCTGTGATCGAGTGTTCGGGCTCAAGCAACAGGCCCGTGGCAACGTCACCAAACTGCAGATCGAGGTCGACGAGGACCACTCCCATTGGAGCGATCTTCCCTAAGCCGATGGCCAGGTTTGTCGCCACAGTCGTCTTTCCGACTCCGCCCTTTGGAGACATGACCGCAATCACCCGGCCAGTACCGTGCTCTGGCTCAGGGCCGGTGGAAAGTCCACGGCGTCTGCTGCCCGCGGCGAGGCAGCAGCGCTCGAGGAGTATCCGGAGGTCGTCAACCCCGATGTCAGAGCCTACGACGTCCCGTATCCCCGCGCGCATTGCGGCAAGAATGAGGTCGGGGCCAGGTGGTGCGACGAGGACGAGGCTCGTCTCGGGGTACTGGAGGTCGAAGACAACGGCGAGTCGCAAAGCGTCGTCGGGGTTGACGCCTGGCCCGAGGATAAGAACTTCCGGAGGCGCCCCGCCCGCCTGCTGGAGGATTTCGTCGGGGCCCGCGGACATGACCTCGGGAGGGAGCGTCTGGAGGTCGCCATGCATCACCCCGGTAATGGCTTGGCGGACGCGGCTCTCGAAATCCCGTACTGCGGTGATAATCACAAACCTGCTCATTTGACGACCTCTGGGATGGTGATGACTGGAGGGTTGCCCTCTTCCGAGGTGTCGGTCTCCTTCGTCAACCAGATCGCGCCGAACTCAGCCCCGAAAATCACCCGGCCCGCGTTGAAGTCATTCAGGGCGAGGGTCACGAATGCGGAGCCGTTAGGCATGGCCACGCCCTCGTCCTCACCGTTCGCGGAATCTTCGGTCTGCGGTGCCGCCTGCTGCACGGCAGTCACAAGGACGTTCTGGAAGTTCAAGTTGCTGTATTCCTTGAAACCGATCATCTCGCCGGGCAGCCGGTCATTGGGCGGGGCTTCTTCCACGAGTTCCCCGGAAATGTGTACTCCGACCAGATCACCGGCCTTAAGCCGGCCGGCCAGCATCCGCTCGGGCGCGAGCAGAATGGTCACCTCCTCTAGTCCTTCGGGGACGGGCACCGTCCCGGGTGAGAACTGTTCGGGGGCTACGAGGCGTGCCGCGAGAAGCTGTTCGCCGGGCATCAAATCGGCGGCCGTGATCTTTCCATCCTGGCCATCAAGGGTGTTGAGGGAGTCTTCCGGCACAGCCGACTGCGGGATCGCTTCTGCCTGCAGGAAATCGCTCAGCTCATCGACCGGGGTGCCTGCGGGGACCCGCTCCTGTACCACGAGGACCTCAACGGGTTCGGCTCCCTGCAGCGCGCGGGCATCGGCACCCTTCACATAGATCACCAGGAGGGCTGTACCGACGACCGCGAGAAGAAGTGCGGCAATTCCTCCGATTAAGCGCGATTTCAATGTGTGGTGCTCCTTGGTTTACTGGTATTTGGTTCTACTCGTCTGGTTTTGAGGCGTATTGCAACCCCGTCGGCCTAACGTGAGAGGGAGACGATCGACGTTCCATAGCTCGGCGCACCGGGCGTCACGGTCATTCCGTCTTTGAGCGAAACGTAACGGGTGAAGAACCCTTGGATCCCTCGGCAGTTCCCACTGCACTCCGGAGCGGTGGGATCGATGCTCTCGAGCGAGCCTCCGAACTTGTAGCCCGTGATTTGGAACCCAACGAAGCCGACCAAAGTGTAGGTTCCATGGGACCCACTACCTGCGGAACCGTTGAAAAGCGGAATCAACACGGGCTCCGTCTTGAGCTTCGACAGTGCCGTGTCGCACGCGCTTGGGAAGTTGTTGCCAGGGTTGTTGCCCGCTTCACCCGCACCGATGTTTACTGCAGCCGAGCATCCTCCGCCATCGAGATCGAGCCAACCGAATCCTCCAGCAACGTAGCCGTTCTGGGCCGCACAGCCTGGATATGTCGGAGTGTTCTCGTCGTACCGCAGGAGAATGTGAACGGGGTTGGGGTCACCCGTGAAGCTTCCGGTCGAGTTCAGTTGCGCCAGTTGTGATGAGCTCAGGAACTGTTTGAAGACGCACTCGCTGATGGTCCAGGGAAGCGTCGTGCCACTACTAGGGGCGCCCCATGATGCCTCCGCAGACGCCTTGACATCAGTCGATTCAATTCCGAGCGCCCGCGCGAAGAATAGGTTAAAAGTGTTTGCGCCGGTCCCTGCATCCCTGGCGTTGGTCTCGACCCTCACCGTGCCGGCAACTGGGAAAGTTATCGAGGAAACCCCGGTGGATTTGTCATTGGCATTGCTGTTTGCGAGAACCTGTCCGGTCGTCGCGAAGGCTCCACATGTGCCGGGTGTGCCGGCCGCACAGTCCTCCGCGATCGCGAGTGCGGCCGCATCTGCACCGTTTTGAAGCTGTGCCTTTTCCCAGTAGACGGCTCCGACGTCGACGGCGAGTGCGGCGAAACCCAAGAGTGCAACGAGCAGGACGGCGACAATTATTGAGACCGCCCCACGTTCGGCATCTCGGGGCGAGCTCTTGTGCTGCGCCCGTGAGAATGAAATCTTTATCCGCCGCATCGCATGACCGCCTCGCCTTTGAGCTTTATGGGAAACAAGCCGGGGGGAAGAAAGCCGGACATGGACGGAAGTGTGACGCTCGTGGTGACCGTGACATTTCGGCCAGGCGCGCACGAAGCGACATTCGAACTGACGGCTACCCCGAGGCCGACCAAGGACGTCCCTTGGAGCGCCGCACCACTGACATTGAGTTTTGCCGGCTCGTCCCAATGAATTGCCGCATTTCGCGCCCCCTCACGTGCAGCGTGAGTCAGGGAGTTCTGAACGTGAAATACCCGGCCATACTCCATCGAGCCGATGAGGATCAGCAGGAGCACGGGCAAGAGGAATGCCAGTTCCACGGCAACTGCACCGCGCTCTCCATCCCGTTTTCCCATGCCCGTCCCTTAATGCGTATGTGTGTCAGTGAATTGAAGCGGCTCCGGCGGCCGAGGCCGCCGGAGCCCGAGGATCACGGGACAGCCGGGGTCCCGCCGAAGCTAAGGCCGCTGAAAAGAGCCTTAACGTTCAACCCCAGAGCGGTGGCGCCGACGGCCACCACGACTGCGACGAGTGCGACCATCAGGCCGTACTCAACCATGGTGGCGCCCTTTTCCTCGTTTGTGAGGCGGGCCTTAGCGGTGAAAAGCACGGTCGAGACCGTTGCATAACTTGCGAGCATGACTGACGCCTGTCGAATCTACGGAGTGAACTTGAGGCCGGTGAAGAGGGCCTTGACGTTGGTTCCCAGGAGGGTGGCGCCGACGGCCACGACGACTGCGACGAGTGCGACCATCAGGCCGTACTCCACCATGGTGGCGCCCTTTTCTTCGTTCACGAGGCGGGCCTTGGCGGTGTACAGCATGGTTGAGACTGTTGCGTAAAGTGCGAGCATGACTAACTCCTTGAAATTTCAGGACGAACCGTGGACGGACTGCCCGTGGCTGCGGCTGGCCCAGCGCCAGCTCTGATCACAAGCTAGCAACCGAATGCGCCCTTATAGTGGGATCTGTGCCGATCCTGTGGGAACCCTGACACTCCTGTGAATGTCCTGCGGGTTTCCTGCGGGAAGGGTGCGCCAAGGGTGCGCTAAAGGTGCGGTTGGGTCCGAAGTGAGGGTCGAGAGAGGGCCGGCCGGCCTCTTTTGACCTGAGGCCCTGCCCCGCGCTAACCTTGGTAGTCGTTGTGCGTATCCCAACTCGATACGTCTGCGCCTTCGGAGCGGCTCAGTTGCAGAGCCACCCGGCCCGGAGGAGCAGCCGAGGTTTTCCGGGATAACTGGTTGTATTTCAGCCCTCACCTGAAGTTCCGGTAACGCATGAATAAGCTGAGCCTGCGTCTGCGGAAAAATCCGTGGTGTGGGCGACACCGAATAAGAAACGAAGGCCATAACCGTGCGCACGTACACCCCGAAGCCAGGCGACATCACCCGCCAGTGGCACGTCATTGACGCAACCGACGTTGTCCTAGGCCGTCTTGCCAGCCAGACCGCCATCCTGCTGCGCGGAAAGCACAAGCCGACCTTTGCACCCCATATGGATATGGGCGATTTCGTCATAATCATCAACGCTGACAAGGTTGCCCTCACCGGCGCCAAGCTCGAGCAGAAGCGGGCCTACCGCCACTCGGGTTTCCCGGGCGGTCTGAAGTCCACCAACTACGCCGAACTCCTGGAGAAGAACCCGGAGCGCGCGGTGGAGAAGGCCATTAAGGGCATGCTCCCCAAGAACTCGCTGGCTGCCCAGCAGATCGGCAAGCTCAAGGTTTACCGCGGCGCCGAGCACCCCCACGGTGCCCAGCAGCCAAAGACTTACGAAATCACCCAGGTCGCCCAGTAGTCCTGGCCACCACACACTAAGAAATTAATTCAAGGAGAACCGTGGCTCAGAACCCTGAAGAGCTGAATGATTCAACTGAGGAGCTTACGAGCTACACCTCAGAGTCCACCGAGGCCAGCGAATCCGCGACGAAAGAGCGCCCCGCGCTCACCGTCGGCGGCGGCGCTGTTGGACGACGCAAGGAAGCAGTCGCCCGCGTGCGCCTCGTCCCCGGCACCGGCAAGTGGATCGTCAACGGGCGCGAGCTCGCCGATTACTTCCCGAATAAGCTGCACCAGCAGGAAGTCAACGACCCGTTCAAGCTCCTCGAGCTGGACGGCGCCTATGACGTCATCGCCCGCATCCACGGCGGTGGCCCCTCCGGCCAGGCCGGCGCACTGCGCCTCGGCGTCGCCCGCACCCTGAACGAGATCGACCGGGAGAACAACCGCCCGGCCCTGAAGAAGGCTGGCTTCCTGACCCGCGACGCCCGCGTGATCGAGCGCAAGAAGGCTGGTCTCAAGAAGGCCCGCAAGGCTCCGCAGTACTCGAAGCGCTAGTCTTTCCGCTTCGTTCCAAGCATCACCAGCGCCCGTCCGGCCTGCCGGGCGGGCGCTGCGCTTTAACCCCAGCGTGGGCAAGCCTGCGGGCCGCTGCCACCGTTTCTCACCTAGGATGTACAGCGATGAGCACATTATTTGGTACCGACGGCGTCCGTGGACTGGCCAACGGCCTGATCACGGCGGAACTCTCCCTGCAGCTTGCCCAGGCGGCTGCCGTGGTGCTCGGCCACAACGCGGTCGAAGGCGGGCGCAGGCCCACGGCGGTCATCGCCAGGGACCCCCGGATCAGCGGGGATTTCATCGCCGCGGCCATTGAGGCCGGGCTCGCCAGCTCCGGTATCGACGTCTACGACGCCGGGGTGCTCCCGACGCCCGCCGCGGCCTTCCTCGTGGCCGACCTCGACGCCGACTTCGGCGTCATGATCTCCGCCTCGCACAACCCTGCGCCGGACAACGGCATCAAATTCCTCGCCCGCGGCGGGCAGAAGCTCGACGACGCCCTCGAGGACGCCATCGAAGCGGAGCTGGCCAAGCCCCAGCCGCGACCGGTGGGTGCCGACGTCGGGCGGATCCGGCGCTTCGCCGACGCCGAGGACCGCTACATCGTGCACCTGCTCCAGACCCTCCCGCACCGCCTCGAGGGGCTCAAGGTGGTCCTCGACTGCGCCCACGGCGCAGCCAGCGGCTGCTCCCCGGAGGTCTTCTCCAACGCCGGCGCCGAAATCATCGTCATCGGAGCCGACCCGGACGGCAACAACATCAACGACGGCTACGGCTCCACCCACATGGAACGCCTCCAGGCCGCCGTGCTCGAACATGGCGCCGACCTCGGCATCGCCCACGACGGCGACGCCGACCGCTGCCTCGCCGTGGACCACGAAGGCACGGTGGTGGACGGCGACCAGATCATGGCCGTGATGGCGATCGCCATGAACGAGGCCGGCCGGCTGACCGACAATACCCTCGTGGCCACCGTGATGAGCAACCTCGGACTCAAGCTGGCCCTGCGCGACGCCGGCATCACCATCCGCGAGACCGGGGTGGGGGACCGGTACGTCCTTGAGGAGATGCGCGACGGCGGCTACAGCCTCGGCGGCGAGCAGTCGGGCCACGTCATCTTCGCCGAGTACGCCACCACGGGCGACGGCGTCCTGACCGGGCTCCAGCTCGCCGCGCAGGTCGCCGCCACCGGGCGGAGCCTGAAGGAGCTCGCCGGGGTGATGAACAAGCTTCCGCAGGTGCTGACCAACGTCAAGGGCGTCGACCGGGCCGCGGTGAAAACCGACGCCGGCGTCCAGCAGGCCGTGCGCGAGGCCCAGGAGGTGCTGGGTGAGACCGGCCGGGTGCTGTTGCGCCCCTCGGGTACCGAACCGGTGGTGCGGGTGATGGTCGAGGCCGCCGACATGGACACCGCGCAGCGCATTGCGGGGGAGCTGGCCGAGACGGTCCGCACCAGGCTCGCCTTGCAGCCGGCTCCCGCCGTCTAGGCGCGGGCCGCGCGGCGGCGGCCTCCGTGATCCTGAAGCCGGGGCCTTCTGCATCGCCGCGATTCCTCGATTAGTCGGAGGTGCAGGGCGGAGTATCACGCGCCGTTCAGTTCACTTTCCGTTTGCCTCTCGCGCGCGACGCGGCGCCAACCCCTCCGGCTGTGAGAACGAGCCCCGTGGCCATGACCCAGGTGATTGCCCAACCCCAGGACTGGTACGTGACCTTCCTGCCGTTCACCGTTGACTGCCAGGTGCACTCGATCCCCATGGGCCAGATGGTCCATTCACCGCGGACGACGGAGCCTTCGTTGAACTCCGACGACGGGAGGTCAAGCCCCGCAGTGTCCGGGCCGTGGGACTCGTGGCAGAGAAAGGACGCCGAGTCCGCCGGCTTGTGCACGTAGACCCCGAGCGAGAGGAGGCACATCAGGCTGCCGCAGAGCAGTGCGACAACCGCAATGTACGTCCACGCTTCGGATCGGCGGGTCCCCGGCTCCGTTCTGATTCCCGCTTCGCTCTCTCCAGTCCCCATGGTCCCAAGGGTAGGGGACGCCGCGGGCCGGTGGGGAGGAACCGGGGGCTAGTACCCCGGTGCGGGCGGGAGCCCGAAATGCTCCTCGAGGGTCGCGGTGCCAGCCGCCTTCATCGCCGCGGCGATCTCCGGTCCGACATAGCGGAAATGCCAGGACTCGGCCGAGAACCCGGTGACCTCGTGGTGTCCCTGCGGGTAGCGCAGGATGAAGCCGTACCGGGCGGCGTGCTGTGCGGTCCACCGGGCGGCCTCGGTGTCCCGGAAACACAGCACCAGCGTGCAGGTGCCGTCGGCCTGGCCGATGTCGAAGGCCAGCCCGGTCTGATGCTCCGAATGGCCCGCGCGCGCCGACACCTCGTCCGCCTGCGCCTCATCGCCGTACTGGCCCACCCAGTGGTTGTAGGTCGCCGCCTGCTCCTCGAACGAGCGGTACCCGCTGACCAGCGTGAGCCCCACCCCGTCGGCCGCTGCGGCCGCGAACATCTTCTCTACCGCTGCCGCCGCGTCGGGGCGCAGGCGCACGCGCTCGGCGGCCACGGTGCGCTCGACCCGGGGCACCACAAGCTTCGGCGGGACGAAGTCCTGCGGCGACAGCGGGCGGCGCTTGTTCACCACGACGCCGGGGGAGGCCGGGTCGGAATGCGCCTTGTCGGGCTTGGCTTTGTCCGACGCGGCATTGTCCGAACCGGCTTTGGCCGGTGCCGGCGCGGCGGCCTGCGTGCCCTCCTTCGCGGGGGCCGCGGCGGGGCTGCGCTGGGCGGGCGCGGGAAGTTCCGCCGTTGACGCCGGCGCCCCTGCTCCGGAGCCGTCGGGCCCTCCGCCACAGCCGGTGAGGAGGACGGCGAGGACGGCGGCGGCCACCGGACCGGCGCCGAGGCGCCGCTGACCGGGCGTCCTCACGTCTTCCGCAGCAGCATTCGCCGGATCGAGTGATCGGCTTCCTTGGTGAGCACGAGCTGCGCCCGGCCGCGGGTGGGCAGGACGTTCATGATCAGGTTCGGTTCGTTGATGCGCTTCCAGATGCCCCGGGCGGTGGTGGAGGCCTCTTCGTCCGTCAGGGCGGCGTAGCGGTGGAAATAGGACTGGGGGTCGGCGAACGCACCGCTGCGCAGCGACTGGAACCGCTGGATGTACCACTCCTCGATGTAGGAGGTCTTCGCATCGACATAGATGGAGAAGTCGAAGAAGTCACTCACCGCCAGCCCGGTGCGCCCGTCCGCCCGCGGCCGCGCCGGGGCCAGGACGTTGAGCCCCTCCACGATCAGCACGTCGGGGCGGCGCACCACGATTTCCCGGCCCGGAACGATGTCATAGGAAAGGTGCGAGTACCAGGGGGCGCGGACCTCCTCGGCGCCGCTCTTAACCTCGCTGACGAAACGCAGCAGCCGGCGGCGGTCGTAGGACTCCGGGAAGCCCTTGCGCTGCATCAGGCCGCGCCGCTCGAGCTCGGCGTTGGGGTAGAGGAAGCCGTCGGTAGTGACCAACTCCACATTGGGGGTGTCGGGCCAGCGCCGCAGCAGCTCCTGCAGCACCCGGGCCGTGGTGGACTTGCCCACTGCCACCGAGCCGGCCACCCCGATCACGAAGGGGGTTCGGGTGGTCTTCTCCCCGAGGAAGGTGGTGGTTGCAGCATGCAGTTCCCCGGCGGCGGCCACATACAGGTTCAACAGCCGTGACAAGGGAAGATACACCTCGCGGATCTCCTCGAGGCTGAGGACATCGCCCAGGCCGCGGAGCCGCTGGGCGTCCTCGACGGTGAGCGGTGACTGCATCTCCATTGAGAGGCGCGACCACATCGGCCGGTCGAGCTCGACGAACGGGGTGAAGGTTTCGGCGCCGTTCGCCTGCTGGGTGCCGGGGCTTCGTTCGCTCACCCTTAGGATTCTGCCCCGTGGCCCTTACATTAACAAACGCACCGTGCCGGTAGGCTTGGGGGCATGTGTGGAATCGTAGGTTATGTAGGCCGGGACCACGGCCAGGGAAATCAGGCACTGGACACCACGGTGCCTGCAGTCAATGGTGGGGCCGGCACTGACGGCCAGCACGGAGCGCTCGACGTCGTCATGGAAGGACTGCGCCGCCTCGAATACCGCGGCTATGACTCCGCCGGGGTGGCCGTGCTCACGCCGTCGGGCATCGAGTCCCGCAAGAAGGCCGGCAAGCTCACCAACCTCGTCGACGAACTCGCCGCCGCACCGCTGCCGCGCTCGCTCACGGGCATCGGCCACACCCGCTGGGCCACCCACGGCGGCCCCAACGACCAGAACGCCCACCCGCACCTCGCCGACAAGGGCCGGCTCGCCGTGATCCACAACGGCATCATCGAAAACTTCGCCGAGCTCAAGGCCGACCTGTCAGCCGCCGGCATCGAGTTCCTCTCCGACACCGACACCGAGGTGGCCGCCGGCCTGATCGGCTCCATCTACCGCGGGCTGGTGGACAGCGGCGCCTCCGGCGACCTGCTGACGCAGGCCATGCAGGAGGCCTGCCAGCGCCTTGAGGGCGCCTTCACCCTGCTCGCCATCCACGAGGACCAGCCCGGCGTCGTCGTCGCCGGCCGCCGGAACTCCCCGCTCGTCGTCGGACTCGGCGACGGCGAAAACTTCCTCGGCTCGGACGTCTCGGGCTTCATCGACTTCACCCGCCGCGCCGTCGAACTCGGCCAGGACCAGATCGTCACCATCACCCCCGACGAGGTCACCATCACCGACTTCTTCGGCGCACCCGCCGAAGGCCGGGAGTTCCACGTCAACTGGGACGCCGCCGCGGCCGAAAAGGGCGGCTACGACTCCTTCATGGAGAAGGAGATCAACGACCAGCCCGACGCCGTGGGCCAGACCCTGCTGGGCCGCTCCGACGCCGCCGGCAACCTGGTGCTCGACGAGCTGAGGATCAGCGAGTCCATCCTGCGCACCGTCGACAAGATCGTGGTCCTGGCATGCGGCACCTCCGCCTACGCCGGCCAGGTGGCCAAGTACGCCATCGAACACTGGTGCCGGATCCCCACCGAGGTCGAGCTGTCCCACGAGTTCCGCTACCGCGACCCGATCGTCAACGAGAAGACCCTCGTCGTGGCCATCTCCCAGTCGGGCGAGACCATGGACACCCTGATGGCGGTCCGCTACGCCCGCGAGCAGGGCGCCAAGGTGGTGGCCATCTGCAACACCAACGGCTCGACCATCCCGCGCGAGTCCGACGCCGTGCTCTACACCCACGCCGGGCCCGAGATCGCCGTTGCCTCGACCAAGGCGTTCCTCGCGCAGATCACCGCCGCCTACCTGCTGGGCCTGTACCTGGCGCAGCTGCGCGGCAACAAGTTCCGCGACGAGATCGCCGAGGTGATGGAGGACCTCGCCGCGGTTCCGGCGAAGATCCAGGCCATCCTCGACGACGCCGACAAGATCAAGCAGCTCGGCCGGGACATGTCCGGGGCCAAGTCGGTGCTCTTCCTGGGCCGCCACGTCGGGTTCCCGGTCGCCATGGAAGGCGCCCTGAAGCTCAAGGAACTGGCCTACATCCACGCCGAAGGCTTCGCAGCCGGCGAGCTGAAGCACGGCCCGATCGCCCTGATCGAGGAGGGCCAGCCGGTCGTCGTCGTCATGCCCTCGTCCTCGGCGCCGAACTCGCTCCACGCCAAGGTGGTCTCCAACGTCCAGGAGATCCGCGCCCGCGGCGCCATCACCATCGTGATCGCCGAAGAGGGTGACACCTCGGTCGAGGCGTACTCCGAGCACGTGTTCTACGTGCCCGCCAGCCCCACCCTGCTGGCACCGCTGCTGACCACCGTCCCGCTGCAGATCTTCGCCCTGGCCCTGGCCTCGGCGAAGGGCTACGACGTCGACCAGCCGCGCAACCTCGCCAAGTCGGTCACCGTTGAGTAACACCCCGGGCAGGGCCCGGCCGTGATCGTCGGAATCGGGGTCGACGTCGTCGACGTCGACCGGTTCCGGCGTCAGGTCGAGCGCACCCCGGGGCTGATCGACCGGCTGTTCGTCCCTGCGGAGCGCGGGCTGCACATCCGTTCCTTGGCGGCGCGGTTCGCCGCCAAGGAGGCTGTGGCCAAAGCCCTCGGGGCGCCCGCCGGCATGAACTGGCAGGACTGCGAGGTGCGCGTCGACGAGGCCGGCGCGCCCTCGATCGTGCTCACGGGCACCGTCGACGAGGCCGCCCGGCGAAAGGGCATCGCCTCCTGGCACCTGTCGATGAGCCACGACGGGGGCCTCGCGAGCGCCATGGTCGTCGCCGAGGCGCCGGGGTAAATAGTAACCAGACTGACTAATTTGGTGCTGGCCGCTAAGCTCGTACATATGCTTCAAGCCTTCACCGCCGGCCAGGTCCGCGCAGCCGAGGAACCCCTCCTCGCTGCCGGGCAGGGCGCTGCGCTGATGCAGAAGGCCGCCCACGGGCTCTTCGCCGTGGCGGCCGGCATGCTCCAGAACTCCGGCGGCCTGTACGGGCGGACGGTCGTGGTGCTGGCCGGCGGCGGCAACAACGGCGGCGACGCCCTCTACGCCGCGGCGCGGCTGGCCCGGCGCGGCATGGGCGCCACCGCCGTCGCCGTCTCCGAACGGATCCACCCCGACGCCCTGGCCGCCTTCACCGCGGCCGGAGGCCGCCTCGAGCGGCTCACCGCCGACACCACGGACGCGCTGGCCGCACGGTGCGCCTCGGCGGACCTGATCCTCGACGGCATCCTCGGCACCGGCGCCAGCGGAGCCCTCCGCGGCCCGGTGGCGGACCTGATCGACGCCCTCAACGCCAAGGCCGGCCCGCGCGGTGACCGCGGGCCGCAGGTGCTGGCCTGTGACGGACCCAGCGGGGTCGACCTTGACTCCGGGCGGGTCGAGGGCCCGGTGCTGCGCGCCGACGCCACGGCGACCTTCGGCGCCGCCAAGGCCGGGCTGCTCACCGGAGCCGGAGCGCTCGCGGCCGGGGAACTCAACGTCATCGACATCGGCCTGGGACTGGCCAACGGCGCCGCGCCCGCACCGGCGGTCCGCCGCCTCGAACTCTCCGACGCCGCCGCGCTCTACCGCAGGCCCCGGACCACCGACCACAAATACACCCGCGGTGTGCTCGGCATCGCCGCCGGCTCCGAACAGTACCCGGGGGCCGCGGTCCTGGCCACCGGCGCCGCCCTGGCCACCGGTGTCGGCATGGTGCGCTACCTCGGCCCGCGCAGCGTCGGGGCCCTCATCAACAGCGTTCACCCCGAAGCGGTGTGCTCCACCGGTAGCGTTGCCGAAGCCCGGTCCCAGGCCTGGCTCGTGGGGCCCGGAGCGGTCGGGGACCCCGAGCAGGCCCGCCGCGCGCGGGACGCGATCACCAGCGGGCTCCCCGTCGTCGTCGACGCCGGAGCGCTCGCCGAGGTGCCCCGGACGGTGGGCCCCCAGGTGATCCTCACCCCGCATGCCGGCGAGCTCGTCGCCTTCCTCGCCGGCCGCGGCCGCCCGGCCACCCGCGAAGCCATCGAGGCGTCGCCGGCCGAGTACGCGCTGGAGACGGCGCGCCTCACCGGGGCCACCGTGCTGCTCAAGGGCTACACGACGGTGACCGCAGCGCCGAGCGGGGAGATCTTCAGCCAGGCCGACGCCACGCCCTGGCTGGCCACCGCCGGGTCCGGGGACACCCTCGCGGGCATCCTCGGCGCCCTCGCCGCCGCAGCGGCCGAGGACGGCTCCGCCGCCGCCCGAGCCGGCGTGCCTGAGGGCGCGAAGTGGGCCGCCGTGGCCGCGGCCGCGGCGCTGATCCACGGCCGGGCCGGCCAGCGGGCGGCGCAGCGGGGCCCGGTGATCGTCTCGGAACTCCCGGGGGAGATCGGCGCCGTCGTCGCCGGCCTCCTGGCGGTACCGGATTGACCGGTGTTCACGTGCCCGTTACCCGCGTGAGGTACACCATGGGAAGGCGCCCCGGCGCCGGCTGCGGTCCGCGCGGCCTGCCGGCGCGGACCGCCGATCCCGGGCGCCGCACCGGCAGCCCCGGCCCATCCTGACTTTCCCCCACCAACACACTTTCGATGAACACACCAAGGAGCACAAACATGGAACTATGGCCCGGCGAAGCGTATCCCCTGGGGGCGACCTATGACGGTACGGGGACGAACTTCGCGCTCTACAGTGAAATCGCGGAGTCCGTCGTGCTCTGCCTGTTTGACGATGACGGCACCGAGACGCAGATCCCCCTGAAGGAAGTCGACGGCTACGTCTGGCACGGTTACCTGCCGCAGGTCGCCCCCGGCCAGAAGTACGGCTACCGGGTCCACGGCCCGAACAACCCCGCCGAGGGGCACCGCTGCAACCCGAACAAACTGCTGCTCGACCCGTACGCCAAAGCCGTCCACGGACAGATCGACTGGGACCAGGCGCTCTTTGGCTACAACTTCGGGGACGAGTTCTCGGTCAACAACGACGACTCCGCCCCGCACATGATGCTCGGCGTCGTGGTCAACCCGTTCTTCGACTGGGATGGTGACCGCATGCCGCGCACCCCCTACCACCAGTCGGTCATCTACGAGGCGCACGTCAAGGGCCTGACCCAGCTGCACCCCGAGATCCCTGAGGAGCAGCGCGGCACCTACGCCGGCGTGGCGCACCCCGCCGTCGTCGCCCACCTGCAGAAGCTCGGCGTCACCGCCATCGAACTGATGCCGGTGCACCAGTTCGTCAACGACAGCACCCTGCAGGAAAAGGGACTCTCCAACTACTGGGGCTACAACACCATCGGGTTCTTCGCCCCGCACAACAGCTACGGCTCAGCAGGAGACCAGGGCGAGCAGGTCCAGGAGTTCAAGGCGATGGTCAAGGAACTCCACCTCGCCGGTATCGAAGTGATCCTCGACGTGGTCTACAACCACACGGCGGAGGGCAACCACCTCGGTCCGACCCTCTCCATGCGCGGCATCGACAACTCGGCCTACTACCGCCTCGTTGAAGACGACAAGCAGTACTACATGGACTACACCGGCACGGGCAACTCCCTGAACGTCGGCAACCCCCACTCGCTGCAGCTGCTCATGGACTCTCTGCGCTACTGGGTGACCGAGATGCACGTCGACGGCTTCCGCTTCGACCTCGCCTCCGCCCTGGCCCGCGAGTTCTACGAGGTCGACCGGCTCTCGGCGTTCTTCGAACTCGTCCAGCAGGACCCGGTGGTCTCCCAGGTGAAGCTGATCGCCGAGCCGTGGGACGTCGGACCCGGCGGCTACCAGGTGGGCAACTTCCCGCCGCAGTGGACCGAGTGGAACGGCAAGTACCGGGACACCGTGCGCGACTTCTGGCGCGGCGAGCCCTCAAGCATCGGCGAGTTCGCCTCCCGCCTCACCGGCTCGGCCGACCTCTACGAGCACTCCGCCCGCCGGCCCGTGGCCTCGATCAACTTCGTCACGGCCCACGACGGCTTCACCCTGCGCGACCTCGTCTCCTACAACGAGAAGCACAACGAGGCCAACGGAGAGAACAACAACGACGGCGAATCGCACAACCGGTCCTGGAACGGCGGCGTCGAAGGCCCCACCGACGACCCGAAGGTGCTGGGGCTGCGCGCACGCCAGCAGCGCAACTTCATCGCCACCCTGCTGCTCTCCCAGGGCGTCCCCATGCTCCTGCACGGCGACGAGCTCGGGCGCACCCAGGACGGCAACAACAACACCTACGCCCAGGACTCCGAGCTCAGCTGGGTGCACTGGGACAAGATGGACCAGCCCCTGCTCGAGTTCACGGCGGCCGTCAACCGCCTGCGGTCTGAGCACCCGACCTTCCGCCGCCGCCGCTTCTTCGACGGCCGTCCGGTCCGCCGGGGCGAGGGCGAGGCGCTGCCGGACATCGTGTGGCTCGACACTTCCGGCGAGCTCATGGCACCCGAGGACTGGGACAGCGGCTTCGGCCGCTCGATCGGGGTCTTCCTCAACGGGCAGGGAATCCGGGGACGTGACGCGCGCGGCCAGCGCATCACCGACGCCAACTTCCTGATGTACTTCAACGCCCACGACGAGGCAGTCGACTTCACCATCCCGGCCGAGGAGTACGCGCCGTCCTGGGACGAGGTCATCGACACCGCGGGCAAGTACGCGGACACCGAGGCCATTCCGGCCGGGACGACGATCTCCGTCGAGGCCAAGTCGATGGTCGTGCTGAGGTCGCACACCGAAGCCGAGGATCACGACCACTCGGTGGCGGCGTCGCTGGCAATCCTCGCCAATGAGGTCACGTCGAAGACCGGCTCCGCCTAAGCGGCACCACGTCCGCAGCACTGCATGATCCGGTCGCCGGGCCCATCCGGGCCCGGCACCCAGCAGCACCCCATCCCTCTAGGAGGAAATGCGTGAAGACACCGAAATCGACCTACCGGCTGCAGATTCGAAGCGAGTTCGACCTGCGCGAAGCCGCGGCCCTGGTGCCGTACCTGCACGACCTCGGAGTGGACTGGGTGTACCTCTCGCCGATCCTGACGGCGGAGAAGGGCTCTGGCCACGGATACGACGTCACCGACCCCACCACGGTCGACCCGGCCCGCGGCGGACGGGAGGCTCTCTCCGAGCTTTCCGCCGCCGCGCGGGCCGCCGGGATGGGCGTGCTCGTTGACATCGTCCCGAACCACATGGGCATCGAGACCCCGGCCGACAACCCCTGGTGGTGGGAGCTGCTGCGCGGGGGCCGGGACTCCCGCATGGTTGAGGCCTTCGACGTCGACTGGGACGCCGGCGGAGGCCGCATCCGGATCCCGGTACTCGGGGACGGCCCGGACGAGGAGTCCGCCCTCGAGATCGTCGATGGTGCACTCCGCTACTACGACCACCGCTTCCCCCTTGCCGAGGGGTCCTTCGCCCCCGGTGACACCGCGGCCGAGGTCCACGCCCGCCAGCACTACGAACTGGTGAACTGGCGGCGCGCCGACAGCGAACTGAACTACCGCCGCTTCTTCGGCGTGAACACCCTCGCCGGCCTGCGCGTCGAGGTGCCCTGGGTCTTCGAGGAAAGCCACAGTGAGGTCCGCAGCTGGTTCGACGACGCGCTCGTGGACGGGCTGCGCATCGACCACCCCGACGGCCTCGCCGACCCCGTCGGCTACCTGACAGACCTGCGCCGCCTCACCGGCGGCGCCTACGTCCTGGTCGAGAAGATCCTCGAACCGGGGGAGGAGCTTCCAGAGGGCTGGGCGTGCGAGGGAACCACCGGCTACGACGCGCTCGCCGAGATCGATCGGCTGTTCACCGATCCGGCCGGGGAACACGAACTGACCTCCCTGGTGCCCGTCGAGCCGTTCCACGAAATGATCCACGGCACCAAGCGGGGGATCACCGACGGGATCCTGCGCTCGGAAGTGCTGCGGCTGGCCCGGCTCGTCCCCGGGGATGCGGGCCTCGACCCGGCCGAGGCCGCCGACGCCCTGGCCGAACTGCTGACCTGCTTCCCCGTCTACCGCAGCTACCTGCCCGACGGCGCCGGCTACCTCGCGGACGCCGTGCGGGACGCCTCGGTGCGCCGCCCCGACCTGGCCGCCGCCGTCAAGACCCTTCACCCGCTCCTTGACCCGTTCCTTGAGGGCGGCCCGGACGCTGAACTTACGGAACTGGCCCGCAGGTTCCAGCAGACTTCGGGCATGGTCATGGCCAAGGGCGTGGAGGACACCGCGTTTTACCGTTACAACCGCCTCGTTTCGCTCAATGAGGTGGGCGCGGACCCGTCGATCTTCGCGCTCGATCCGCTGGAGATGCACCGCCGCCTGCTCGGGCGGTCGACCGGCAACCCGCTGTCGATGACCACGCTCAGCACCCACGACACCAAGCGCAGCGAGGACACCCGGGCACGCATCACCGTCCTCTCCGAACTGCCCGGGGAGTGGGCCTCGGCCCTTGCCGCTCTCAACGAGGCCGCACCGATCGGCGACGCGTCCTTCGCGCCGCTGCTGTGGCAGTCCCTGATCGGAGCGTGGCCGCTGAGCCGGGAACGCGCCCACGCCTACGCCGAAAAGGCCGCACGCGAGGCCGACGCCAGCACCCACTGGACCGCACCGGACGAGGAATTCGAAGCGGCGATGCACGCCGCCGTCGACGCCGCGTTCGACGACGCGCGCGTGTCGGAGCTTCTGACCTCCTTTGTGGAGTTGATCCAGCACCCCGGGTGGTCGAACTCCCTGGCGATGAAGCTCCTGCAGCTCACGATGCCCGGCGTCCCCGACGTCTACCAGGGCACCGAGTTCTGGGACACCTCCCTCGTCGACCCCGACAACCGGCGCGAGGTCGACTACGGGGCCCGGAAGCAGGCCCTCACCGACCTCGACTTCGGCGCCCAGCCCGCAGTGGGCGAGGACGGGCGGGCCAAGCTGCTCGTCGTCTCCCGCGCGCTGCGGCTCCGCCGGGACCGGCCGGAGCTGTTCGCCGGGTACGAGGCGGTGCACGCCTCCGGGCCCGCAGCGGACCACCTCTTCGCCTTCGACCGCGGCGGCGCCCTGACGCTCGTCACCCGCCTGCCCGCCGGGCTCGACCAGGCCGGCGGCTGGAACGGCACCACCGTTGAGCTTCCCGAAGGCCGCTACACCTCCGCCCTCACCGGCGAAACGTTCGACGGCGGCACCGTCCCGGTCGCCGACCTGTTCTCAGCCCTACCCGTAGCGCTTCTCACCAAGGAGGATGCAGCATGAGCACGTTCGACGTCTGGGCCCCCCGCGCGGAGTCCCTGATCCTGACCGCCAACGGCACCGATTACCCGATGAGCGCCTCCACCGGCGGCTGGTGGAACGCCCCGGCGGACGCACCCTCCGGGCCCGGAATCGACTACGGGTACAAGGTGAACGGGTCATCCACCGCCGTGCCGGATCCGCGCTCGCGCCGCCAGCCCGACGGCGTCCATGCCCTGTCCCGGACCTTCGACCCGGCCGCGCACGAGTGGCAGGACGCCGGCTGGTCCTCACCCGGGATGGACGGCGGGGTGATCTACGAGATGCACCTTGGGACCTTCACCCGTGAGGGGACCCTCGACGCCGCCATCGAACGGCTCGACTACCTCGTTGACCTCGGCGTCCGGTATGTCGAACTGCTCCCGGTCAACGCATTCAACGGAACGCACAACTGGGGCTACGACGGGGTGCTCTGGTACGCCGTCCAGGAGACCTACGGCGGCCCGGCGGCCTACCAGCGCTTCGTCGACGCCGCCCACCAGCGCGGCCTTGGCGTCATCCAGGACGTCGTCTACAACCACCTAGGGCCCAGCGGCAACTACCTCGGCCAGTTCGGCCCCTACCTCACCGAGGGCCTGAGCAACACCTGGGGCGACTCCCTGAACCTCGACGGCCCGGCCTCCGATGAGGTCCGGCGGTACGTCATCGAGAACCTGCTCATGTGGTTCCGCGACTACCACGTCGACGGGCTGCGGCTTGACGCCGTCCACGCGCTGCACGACGAACGCGCCGTGCACATCCTCGAGGAATTCGCCGCCGAGACCGACGCCTGCGCGGCGGAACTCGGCAAGCCCCTGTTCCTCATTGCGGAATCCGACCTCAACAATCCGCGCCTGATCGAGGCCCGCACCGTGAACGGCTACGGGCTCGCCGGGCAGTGGAGCGACGACTTCCACCACGCGGTGCACGTGAACCTGACCGGCGAGACCGAGGGCTACTACGAGGACTTCAACTCCGTCGGCGCCCTCGCCAAGGTCCTGAAGGAGGGGTTCTTCCACAACGGGACCTACTCCTCCTTCCGGGAGCGCAGCCACGGCCGGCGCCTCGACGCCGACCGGGTGTCCCCGCTGCAGCTGGTCGTCTGCGCGCAGAACCACGACCAGATCGGCAACCGGGCCGCCGGCGACCGGATCAGTGCCGCCCTGAACCCCGCCCAGCTCGCACAGGCCGCGGTGCTGACCGTTGCCGGACCCTTCACCCCCATGCTGTTCATGGGCGAGGAGTACGGCGCCACCACGCCGTGGCCGTTCTTCACCTCTCATCCCGAACCGGAACTGGGCAGGGCGACCGCCGAGGGACGGCTCCGGGAGTTCGAGCGCATGGGGTGGGACCCCGAGGCGGTGCCCAACCCGCAGGATCCGGCGACATTCGAGTCGGCCAAGCTCGACTGGGCCGAAAGCGAAAAGCCCGAACACCGGCAGCTGCTGAACACCTACCGGGAGCTGATCCGGCTGCGGGCCACCGAGCTGGACCTCAACACCCGCGACTTCCGCTCGATCGGGGTGGAGTTCGACGAGGCGGCCCGCTGGCTGCTGCTGCGACGCGGGCGAACTGCGGTGCTCCTGAACTTCGGCGCCGCCGAGTGCGAGGTCCCCCTGGCCGCCGACGGGGCGCAGGTGCTGCTCTCCACGGTGGACGGGGTCCGCACCGGGACCGATACGGTGACCCTGCCGGGCCACGGGTCCCTCATCCTCTCGCTCGCGGCCGGCTGACCATGGCCGCCTCCGAGGTGAGCACCGACGTCCTGATCGTCGGCGCCGGACCCACCGGACTGATGCTCGCGGCCTGGCTGCGCGGGCTCGGCGTGGACGCCGTACTCGCAGACGGCAAGGGCGAGCCCACCCGGGAGTCCCGGGCGCTCGGGATCCAGTCGCGCACCATGGAGATCTACGACCAGCTGGGGGTGATCGGCCCGGTGCTCGAGCAGGCCCAGAAGGCCTTCAGCATCAAGCCCGGCTACGGCCGGCGGTCCTTCGGGGAGGTCCCCTTGGCGGCCCTCGGGGAGGGGCTGACCCCGCATCCGGGGCTTCACTTCCTCGAACAGAGCAAGAACGAACGGATCCTCCTGGCCGAACTGCAGCGCAGGGGAGGGGACGTGCTGTGGAACCGGCGGCTGACCGGGCTCAGCACCCGCACCGGCGGTGCCACGGCGGAGTTCTCCGGCCCCGAGGGACCCCTCACCGTCACGGCCCGCTATGTGGTGGGCTGCGACGGCGGGTCCTCCGCGGTGCGGACGCTGAGCGGCATCCCCTTCGAGGGCGTCACCAACGAATACGTCTTCTATGTGGCCGATGCCCTCGACGTCCAAGGCCTCTCGGCGGCCACCGTTGAACTGCGGCTCAGCGGCGACGACTTCCTGCTCGCCTTCCCGCTGAAGGGGACGGAGGAGGGCCAGACAAACCACCGGCTGATCGGGGTGCTGCGCAGCACCGGCACCGCCGACATCGTAGAGGACGTGGCGCGGGGGCGGCTGAGCGAGCTCTTCGGCGTCACCTACGGCACGTCCCGCTGGTTCTCCACCTACCGCGTGCACCACCGGGTGGCCGCGGCCTTCCGCGCCGGCCCCGTGTTCCTGGCCGGGGACGCCGGTCACATCCACTCACCCGTGGGCGCCCAGGGCATGAACACCGGGCTCCAGGACGCCCACAACCTCGCCTTCAAACTGGCCGACGTCCTCGCCGGACGGGCGGGGGAGGAACTGCTCGACCGCTACAACGCGGAGCGGCGCCCCGTCGCCCTGCGCCTGGTCAGCGTCACCGACAGGGTCTTCGCCGGCGTAACCTCCGGTGCCACCACCGCCCGCACGCTGCGGCGGATCCTTCCCCGTCTGGCCGGGCCGGTGGCCGTGCGCGTGCTGCCGGCCGCGCCCATCGCCCCCCGCTTCGCCGGGTACCTCGGGCAGATCCGCATCCACTACTGGATGAGCGAAGGGGCCAAGGCCGCGGCCCGCGGCCGCAGGGGCCGGGTGGTCGGGCGCCGCCTGCCGTGGACGGGCCCCAACTTTGCCCCGCTCGCCGACGCCGTCTGGCAGGTCCACAGCTACGGCGACACCGACGCCGAACTGGCTGACGCGCTCGGGCGGGCCCTCGGACTGCCGGTGCACCGGTTCCCCGCGGCTCCCGCCGCGGGCCTGCGCCCGGACCGGTTCTACCTGGTGCGCCCCGACGGCTTCGTCGCCGCCGAGGCCCCAGCCCACCGCGGGGTCTCCGCACTCCGGGCGGCCCTTCCTCCGGGGTGGACGCCCACCCCCGAAGCCCGCTCCTGACCGCCGGGCCGCGCCGAGGTGTCCGCATAGGATGGTTCCATGACCTATTCCCCCGCAGAAGACCGTTACGACTCCATGCCCTACCGCCGCGTCGGCCGCAGCGGGCTGCACCTGCCGGCCGTGTCCCTGGGGCTGTGGCACAACTTCGGGGACGACAAGCCCTTTGACACGCAGCGTGCCATCCTGCGGCGGGCCTTCGACCTTGGCATCACCCACTTCGACCTGGCCAACAACTACGGGCCCCCCTACGGCAGCGCCGAGACCAACTTTGGGCGCCACTTCGCCGACGACTTTCGGCCGTTCCGCGATGAGCTGATCATCTCCAGCAAGGCTGGATACGACATGTGGCCCGGGCCCTACGGCAACTTCGGCTCCCGCAAGTACCTGCTGGCCAGCCTCGATCAGTCCCTGAACCGCATGGGCCTTGACTACGTCGACATCTTCTACAGCCACCGCCCCGACCCGGAAACCCCGCTTGAGGAGACCATGGGCGCCCTTGACACAGCGGTGCGCTCCGGCCGTGCGCTCTACGCAGGCATCTCCTCCTACTCGCCCGAGAAGACGATCGAGGCCGCCGCGATCCTGCGCGGGCTCGGCACGCCGCTGCTGATCCACCAGCCCTCCTACTCGATGCTCAACCGCTGGGTCGAGAACGGCAGCCCGAACCTCCCTGAGGCCCTTGAGACGGTGGGCGCCGGTTCCATCGCATTCTCGCCGTTGGCGCAGGGCCTGCTGACCGACCGCTACCTCAACGGGGTTCCCTCGGATTCGCGGGCGGCCGCGGACAAGTCTCTCTCCGGTGAGCACCTCTCCGAGGACAACCTGCGCCGGGTCCGGGGTCTCAACGAGATTGCTGAGGGCCGCGGGCAGAGCCTGGCGCAGATGGCGATCGCGTGGATCCTGCGGCCGCAGGCCAAGGGCACCCCGATCACCTCGGCCCTGGTCGGCGCCTCAAGCGTCGCCCAGCTCGAAAGCAGCGTCGGAGCGGTTGCCAACCTCGAGTTCACGAACGAGGAACTGCGCGCGATCGACGAGTTCGCCGTCGAGTCCGACATCAACCTCTGGGCCGAGGCCCTGCAGGACTGACACCTTTCCACCGGGCCGGAGCCCGCGTGCCGCTCCGGCGGGACGCGGGCTCCGCCGTTTCCGGCCGGGGACGGTGGCCGGGCCGGTCAGCTCCGCCAGCCGGCCGGCAGGGCGGGAAACGCCTGCTCGTATCCGGCGAGCACCGCGGCCGCAGCGTGCGCCGAGTCGATCAGCGGGTGCAGGCTGAACGCGCGCAGGGCGGCGTCGCGGTCCCCGTGTACGGCGGCCCGCACCGTCTCCTGCTCGACCGCCTTGACGGCGCTCATCAGGCCCAGCTGGTGCCCGGAGGGCGGACCCGTTGCGGGAAGCGGCTCGGCCCCGGCGGCAGACACCCGGGCCGGCACTTCGACGACGGCGTCCGCGGGCAGGCCCGGCACCGTGCCGCCGTTGCGGACGTTGAGGATCAGTTCGGCCGGGTTCCCCGTCAGCAGGGCATGCATCAGGTGCAGGGCGATGCGCTCGTAGCCTCCTCCGGCGAGGTCGGCCTCGTCGCGTTTCTCTCCGGCACCGCGTGCTTCGGCGAGGTAGCCGCTTTCGCGCTCGAGCCGGGCCGCCTCCCACACCCGATAGGGGTCCCCGGACCCCTCGAGGTCCGTGTAGAGCCGTCGCTGCTGGTCGAGGAGCACCTCGCCGCGGGTCCGCTCCGCCGAGCGTACGGCCCGCAGGGACTCCCGGTGGAAGTAGTAGTAGAAGAGGTACTCGTTGGGCAGGGCGCCAAGGACCCGCGGCAGGTCCGGACCGAAGATCCGCCCTTCCTCGAAGGAGGAAAGGCGCACCGGATCGGCCAGCAAGGCGGGCAGGCGGTCCTCCCCGTCTGCGTGCAGACCCCGCAGCCAGCCAAGGTGGTTCAGCCCGAGGTAGTCGACGCCGGCCAGGGAACCGGGGACGGCGGCGAGCCCGGCGGCGGCCGCGGCGCGGGCCACCAGCCCCGAGGCGGAGTCGCAGATGCCGATCACCCGATGACCCAGCACCGGCTGCAGCGCCTCGGTTACCATGCCGGCGGGATTGGTGAAGTTGACCAGCCACGCCTGCGGGCACTTCTCGGCCATCCTCCGCGCCAGGTCCAGCATGGCCGGAATGGACCGCAGCGCATAGGAAATCCCACCCGCTCCCACGGTCTCCTGGCCCAGCAGCCCCTCGGCCAGCGCGACCCGCTCATCGAGGACCCGCCCGGCCGGGCCGCCGCTGCGGATCGCTGCAAAGACGATGTCAGCCCCCTGCAGGGCCGTGTCAAGGTCGGGCTCGACGGTGACGGCGGGGGACCGGGTGGGGCCCTCGGCCCCGGCGGGCATGGCCGCCAGGACCCGGGCGACCGCGCGGGCCCGTCCGGGTTCGGCGTCGACGAGGGTGAGGGAGTCGATGAGGCCCGCGAACCGGCCGGAGCCCAGCGCGCGGTAGACCAGGGGAACGCGGAATCCTCCGCCGCCGACAATTACAAGCTTCATGGTCCTCCCCTCCCAGGCCGCCCGGCCTACGAGTATTGTGCCGCACGCCGCGGCCGGCCTTCCGTCCGTCCAATGAGCGATGCCTGATGAGCGATGCCGTGAATCTTGCTACAGCGTGAACACGTAGATCCCCATGAGGCCATAACCGAGCAGATAGCAGACGCGGTACGGCCAGCGCCCTCCAACGACAAGCTGTTCGTCCAGCGGTTTCTCATGACGCCCACGCGGCGGTCGGGCCTTCTCAAACGGGAAGGCGTACCCACGCACGAACTGGGCGCCGACGACGCAGGCGGCCCCCGCGTAGGAGAAGAGGAACGGGCCGGAGAAAGACCCCCAGGGCGGCGCAATGATGCCAACGACGATCACGACGTAGTTCGCGACGGTGACGAGGTGCTCGAAGAACCGGTCGGTTCTCGAGCCCCGCTTTATGTAAGGGGGGATTTCGTGCGTGTTCAATGAGAAAGAAACGGCGAAGATGAAGATCAGCACTAGAGAAGGGATGACCCGCACCCCCAACGTGTAATCAAGTCCTCACCAGGTTGATTCGGAACCGGATGCCTCACTCGGCGTCACCCCTCGTACAACAATCGACTTCTCTCCCGCCGTCGCGCCGGTGCCAATCGGATCGCCAGCAGTGGCGACCCGCCTCGTCGATACAAACACAGTGCCGCGATCGATGAGGACGGATGGCCTCCCGCAGCGAAAAACTAGCCATAATCTGCGGTGAAAATGCGGCAGTGGGATTTCCGTGGCATTTCACGAACCTGCCTGCGTTCCACCTCCATCGGCTCCTATCGGTCGGGGGCAGCGAGTATTGTGCCCTACATGGCTAAGCAGCACCGCTTCGACCCCCTCGCCGGGCTGCGGTCTCCGGACGACCCCGAATTCGACCTCCTGCTGGCCGGCCAGGTCTTCTTCGACATCACCTTCACCGGGCTGGACCAGCTCCCGCGCCCCGGCACCGAGGTGTGGACCGACGGGATGGGCTCCAGCCCCGGCGGGATCGCCAACCAGGCCATCGCCGCGGCCCGCCTCGGCCTCCACACCACTCTCGCCGCCGCGTTCTCCGACGACGGCTACGGCCAGTTCAACTGGGACATCCTCAAGGACCAGGAGCACGTCGACCTCTCGCGCTCCCAGGTCTTCAAGAACTGGCACTCCCCGGTGACCGTCTCCCTCTCAGTGGAGCGGGACCGCTCGCTGGTGACCCACGGGCACGCCCCGCCGCTGAGCGCCTCCGAACTCATCGGTGTCCCACCGAGCTGCCGCGCCGCCATCGTCAGCGTCGGCGGGGAGCTCGAGCCGTGGGCGGCTGCCGCCACGGCCAACGGCACCCGGCTCTACGGGGATGTGGGCTGGGATCCCCA
The DNA here is from genome assembly GCF_009828605.1 of Arthrobacter zhaoguopingii. Lineage (NCBI taxonomy): Bacteria > Bacillati > Actinomycetota > Actinomycetes > Micrococcales > Micrococcaceae > Arthrobacter > Arthrobacter zhaoguopingii. Next base: position 132,758 of record NZ_WIAE01000005.1, on the reverse strand, counting down.
CGGGGAATGGGCCCCGCAGGTCCTCACCACGCTCGGCCACTTCTACGCGTTCATGCCCAACGACGTCGAAGCGATGGCATACACGCGCACCGAAGACCCCTGGGCGGCCCTCTACGCGCTCGCCGACCATGTCCCGGTGGCCGTCGTCACCGTGGGGCAGCAGGGCGCCATGGCCATCGACTCCCTCACCGGAGAGGAGGAGTGGGTACCCGCGCTGCCGGTCACCGCCTTCGATCCGACCGGCGCCGGTGACTGTTTCGGTGCGGCGTTCGTCATGGCCGACCTCGCCGGATTCTCCCTGGCGGACCGGCTGAGCTTCGCCAACCTGTGCGCGTCCCTGTCGGTGCAGGAGGTCGGCGGCTCCCTCGCGGCCCCCGGCTGGGGCGACATCGCCGACTGGTGGCACCGGACCAGTTCAACCCGCGACGGCGTCCGCCGCCAGTGGGTGCGCCGCTACGGATTCCTGGAACACCTCGTCTCCGATGTCCCCGTGGAGGCGGTGCGCCGCGCGTCGGCGACCATCGCCCGCCATTCCGATGCCTGAGGGGGACCCAACCGGCGACGGTGGCAGAATAGGGCAAGTGAGTTTTTTTTCCGCCCCCACCGAACGCACCGTCGAAGTTGACCTTGAGGCCATCCGGCACAACCTCCGGCACCTGCTCGAGGTGGCCAGTCCGGCGCGGGTCATGGCGGTCGTCAAGGCGGACGGGTACGGCCATGGTGCGGTCGCCGTCGCGAAGGCGGCGCTTGAGGCCGGAGCCTCCTGGCTGGGCACGGCGCACATCTCGGAGGCGCTGGATCTGAGGCGCGCCGGCCTAGACGCCCCGGTGCTGGCCTGGCTCCACACCCCGGAGAGTGATTTCGCGGGAGGCATTGAGCAGGGCATCGACATCGGGGTTTCCGGCTGGGAACTTGAGCACGTGGTGGCGGCGGCCCGCCGGCTCGAGCGGCCCGCACGCGTGCATTTGAAGATCGATACCGGGCTGGGCCGCAACGGCTGCTCTCCGGAGCTGTGGGGAGACCTCCTGGACCGGGCGCTCGAACACCAGGAGGAGGGCCTGCTGCGGGTGGTGGGGGTGTTTTCCCACCTCGCCGTCGCCGATGAACCGCACCGCCCCGAGACCGACGAGCAGCTGCGCCGCTTCCGGGACGCCGTGGCCGTCGCCGAGGACGCCGGCGCGGACCTCGAGGTGCGCCACCTGGCCAACACGCCGGGTACCCTCTCCCGCCCGGACTGCCACTTCGACATGGTGCGGGTGGGCCTGGGCATGTACGGGCTCTCTCCCTTCTCGGACCAGAGCGCGGAGGACCTCGGCCTGCGCCCGGCCATGACCTTCGCCACCGTCGTCGCGGGCTGCAAGGAGGTCCCCGCCGGCCAGGGGGTCTCCTACGGGCTGTCCTACCGCACGGAGCGGCCCACTACCCTCGGCCTGATCCCCACCGGCTACGGCGACGGCGTTCCGCGCATTGCCACCGGGGGACCGGTGCGGATCGACGGGCGCACCTATCCCGCCGTCGGGCGGATCGCGATGGACCAGTTGGTCGTCGACTTCGGCACCCAAGGTCTGGTCGGTACCGACCGGAGCCCGCTCGGCCACCGGGCGGTCCTCTTCGGGGGCGCCGGCGACCCGCCCGTCGAGGAATGGGCCGCCGCCTCCGGGACGATCAACTACGAGATTGTCACGCGCATCAGCGGCCGCGTGCCGCGGACCTACCTCAACGAGGGCCCGGCCGGTGACTGAGCCGGCCCAGCACTGGCTGCGCAGCCGGTTCGTCCATTCCGCCGCAGAACTCCAGTCCGTCGCCGAGGGCCTGGGGCCGGCGCTGCAGGGCGGGGACCTGCTGATCCTCACCGGCGGGCTCGGTGCGGGAAAGACGACCTTCACCCAGGGTCTGGGCCGCGGCCTCGGCGTGCGCGGCACCGTCATTTCCCCTACCTTTATCCTGGTCCGCAACCACCCCTCCCTCACCGGCGGTCCGGGCCTGGTGCACGTCGACGCGTACCGGCTGGAAGGGACCGAGGAGGTCGACGACCTCGACCTTGAGGCCACCCTCGATTCCAGCGTGACGGTCATCGAGTGGGGGGCCGGGCGCGCCGAACACCTCTCCGACAGCCGGCTCGAGATCACCATCACCCGGCCCACCGGCGCCGGAGCCGCGCCGGCCGGAAAGGGAATCACCACCGACTTCAGCGACGACGTGGACGAAGAACGGGAAGTGCGCATCGCAGGCTTCGGCCCCCGCTGGTCGGCAGGGCCGCCGCCCGGGCTGCTCGACTAGGCTGTTACGGTGCTTCTTCTTGCCCTGGACACCTCAGCCGCCGCCAGCGCCGCGCTCCTCGACGGTGACACCGTCATCGGCCGGTTCGCGAGCACCGACACGCGCTCCCACGCGGAGGTCCTCGCGCCCGCGGTCCAGGACCTGCTCCGTGACGCCGGCGTAGCAGGCCCGGACCTCGCAGCCGTCGCCGCCGGGGTCGGTCCCGGACCGTTCACAGGCCTGCGGGCCGGCCTGGCCACCGCACGCACCCTCGCGTTCGTCTGGGGCGTGCCCCTGCACGGGGTCATGAGCCTCGACGCCCTCGCCTTCGAGGCCGCAGGGGACCCGGCGGCCGGCGGCGAGTTCCTCGTCGCCACCGACGCCCGCCGGCGCGAGGTGTACTGGGCCCGCTACCGGGGCCCGGAGGCCCCGCACGGGCTTCCGGTCCTGGTCGACGGCCCGCACGTAGGCCCGGCGGCCCAGCTGCCGCAGCTCCCGGTCTTCGGCGCCGGGGCCGGGCTGTACCGGGAGGAGCTGCACGCCGTCGATGCCTTCTCCAGTGCGCTGCCCCACGCAGCCGCACTGGGCCGGACCGCCTCGGCCCGGCTCGCCGCCGGCGTGCCGCTGCTGGACACCACCCCGCTGTACCTGAGGGAATCCGACGCGAAGGTCCCCGGGGCCCGGAAGAAGGTCGGGTCATGAGCTTCAGCCTGAGGGACCTCGACTACGAGGACATCAAGACGGTCGGCGCGCTGGAGCAGGAGCTCTTCCCCGTCGACGCCTGGCCCCTGCAGATGTTTTACGAGGAGTTCTTCCGCCCCGACACCCGCCGCTACATCGTGGCCGAGGTGGACGGGATAATCGTCGGCTACGCCGGCGTGATGATCATCGACACCACGGCCGACATCCAGACCATCGCCGTCCTGCCGGGCCACGAGGGCCGCGGCATCGGCACGGCAATGCTGCACGAGCTGCTCTCCGAGGCCGCCCGGCGCGGAGCCCGGGAGGTACTGCTGGAGGTCCGCGCCGACAACCCCCGCGCCCAGCTGCTCTACACCCGCACCGGGTTCGCGAAAATCTCGACCCGCCGCCGGTACTACCGCGACGGCGTCGACGCCTGGGTGATGCGCCGGGAACTGCCGCCCGAAGGCGCCCCCGGGGACGCCGGCCCGGAATCCGGCCCGAACGGCGGCGGCGTCAACGAAAACACCGGCGGCAACGTCAACGAAAACACCGCCGGGAACAGCAGCGGCACCGAAGGAGACCGGCCATGAACCACAGTGAACCGCTGGTGCTCGGCATCGAATCTTCCTGCGACGAGACCGGCGTCGGCGTCGTCGCGGGCACCCGGCTGCTTGCCAATGTCGTCTCCTCCTCCATGGACGAACACGTGCGCTTCGGCGGGGTGATCCCCGAGATCGCCTCCCGCGCCCACCTCGACGCGTTCGTGCCCACCCTGCAGCAGGCCCTCGCCGAGGCGGGGGTGGGGCTGCAGGACATCGACGCGATCGCCGTCACCACCGGGCCCGGGCTGTCGGGGGCGCTCATGGTGGGGGTGGCCGCGGCCAAGGCGCTGGCGGTGGCCACCGGGAAGCCCCTGTACGCGGTGAACCACCTGGTGGCCCACGTGGGCGTCGGCATGCTTGGAGGCACGTTCGCCGACGGCGTCCCGCCAAACCTCGGCGCGCTGCTCGTCTCCGGGGGCCACACCGAAATCCTCAAGGTGGGAAGCATCGCATCGGATGTGACGCTGCTGGGATCCACGATCGATGACGCCGCCGGGGAGGCGTACGACAAGACGGCGCGCATCCTCGGTCTCGGTTACCCCGGCGGTCCGGCCATCGACCGCATCGCCGCGCAGGGCGACCCGCGGGCCTTCCGGTTCCCCCGCGGCCTGACCCAGCCCAAGTACATGGGATCCGCCGAGAATCCCGGACCGCACCGCTACGACTGGTCCTTCAGCGGTCTGAAGACGGCGGTGGCGCGCAGCGTCGAACAGTTCGAGGCCAACGGGGAGCCGGTCCCGGTGGCCGACATCGCCGCGTCCTTCCAGGAGGCGGTGGTCGACGTCATCACCGCCAAGGCCGTCCTAGCGTGCTCGGAGAACGGCATCGCCAGCCTGCTGCTGGGCGGGGGAGTGGCAGCGAACTCGCGCCTGCGCGCCCTGACCGCCGAGCGGTGCGCCGCGGCGGGCATCGAGCTCACCGTGCCGCCGCCGTCGCTGTGCACCGACAACGGGGCGATGGTCGCCTCGCTGGGCGCGCAGATCGTCCTCAACGGCGGAACCCCCAGCGGCCTCTCCTTCGCCACGGACTCGGCGCTGCCGGTCTCGAGCATCCTCCTCTAGGACCCCGGCGGGGGCTCAGAGACCGAGGGATTCGAGGACGGGCAGCTCTGCGCGGACGCGTGCACGGGCCTCCTCCGCGCTGGGCGCCTTCACCGCGATCTCGGCGAGCTTGCGCGCCTCGTCGAGGCTGACGCTGTTCAGCACCGCCCCGACCCCGGCCAGCGCCCGCGGCGTCATCGACAGCGTCGAGACGCCCAGGCCGACGAGCACCACGGCGAGCGCGGGGTCGGCGGCGGCCTCCCCGCACACCCCGACGGGCTTGGCGTTGCCCTCGGCGACCGAGCCCTCCACCGTGAGCCCGATCAGGCGCAGCACGGCCGGCTGCCAGGCGTTGTTCAGCGCCGCCAGGGAGCCGAGCTGCCGGTCGGCGGCCATGGCGTACTGGGTGAGGTCATTGGTTCCGATGCTGGCGAACCCCACCTCGGTGAGGATCGATTCGCTCATCAGCGCGGCCGAGGGCACCTCGACCATCACTCCGGGTTTCTTCAGCCCCGCCTCGGTGGTCATCGCCGCGAAGTCGGCGGCCTCCTCGGCGGTGGAGATCATGGGCGCCATCACCCAGACCTCGGCGGAGGACTGGGCCTCGGCGTCGGCGATGGCCTTGAGCTGCCGGGCCAGCACTCCGGGGCTGGTGATGTCCGTGCGGTAGCCGCGGACGCCGAGGGCGGGGTTCGGCTCGGTGCTGTCGGTGAGGAAGGGAAGGGGCTTGTCCGCGCCGGCGTCGAGGGTCCGGACCACCACCTTCTTGCCGGGGAAGGCGTCGAACACCCCCTTGTAGGCCTCCACCTGCTCGTCGTGCGTCGGTTCGCTGTCCCGGCCCAGGAAGCAGAATTCGGTGCGGAGCAGACCCACGCCCTGGGCCCGGGCCTCCGCCGCTCCGCGGGCGTCCTTGGCGCCTCCGACATTGGCCAGCAGCGGCACTTCGTGGCCGTCCGAGGTCCTGCCGGTGCCGTCGAATTCGGTGAGGGCCGCCGCGGCGGCGGCGTAGGCCTCGGCCGCGGCCTCCTCATCGGCGCCGGGGTCCACGCTGATGGTTCCGGCAGCGCCGTCGACGTAGACGCGCGCACCGGTTTCAAGCTCGTCGACTCCCGTCGCGGCGACCACGGCCGGCAAGCCCAGGGAGCGGGCGATGATGGCGGTGTGGGACTGCGGTCCGCCGCCGGAGGTGACCAGGGCCAGGACCTTCTCGGGGTCGAGGGTGGCGGTGTCGGCGGGCGCGAGGTCCTCGGCGATCAGGATGAAGGGAGTGTCCGAGGACGGGATGCCCGGCGCGGGCAGCCCGCGCAGCTCGGCCACGATCCGGGCCCGGACGTCGAGGACGTCGGTGGCGCGTTCGGCCATGTACCCGCCGAGATTGTGGAGCATCTCGGCCACCGAGGCACCGGCATCCCAGGCCGCGCGCTCGGCGGAGGTGCCTGCGTTGATGAGTTTGACTGCGCTCTTGACAAGCATGGGGTCGGTGGCCATCATGGCGGTCGCCTCGAGCACGGCGCGCGCGTCGCCGCTGGCCGTCTCCGAGCGCTGCTTCAACTCGGCCTGGACGGCCTTCGTGGCCGACCGCAGGGCCGCCGCGGCATCCTCGGGGGTTACGCCCTCCCGGAGCCGCTCGCCCTTGGGGGGCTCGCTCACGGGCTTCGGCATCTGGCGGATGGTTCCGATGACCCGCCCCGGGCTGACGCCTACTCCTGAGAAATTCCGCATTGAACGTCCTCATTTCCTCGCCGTGTGCGCATGGACTTCCACCGTACCCGCCCGGGCCGGGAAGCGGCATTGAAGCGTGTGACCCACTTCATATATCAACGCTATAGGTGTTACGGTAGCAGGCATGGATACCGCTGGCGAGCCCGCGCCGAAGACTAGGCTGCTGAGGGCAGCCGCGTCGCTGCTGGCCGAGTCCGGCGGTTCACCGGTATCAACGCGCCAGGTGACCCGGCTCGCCCGGGTCACCGCTCCCACCCTGTACCACCACTTCGGGGACAAGGAGGGCCTCTTTGACGCCGTCGTGGCCGAAGGTTTCACCCAATACCTCGAGGGTGAGCGCAACCTCCCCAGCTCGGGGCAGCCGGTGGAGGACCTGCGCCGTCATTGGGACAACCACGTGCAGTTCGGTCTCGACCATCCACACCTGTACCTGGTCATGTTCGGCAATATCCGTCCGGAACGCCGGCCCTCAATGGTGGCCGAGGCCGAGGCGTTCCTCGAAGAAGTCCTGAAGCGGGCGGCCGCCGCGGCCCGCCTGGTCGTGCCGCCTGCCGAGGCGGCCCGAAGCCTGCTCGCAGCGAACATCGGCGTGACCCTCATGCTGATCGCCGAGCCCGCCTCAAACCGCAGCCTCGAACTGTCAGTGATGACTCGCGAGGCTGTCATCTCCGCCATCGCGACCGATTCCGACTCGGACCCGGTCATCGACACCGAGGGCACCCCTTCGGTGGTGGTCGCGGCCATCGCGTTGAATGCCGCGCTGCAGGCATCGCACCCCGACCAGCTCTCCAGCTCCGAGCTGAAGCTCTTCCTCGAGTGGCTCCAACGGATTTCCACCCGGACGGGCTGACAAGAAACCGATTTATCCATCACTCCCCGCACTGACGCAGGGACAACGGTTAGGAACGCACGTGGCAACACAAGCAGAAGCGGCGCCCCGCACCAGTGCGAGGGTCCGCGTCCAAAAATTCGGGACCTTCCTGTCCGGAATGATCATGCCCAACATCGGGGCCTTCATCGCGTGGGGCTTCATCACGGCACTGTTCATCCCTGCAGGGTTCTTCCCCAACGAGTCCCTGGCAGCCCTCGTCGGCCCGATGATCACCTACCTGCTCCCGCTGCTCATCGGCTACACCGGCGGACGCATGGTGCACGGGATCCGCGGCGGCGTCGTCGGCGCGGCGGCCACCATGGGCGTCATCGTGGGCACCGACATTCCGATGTTCATCGGGGCGATGCTCATGGGCCCGCTGACGGCTTTCATCATGAAGAAGCTTGACGGACTCTGGGAAGGCAAGATCAAGCCCGGTTTTGAGATGCTCGTCGACAACTTCTCCGCAGGCATCGTCGCGGCCGTAATGGCGGTCTTCGGGCTCCTTGCCATCGGGCCGCTGGTGACCGCCTTCAGCAATGCCGCGGGGGCCGTCGTCGACTTCCTCGTCACGAACGGGCTGCTCCCCTTCACAAGCATTTTCATCGAGCCCGCCAAGGTGCTCTTCCTCAACAACGCCATCAACCACGGCATCCTCACGCCGCTGGCGACGGAGCAGTCGCTGGAGAACGGCAAGTCGATCCTGTTCCTGCTCGAGGCCAACCCCGGCCCCGGCTTCGGCATCCTCTTGGCCTACATGGTCTTCGGGCGCGGCATCGCCAAGGCGTCCGCTCCCGGCGCGGCCCTCATCCACTTCGTCGGCGGCATCCACGAGATCTACTTCCCCTACGTGCTGATGAAGCCGATCATGATCCTCGCCGCCATCGGCGGCGGCATGGCCGGTATCCTCACCCTCGTCCTCACCGGTGCGGGACTGCGCTCCCCGGCAGCCCCCGGCAGCATCATCGCCGTGTACGCTGCGACGGCCTCCGACAGCTACGTCGGGGTCACCCTCTCGGTGCTGCTCGCCACCGCGGTATCCTTCCTGATCGGTTCGGTGATCCTCAAGACCACCAAGAACCCCGCCGATGACGACGACAGCCTCAGCAACGCCACCACCAAGATGGAAGGCATCAAGGGCCGCAAGAGCTCGGTCTCCGGCCTGATCGGAGCCAAGGGAGAGGCGCCCGCCGGCCCGATCCGCAACGTTGTCTTCGCCTGCGATGCAGGCATGGGCTCCAGCGCTATGGGAGCTTCCGTGCTGCGGAACAAGTTTAAGGCAGCCGGCCTGACCGATGTGAAGGTCACCAACTCCTCGATCGCCAACCTCACCGATTCCTACGACCTGGTGGTCACCCACCAGGACCTGACGGACCGGGCCCGGCCGCTGACCGCCGCAGCAACGCATGTCTCCGTGGACAATTTCATGAACAGCCCGCGGTACGACGAGATCGTCGACCTCGCCCGCAGCCAGCGCGAGGGCGACGGCACGCCTGCACCCGACAGCGGAGCGCCCGACCTTTCGGAGCAGGCCCAGCCCGCGGGCGGGGAGGTCCTCGCTGAGCGGAGCGTCGTGCTGCAGGGAAGCGCGACCACCCAGGCCGATGCCATCAACGAGGCCGGTCGGCTCCTGGTGGACCGGGGCGCGGTTGAGGAAAGCTACATCGCCGCTATGCACGAACGCGAGCAGTCGGTGCCGACCTACATGGGCAACTTCCTCGCCATTCCGCACGGCACCAACGCCGCGAAGGAATACATCAAGCGCTCGGCCGTCTCGATCGTGCGTTACCCCGAGGGCATCGACTGGAACGGCAAGCAGGTGAAGTTCGTCGTCGGTGTCGCCGGCGTCAACAACGAGCACCTCTCCATCCTCTCGGCCATCGCGCGCGTTTTCTCCGACAAGGAGCAGGTGGCCCGCCTCGACCGGGCCGAAAGCGTCGATGAGGTCCTCGCTCTCTTCGGGAAGGTGAACGCCTAGTGAAGGCCGTGCACTTCGGGGCAGGCAACATCGGCCGCGGCTTCGTGGGGCTGCTGCTCCACGAAGCCGGCTACGAGGTGGTGTTCGCCGATGTGGCCGAGGCGCTGATCGACCAGCTCGCCTCAACGCCCTCCTATACGGTCCACGAGGTCGGAGAGGAACCCACCGACAAGACGGTGGACAACTACCGGGCCCTGAACTCGCGCGCCGAGGAGGCCGCGGTGATCGAGGAGGTCGCCACCGCCGACATGGTGACCACCGCCGTCGGACCGGGGGTGTTGAAGTTCCTGGCTCCCGTGATCGCGGCCGCCATCGCGCGGCGGTCACCGGACGCGCAGCCGCTGCAGGTGATGGCGTGCGAGAACGCGATCAACGCCACCGACCTGCTGCGGCAGGCTGTGGTGGACGCGTACTCGGGTGACCGGAGCGGGCTGGACACACGGGCGGTCTTCGCGAACACCGCGGTTGACCGGATCGTGCCGAACCAGGCGCCCGGGCAGGGGCTCGACGTGACGGTGGAGACCTTCTACGAGTGGGTCATCGACCGGACCCCGTTCGCGGGCAGCGAGCCGCGGATCCCCGGGGCCACCTACGTGGACGACCTCGCCCCGTACATCGAGCGCAAGCTGTTCACGGTGAACACCGGGCACGCCGCCTGCGCCTATTTCGGCTACGCGGCCGGGGCCGAAAAGATCTCCGACGCCATGGCGGACTCCGAAGTGGCGCGCCGGGTGCGGGCCGTGCTGGAGGAGACGAAGCAGCTGCTGGTCACCAAGCACGGTTTCGCCGCCGACGAGCAGGAGGCGTACGTGCAGAAGATTCTGCGCCGGTTCTCCAACCCGCACCTGCCGGACACGGTGGTGCGGGTCGGACGGGCACCGCTGCGCAAGCTCGGACGCCACGAACGCTTCGTCGGCCCCGCGGCCGAACTCGCCGAGGGCGGCACGCATCCGGCCGCCCTGCTGGCGGCGATGGAGGCGGCCCTGGCCTTCGATGACCCGGCAGATCCGGAAGTCGAGGAACTCGCCCGCATCATCGGGGACAACCCGGCGGAGGACGCGGTCACCCGGATCACGGGCCTGGACGAGGGGCACGTCCTGTTCCCCTCGGTCCTTGACCTCGTGAAGGCCCGAGCCGCGGTGTAGGCCCGGCCGGCCAACCGGCGCAGGTCAAGGCGGAAGTGCTCCCTCTCCGGTCCGGAGGGGAAGCACTTCGGCGTTGGAGCCTCGGGATCAGCCGGAGGCGGCCCGGTGGGCGGCCTCGATTCCATCCAGGATGAGCCCGAGCCCGAACGCGAATTCATCCCCATAGGCATAGCCGAGTTGAAGGATATGGGTCTGCGCCATCTCGGCGAGGTGGGGGAAAGCTCCGGACATCACGTGCTGCTGGGCGAGGATGCTTTCGGTTGCCGTGTTGACGTCCCCGGCCTCGCTGAGCGGCAGGGAGGCCTCCTGGAGAGCGAATCCGTCGACGTAGCTGTCGAGCAGCGACACCGCGTGCGCGGTGAGCGTCATCGAGAATCCCGCGCCGCGCAGGCAGGCGATCACGGCGTCGAGGTGCCTCAGCGTTGCAGTGCCCGGTGTGGAGCGCATCAGGCTGATCGCCCACGGGTGCCGGGCCCAGGCGGCGCGGGCGGAGTGCGCGCGGTCCTCCATCGCCGTCCGCCACGGGGTATCCGTCGAGGGCAGGGCGATTTCGTCGAATACCAGATCGACCATGCCGTCGATGATGTCGTCCTTGTTGTTCACGTGGTAGTAGAGCGACATGGCCTCCACTCCCAGTGCCTGGGCGAGCCTGCGCATGCTCAGGGACTCGAGGCCGCCGGCGTCGGCGAGGTCCACGGCCACCCGGACTGCCCGCTCCCGGGAGACCGGATCCCGGGGGGCCTTCGGCCCTCGTGTCGATGCCATCCTTCTCCCTCCATGGATTCCCGCAGCCGGTTCCTACCCGTTCCTCCGAAAGTTTACCTTACGGCGTATGGTGAGAGCAGTTCCGTACCTTACAGCGTCAGGTAAGCAGTGCGGCCCCTACCACGGGACGGCGCGCCAGGCCATCGAAAGTGGATGCGCTGCGGAGGGGGCAAATGCCGGCGGCGGGGGAGGGCTGCGGCGGTACGATCGGCGGAAGATCCCGGTGCGACGGCACGGACACCACAGCAGGGAGGATGCCATGACCAGCGAGACGCCCGACCCGGCGCAGGAAATCGACAGCAGCGACGTCGAAGCCATCCAGAACGACGAGGGCCTGATTCAGGCCGACCGGGTGGACCTGATCACCAGCCAGCTCGAGGAAGAGGACGCCGACCCGGACCGGGATCCGCCCGCCTCCTAAGCAACGCAGGACCCCGGGGCGCCTGTCCGCTTGCTGCCGGGTTCCTGCCGGAATGCGGCGGGATCAGCGGGCGGAGTCAGCGGGGGGCGTCATCGGTTGAGGACGGCGCTGACCCGGTCGGCGAGCCGCGCGGGGTCGACGTCGTGGCCCTGACCGTCAAGGAGGTCGAATTCGGCCCCGGGAACCAGCTCCGCGATGCCGCGCGCACCCCACTGCAGGAAGTCCGGGGAGGCGCCGCCGGCCAGGGACAGGGTGCGGGCGGTGATGGAGGCCAGCTCGGCCGGGATGCTGCTGTCGCCCATCACGGCGTCGTCGTATCCGAGGGTGGGAGCGATGGCCGTCATCCCCTCCCAGGCGGGCGAGGACTTCATCTGCTCCACCGCCGGGCCGGGTACTCCGACCCGGGCCAGGAATGCCGTCACCGCGCCGTCGCGGTCTCCGCCGCTCAGCGCCGAGCCCAGTTCCGCCGTATAGGCGAGGGCCGCCGGCCGGGCGGGCTCGGGCATGAAGGGCACCTCGTACACGATGAGGTCGGTGACCTCCCCGCCGAGGCGGGCGGCCGCGAGAGCGGCCAGCGCGCCTCCGGAGGACATGCCCACGAGGGCGGCCGGAGCGCCGACCGCAGTGATCAGGGCCGCGATGTCCTCGATCTCCCGATCCACGGCATAGGGAAGGGTGTCGCCGCTGGCGCCGCGGCCCCGGCGGTCGTAGAGCACGACGGTGCACGTCGGCGCCAGCCCGGGGGCGACTGCGCGCATTGGACCCGCACCCCGGTGGCACATGGCACCGTCGATGAGGATGACCGTCGGGCCTGTCCCCTGGGTTTCGTATCCAATGCGGGTTCCGTCGGAGGAGTGCACCTCGCTCATCGGGTGGTCCTTTCCGGAAGGGTCGGTTCCGCGCCGGCGTCCTGGCCGGACAGTTGCTTCTTCATCTGGATCGCGGTGGTCGTATAGCCGAGCTGTTCGTAGAGCCGCTGCGCGGGCTGGTTGTGCCCGAAGACGTTGAGCCCGAGGGAGGTCGCACCGCCGCGGCGGGCCTCCTCCTCGGCCAGCAGCATGGCCTGCCGGCCCACGCCCCGGTGTCGAAACGGTTCGTCAACCTCGATGTCGTACACCCACCACGCAGCCTCTTCCGACTCCGTTGGCCCGATCCACAGGTACCCCACGGGTGATCCGTCGGCCATCAGGTGATAGACACGATGGCCGGGCGCGGGACGTCCGGCGGGGAAGAACGCCTGGAGCGAGCGCTCGGCGTTGGCCCGTGCCTGCCCGGGTGTCTCCCCGGACCTCATCCGCTCGGCGATATAGGCGCTCATGCTGCCGGCAAGCCAGCGGCCGAGCCGTTCCGCGGGCATGAGTGAAAGGGTGATCTGCATGGCTGATCCTTTCACGCAGGCTCCCCGGGCACCAGAGCGCCCGGAGCCGGTCCCGGCGCCGGCCGTTGGCCCGCCGGGACGGCCCCAGCGACCGGGCGTTACCGGCGCAGCTGGTCGACCATGTCCATCACGACGGCGCGCAGGTTGCCGCCGTTCTCCTCGGCAACCCGGCGCTGGCGCTGGTACCCGGCACCCCGGCTCAGGATCGTCTCGACGTCGGCCAGTTCGTCACTGCAACCCAGCTTCGCGGCGACCGGCTCCAGCCGGTTGAGCACCTCCGTAAGGTGCTCGGTGACGAGCTGTTCCTTGCCGGAGGCATCGAGGATGATGATGGCGTCGAGGCCGTACCGGGCGGCCCGCCACTTGTTCTCCTGCACATGCCACGGCGGCATCGTGGGGATGGCCCGGCCGGCGTCGAGCTGGGAGGAGAACTCGTCCACCAGGCACTGGGTCAACGCGGCCACCGCTCCGACGTCCTGAAGGGTGGAGAGCCCGTCGCAGACGCGCATTTCCACGGTGCCGAGATTGCCGACCGGTCGCACGTCCCAGCGGATCTCGCTCACCGAATCGATGACCCCGGTGGTGAACATGTCCGAGACGTACGCCTCGTAGGCCTCCCAGTCCGGAAACTGAAAGGGCAGCCCGGCGGTGGGAAGCTGCTGGAACATCAGCGCCCGCTGCGAGGCATATCCGGTGTCCTCCCCGCCCCAGAAGGGGGAGGAGGCCGAAAGCGCCTGAAAGTGGGGGAAGTAGTTGATGAGCCCGTCAAGCACCGGCAGGGCCTTGTCCCGCGAATCGAGCCCGACATGGACGTGCACGCCGTAGATCACCATCTGGCGGCCCCACCACTGGGTGCGGTCGATCAGCTTGAAGTAGCGTTCCTTGTCCGAGACGGGCTGGGAACGCGGAGCGCTGAAGGGATGGGACCCGGCGGAGAACAGCTCGACGCCCATCGGATCGGTGACCTCCCGCACCGCGGCCAGGGACCTGCTCAGGTCCGCCTTCGCCTCGGCGACGGTCGTGCAGACGCCGGTGACCAGTTCGACGGTGTTCAGCAGCAGCTCCTGCTTGATGTGGGGGTGTTCCTCGTCGTCCTGAAGTTCGGGGTGGTTGGCCGTGACGCCCCGCAGGACCTCCTCGGCGGCCGACACGAGCTCCCCGCTGTTCCGGTCGACCAAAGCCAGCTCCCACTCAACGCCCAGGGTGGACTGGGCTGAGCGTGCAAAATCGATCTTCATGGGCTGGCTCCTGACCGGTACCGGACTGTGTGCTGGTTTTTCGCCTCGGCAGCGCGTCATCGCGAATGAGAACTGAGCCAATCGTAGTGCAGGGCCCGCACCAGCGCGTGCGGCGAACGGATGGAACAATGGGCACGTGCCGATCCTCAATAAAGACATGACCCTGTGCATCTCCCTCGCCGCGCGGCCCAGCAATATCGGGACCCGGTTCCACAACTACCTGTACGACGAGCTGGGGCTGAACTACATCTACAAGGCGTTCACCACTACGGACCTGCCTGCGGCGATCGGCGGCGTGCGGGCGCTGGGGATCCGCGGCTGCGCCATCTCCATGCCCTTCAAGGAGGACGTCATCGCCCTTGTTGACCGCATGGATCCCTCGGCGACGGCGATCGATTCGGTCAACACCATCGTCAACGATGACGGCGTGCTCACCGCGTACAACACCGATTACCTCGCCGTGGCCCGGCTGCTGGCCGAACACCGGGTGTCCACGGACCACACGGTGCTGGTGCGCGGCTCCGGCGGCATGGCCAAGGCGGTTGTGGCGGCGGTGCGCGACTCGGGATTCCGGGACGTGACGGTCGTGGCGCGGAACGAGGAGGCCGGCCGGGCCCTGGCCGGGCTGTACGGGTTTGCCTGGCAGCAGGACGTCGGCTCCTCGACCGCAGGGCTGCTGATCAACGTCACCCCAGTGGGGATGGCGGGCCCGGACGCGGACGAGGTCTCCTTCCCGGCCGCCGCGATCGACGCGGCCTCGGTGGTGTTCGACGTCGTCGCGCTGCCCTCGGAGACCCCGCTGATCCGTGCGGCCCGGGCAGCGGGCAAGCCCGTGATCACCGGCGCCGAGGTCATTGCCCTGCAGGCTGAGGAGCAGTTCGTGCTCTACACCGGGGTGCGTCCCTCCCCGGAGCAGGTGGCCGCCGCCGGGGAATTCTCCCGGCAGGGCTGACGCGGCAAGCGTGCTGGCCGGGCAGCCGCTCAGGCGAGCAGCTTCGCCAGGGGGCTGTCGGTGAAATTCTTCAGGAGCGTCCGAACGTCCTTGTACACCTCGGCGGCGCCGGCCTCGCGCAGTTCGGCCTCGCTGGTGCCCCCGGTGGTGATGCCGATGGTGGGAATGTCCAGCTCCGTCGCCGAGAACACGTCCCAGACCGAATCGCCGACGAACACCGCGTTGCCCGCCTCCAGGCCGCCGGCCTTGAGGGCCGCCTGCAGGATGTCGGGGGAGGGCTTGCTGTTCTCGGCGTCGGAGGAGCTCGTGGCGTCGGTGATGGCGGCGTCGGCGTCGATGACGCCGCGGAGCACCTCGAGCTCCTTTCCGGAGGCGGAGGAGGCAAGGACCACGACGAGGCCTTCGTCGAAGCAGCGGCCGAGCAGGTCGCCGGCGCCGTCGAACGCGCGCAGGGAGGGCCAGTAGGTCGAGAACACGGCGCCGTGCGTGGCGTCGAGGTCCCCGTCGAGGGAGGCGTCGCGGTCCTCGCCGAGCAGGTGCGCGACGAGCTTGTCGCCGCCCATGCCGATCGCCCGGTGGATCTCCGCCATCGGCACGTCATGCCCGAAACGGCGGAAGGCCTGCCACCAGGCGATCGTGTGCTGGTAGTTCGAGTCGACGAGGGTGCCGTCGACGTCGACGAGGACACCGCGGCGCGGTGATGCTGGCTGGGGGGTCATGGCTGCCACCTTAGCTGTCCGGGGGTTTCTCCGAGTCTAGTGAGTCCGTACCTGCGGCCGGAGGAATTCTGCGGCTGGCCCGTGGGGCGGCCGTCCTATACGGAATGGCGGGGCGGGGAATTCTTCGAGTTCTTGAATAGTTGTTCAATAACTGACAGGCGGCAGCGCGGCCGACATCCCCGAACGAACGTTCCAATCGAACGTTTCCAACCCGAGAAGAGCCTCAATGAACTCCAGCACAGCCACCGCGCAGGACGCACCGCCAGCGCCCTACGGTTCGCCCCGCACCCGGTCGCCCTGGTGGGGTGTGGCCTCCCTGTCCGTCGTCCTCTTTGCGATCGTGACGAGCGAATTCCTTCCGGCGAGCCTGCTCTCCCGCATGTCCTCGGATCTCGGCATCTCCGAGGGCCTCGCGGGCCAGGCAGTGACCGCCACCGCTGTCGCCGCGGCGGTCACCGGTCCCGCCATCGCGCTGGTGCTGCCGCGCCTTGACCGCCGGATCGCGCTGATCGGGCTCGTGGTCCTGGCGGCGGTGTCCAACCTCCTGGTCGCCCTGGCCCCGTCCTTCGCGGTGCTGCTCACCGCGCGGCTCCTGCTCGGGGTGTCGGTCGGAGGTTTCTGGGCGCTGGCCATCGCCGTCGTCGCCGCCCTCGTCAGCCGCGAAAGGATCGGCCGCGGCATGATGGTCGTCAACGTCGGCGTCTCCCTGGCCACGATCCTCGCCGTTCCCCTCGGGCTCGTGCTCGGCGAGCTGTGGGGCTGGCGCGTCCTGTTCCTGCTGGCGGCCGCGGCGAGCGTTGTCGGCCTCGTCCTGGCCTCGGCCTGGCTTCCGCCGGTGGCGCCCGAACCCTCACCGGGCCGGGCCTTCCTGGCGACCCTCCGGTCGCCGCTGGTAATCGTCGGAATGGTCGGCATGTTCCTCATCGCCGGCGGACATTTCGCCGGCTTCACCTACATCCGCCTGGCCGGTGACCTCGTCGCCGGGCTCAACGCCGAGGGATTAGCCCTGGCGCTGGCCGCCTTCGGCATCGCCTCGTTCGTGGGCAACCTCGCCAGCGGCCCGGCCGCCGACGGCGCGCTCCACCGTTCCGTCGTCGTTATGGGCGCGGCAGTTGGCATCGCGACCATCCTGTGGGCCACCCTGGGCGGCAGCCTTCCGGTCGCTGTCGCGGCCATCGTGCTCTGGGGACTCGGCTTCGGCGCCATCCCCACCCTTATCCAGTCCTGGATGGCGCGGGCTCACCCGGAGAGCCTCGAATCGGTCTCCGGGGTCACCGTCGCCGCCTTCCAGCTGGCCATCGGCCTCGGCGCGGCGGTGGGCGGGGTGCTCGTCAACAGTTTCGATGTCCGGGCGGCGCTGATCGCCGGTGGCGCGGCCGCCTTCCTGGGCGGTGTGCTGCTCGGAGTGGTGCGGACCCGCAGGCTTGGGGCCTAGCCGGCCGCTGGGGCCGGGTGCGCCGGGACGGGCTCGACGACGATGGCCACGCGGTCATCGCCGATGCGGGTCAGGACCAGCGTGGCCTTTTTCCGGGCCTTCCCGGAGCCGCTGAGCAGCTGGCGCCGCACCTCCTCGGGGGTGACGGAGGTTCCGCGCTTCTTGATGTCGAGGACGCCGATGCCTTCGGCGCGCACCCACTGCTTGAGGGCCTTGAGATTGAACGGGCGGGTCTCCACGATCCGGTAGGGGCGGGCGAACGGCGTCTCGTGAAGCTCCGGCGCGCAGATGTACGCGATCCGGGGATCGAGCAGGTGCCCGGAGAGCCGCTCCGCGACGTCGGCGACGAGGCCCGCCCGAATGACGGCTCCGTCCGGCTCGTACAGGTAGCCCTCCGGCGGGCCGACGGGCGCCTCCGGGCCGGCGCCGAAGTCCTCGGCGCTGGTCAGCTCCGCCGCGCCGTGGGCGCTGAGCACGAGGGCGGCGCGGCGCACTCCGGGCCGGCGCAGCGCGTTGAACCACAGGGCCGCCTCGGTCACGTCGCCGTCCACGGAGACCCACTGGGCCTCGCAGTCCGCCGGTATCGCCTCGTGCGGGATGCCGGGGCCAAGCTTCACCCCGACGGGCATGCCTCGGGCGGCGAGGTCCTCGACGAAGGACAGCGGGGGAGAAAACGCCTCGGGGTCGAAGAGGCGGGTGGTACCCGAGGTGGAGGTGCTGCGGCGGGCCGGATCCAGCCAGACGCCGTCGTACTTCGTCACATCCACGGCGGACGCATCGACGTTCAGCACCGACGCGTTCGGCCAGGGGAGCAGGTTCATGGTCGCGGCGGCCGCGGTGGTCTCGTCGAGCTCGACGGCGGTCACCTCACGCTCCAGGGTGGCCAGCGCCATCGAGTCCGCGCCGATCCCGCAGCCCAGGTCGGCCACCCGCACCAGGTCCGCGGTCACGAACCGCTGCGCGTGGTGGGCCGCGACCCGCAGCCGCGTCGCCTGCTCCAGGCCCGCCTGCGTGAACACCATCCGGTCCGCGAACCCGCCGAACTTCGCGTGGGCCTTTGCCCGCAGGCGGCACTGGGTCAGGGCCGCCGCCACGACCTCGGGGGCGTGGCCGGCCCGGCGCAGCTGCTCGCTCAGCTGCAGGCTGCCGGCCTCCGAGTACGGGCCCAGCGAGTTCAGCAGCTCCCAGCCCTGGGGCGTGAGGATCGGTGCGATGGAGTCGGTGACGGGGTTCTCGGAAGCCATGATCCAACCCTAGGCGACGTACCCGGCGGTGCGCTCCGTGCTCCGGGGCGCGGGGCGCGCTCCCGAAAACCCGCGCGTTCTGGCACTCGCCTTGACCGAGTGCTAACCAGTGCATAAAGTCAGGGTTGGCACTCTCAGTAGGAGGGTGCTAATCCCGAGGAAAGTGCCGGCCGGCACCGCGACGACGGCCAGTGCGGAACCAACGGCCTTCAATCCATTAGTAACGAACGCAAAGGAGAGCCCGAGTGTCGGTCTCTATTAAGCCTCTTGAGGATCGTATTGTTGTCCGCCCGCTGGAAGCCGAGCAGACAACTGCTTCCGGTCTGGTCATCCCGGATACCGCTAAGGAGAAGCCCCAGGAGGGCGAGGTTGTAGCTGTAGGACCGGGCCGTGTCGACGACAACGGCAACCGCGTTCCCGTCGACGTCGCCGAGGGCGACGTCGTCATCTACTCGAAGTACGGCGGAACCGAGGTCAAGCACGGCGGCCAGGAATACCTGGTGCTCTCGGCGCGCGACGTCCTGGCGGTCGTCGTTAAGTAAGCTTTTTCCGATGAAGACCCCGGCCAGTATTGGCCGGGGTCTTCTCACTGCACCAGCCTGAAAGGAACAAACCATGGCAAAGCAGTTGGAGTTCAACGATGCAGCCCGACGCGCACTCGAGGCCGGCGTCGACAAGCTTGCAAACACCGTCAAGGTGACCCTTGGCCCGCGCGGACGCAACGTCGTGCTGGACAAGAAGTGGGGAGCGCCCACAATCACGAACGACGGCGTCACCATCGCCCGCGAGGTCGAACTCGACGACCCCTACGAGAACCTCGGCGCCCAGCTGGCCAAGGAAGTAGCGACGAAGACCAACGACGTCGCCGGTGATGGCACCACCACGGCCACCGTGCTCGCGCAGGCCCTGGTCAAGGAAGGCCTGCGCAACGTTGCCGCGGGCGCCGCTCCGGGACAGCTCAAGCACGGCATCGAGGTCTCGGTCGAGGCCGTTGCCGCGCGCCTGCTGGAGAACGCCAAGGAGGTTGTCGGCCACCAGACCGCCAGCGTCGCGGCCATCTCCGCCCAGAGCACCGAAGTCGGCGACCTGCTCGCCGAGGCCTTCGACAAGGTCGGCAAGGACGGCGTCATCACCATTGAGGAATCCTCCTCGACGGTGACCGAGCTCGTCCTCACCGAAGGCATGCAGTTCGACAAGGGTTACCTCTCGCCGTACTTCGTGACCGACGCCGAGCGCCAGGAAGCCGTCCTCGAGGACGCGCTGATCCTGATCAACTCCGGCAAGATCTCCTCCCTGGCGGAATTCCTTCCGCTGCTGGAGAAGGCCCTCCAGGCCGGCAAGCCGCTGTTCATCATCGCCGAAGACATCGAAGGCGAAGCGCTGTCCACCCTCGTGGTGAACAAGATCCGCGGCACCCTGAACGCCGTCGCCGTCAAGGCGCCCGGCTTCGGCGACCGCCGCAAGGCCATGATGCAGGACATCGCCACCCTCACCGGTGCGCAGGTCGTTTCCCCCGACCTGGGCCTGAAGCTGGACCAGGTCGGCCTTGAGGTGCTGGGCTCCGCCCGGCGCATCACGGTCACCAAGGACGCCACCACCATCGTCGACGGCGCGGGCGAAGCCTCCGACGTCGCCGACCGCGTGGCGCAGATCCGCGCCGAGGTCGAGCGCACCGATTCCGACTGGGACCGCGAGAAGCTCCAGGAGCGCCTCGCGAAGCTCTCCGGCGGTGTGGGTGTCATCAAGGTCGGTGCCGCCACCGAGGTTGAGCTGAAGGAAAAGAAGCACCGCATCGAAGACGCCGTCTCCGCGACGCGCGCCGCACTCGATGAGGGCATCGTCGCAGGCGGCGGTTCCGCACTCGTCCAGGCCGGCAAGGCCCTGGACACCGACAGCCGCGTCCTCGCCCTCGAGGGCGACGCCGCAACCGCCGTCGGTCTGGTGCGCCGCGCCCTGGCGCAGCCGCTGCGCTGGATCGCCGAGAACGCCGGCCACGAGGGTTATGTCGTCGTTGCGAAGGTCTCCGAACTCGAAGACGGGCACGGCTTCAACGCCGTCACCGGCGAGTACGAGAACCTGATCGACGCCGGCATCATCGACCCGGTCAAGGTGACCCGCTCGGCGCTGCGCAATGCAGCCTCGATCGCCGCCCTGGTCCTGACGACCGAGACGCTCGTCGTCGAGAAGCCCGCTGAGGACGACGAGGACGGCCACGGCCACAGCCACTAGTCCCCGCACGACAGGGCCCGCCACCGGCCCTGCCGGCAGGCAGCAAACACCCCGGCCGGGTCCACCGGCCGGGGTGTTTCGCTTAACGGGCACCACCCAACGGATGCGGTCCGCCCTCGGCACACCCGACCCGATTGCTCCCGGCCAGGGGCCGGCCGGGGACCGGCGGCAGCGACTGGAGGGGACCCGGAGCCCCTCCAGATCACGAAACGGTAAACTGGAGCATTGTGCCGCCGCTTCCTGCGGCACACCGGGCGCTCCGCGGCGCCGACAGGCCAAGCGAAAGGGTCGATGTGGGTGCAACCAAGACCGCGCCGGAGGAGAACCTTCCCGCGGCCCCCGCAGCGCGCCAGCGGCGTCCCGAGGTGCAGGGCCTGCGCGCCCTCGCCGTCGTCATGGTGGTGCTCTACCACGTGTGGCTCGGCCGGGTCTCCGGCGGCGTCGACGTGTTCCTGCTGATCTCCGCCTTCCTGCTCACGTTCTCCTTCGTCGGCAAGGTCGAGTCGGGCCGGCCGCTGCAGCTGCTGCGGTACTGGCTGGGCCTCTTCCGGCGCCTCCTGCCCGCCGCCGTCGTCGTCCTGGTGGCTGTCCTGGCCGCAACGGCCGTGCTGGCCCCGCCCTCCCGGTGGCCGGGAATCTTCGACCAGACGTGGGCGTCCCTGCTGTATGTGCAGAACTGGGAACTTGCCGCCAACGCCGTGGATTACTACGCCCAGGACGACAGCAACGCCAGCCCCCTGCAGCACTTCTGGTCCCTCTCCATCCAGGGCCAGGTGTTCCTGCTGTGGCCACTGCTGTTCGCCGTCTCCGCCCTCGCGGCGCGGGCCGCCCGGCGGCGCTACCGCACCGTCCTCATCGCCGTCTTCTCTGCGGTCTTCGCCCTGTCCCTCGCCTTCTCGATCTGGCAGACCACGCACCACCAGGCGGCCGCATACTTCGACACCCGGTCCCGGTTGTGGGAGTTCGCGCTGGGCTCCCTGATCGCGCTGCTGCTGCCATATGCCCGGTTCGGAATACGTACCCGGGTGGCGCTCGGCTGGGTCGGGCTGGCCGCCATGCTCAGCTGCGGGCTGCTGCTGCAGGTGCAGCAGCAGTTCCCCGGCTGGATCGCCCTGTGGCCGACCCTGGCCGCCGCCTGCATCCTCGCAGCCGGCTGCACCGGGAGCCGCTTCGGCGTCGACCGCCTGCTGAGCGCGGCACCCCTGGTGCGCCTCGGCGACAACTCCTACGCCCTGTACCTGTGGCACTGGCCGATCCTCGTCTTCTGGCTCCTGACCGCCCGCAAGCCCGAGGCCGGACTGCTCGACGGCGCGCTCGTGATCGCTGCGTCGCTGCTCCTCGCCTTTGCCACCACCCGGTTCGTCGAGGTACCCGTGCGCTCATGGTCCTGGCCCACGCTGCGCAGGCGCCGCACCGGGCTCGTGGTAGCCGCGGCCCTGGCCGTCGTCGCCGTGCCCCTCTCGGGGTGGGAGCTGCAGGTCCAGGCCCAGGAAGACGCCGCCCGGATGCAGACGGTGGACGACAACCCCGGCGCGCGGGCGCTGGCCCCCGGGTTCGAGTACCGCGGGGCCGAGGACGCCGTGATCCTTCCCCTCGCCAGCGCCCTGGGCGACGAGTGGGCCGAGTACGACGGCCCCTGCGAAGGCACCCTGGTCCCCACCGACCCCCGGATTGAATTCTGCTCCCAGGCCGGCAACGCCAAGTCGCCGGAGCGCACCGTACTGATCCTCGGCGACTCCCACGCCCAGGTGTGGCTGACCGCGGTGGGCGCCCTGGCCACCGAGCGCAACTGGAACGCCGTCCTGGTGCACAAGCCCGCCTGCCGGTTCGGGGCGGAATCGCCCACCACGAGCCCTGAGTGCAATGCGCACAACGCCGCGGCCCTCGACTACGCCCTCGACCTCGCGCCGGACGCCGTGCTGACGGTCGGATCCAAGACGGACTGGAGCTCGCCCGCGGAAACCGTCCCGGACGGCTACGCCGCCGGGGTGCAGCCCTTCCTTGACCGGGGCATCGAGGTCGTGGCCCTGCGCGACACCCCGCGGTTCGAGTTCGACATGGCCAAGTGCATCGAGCTCAACAGCGGCGATCCCGACGCCTGCGCCCTGCCCCGCTCCGAACTTCTCGCCCCGGAGTCCCCGCTCGAGCAGGTCGCCCGGGACAATCCCGGAATCGGCGTGCTGGACCTGACCGACCAGGTCTGCACCGACACCTCCTGCCCGGGCCTGATCGGGAATGTGCTCGTCTACAAGGACCGCGACCACCTCACCAGGACCTACGTCAAGACCATCCAGCCGGTCTTCAACGAGCGGTTCCTCGCCCTCACCGGCTGGTGAGCCGCCGACGGCTGGTGATCACCCGTCGCCAGGACGCCGTCGTGCGGTCGGGGGAAGTCGTGCGGTCGGGGGAATAGGGCGCGGCGAAGATTGGTTTTAGAATGGTTAACAGCCGGACGGCAGAGCCGCCGATGGCACCCCACCCGCGGTGACACCCCCCGAAAGAGGACTATCAGTGACCCTGTCTGAGCAGAACGAACCCCACGATCCCTTCGGATTCATTGGCCTCACCTACGACGACGTGCTGCTGCTTCCCGGCCACACCGACGTCATCCCGTCCGAAGCCGACACCTCCTCGCGGGTCTCCAAGCGGATCTCCGTCCAGACCCCGCTGCTCTCCGCCGCCATGGACACCGTCACCGAGGCGCGCATGGCCGTCGCCATGGCCCGCCAGGGCGGCCTCGGCGTGATCCACCGCAACCTCTCGATCGCCGATCAGGCCGAGCAGGTCGACCGGGTCAAGCGCAGCGAGTCGGGCATGATCACGAACCCGCTGACCATCGGCCCCGACGCCACCCTCGCCCAGCTCGACGAACTGTGCGGGCAGTACCGCGTCTCGGGCCTCCCGGTCGTCGACGACTTCGGCCACCTCCTCGGCATCGTCACCAACCGCGACACCCGCTTCGTCTCGGAGCAGGACTACCCGCACCGTCTGGTGCGCGAGGTCATGACCAAGATGCCGCTGATCACCGGCCGCGTGGGCATCAGCGGGGATGAGGCCATCGCGCTGCTTGGCACGAACAAGATCGAAAAGCTTCCCCTCGTCGACGACGAAGGGATCCTGCGCGGACTGATCACTGTCAAGGACTTCACCAAGGCCGAGCAGTACCCCCTGTCCACCAAGGACGACGACGGCCGCCTCCGGGTCGGTGCCGCCATCGGCTTTTTCGGTGACGGCTGGGAACGCGCGATGGCCCTCGTCGACGCCGGTGTCGACGCGCTCTTCGTCGACACCGCCAACGGCTACAGCGCCGGGGTCCTGGAGATGGTCGCCCGGCTCAAGGCCGAGAAGTCCCTGGCGCACGTTGACATCATCGCCGGGCAGGCGGCCACCCGCGCCGGCGCCCAGGCCCTGATCGACGCCGGCGCCGACGGCATCAAGGTCGGCGTCGGACCCGGCTCGATCTGCACCACCCGCGTCGTCGCCGGCGTAGGGGTGCCCCAGGTGACCGCCATCTACGAATCCGCCAAGGCGGCCATCCCCGCCGGCGTGCCCCTCATCGCCGACGGCGGCCTGCAGTACTCGGGCGACATCGGCAAGGCGCTGGTGGCCGGAGCGGACACCGTGATGCTGGGCTCGCTCCTCGCCGGTTCGGCAGAGGCCCCCGGAGAGCTGATCTTCGTGAACGGCAAGCAGTACAAGACCTACCGCGGCATGGGTTCGCTCGGCGCCATGCAGACCCGCGGGAAGAACACCTCCTACTCCAAGGACCGCTACTTCCAGGCCGACGTCAGCGGGGACGACAAGCTCATCCCCGAGGGAGTCGAGGGCAGGGTCGCGTACCGCGGGCCGCTGGCCTCGGTGGCATACCAGCTGGTCGGCGGGCTCCGCCAGACGATGTTCTACACCGGTGCACGTACCATCCCCGAGCTCAAGGCCAAGGGCAAGTTCGTGCGCATTACTCCGGCCGGGCTCAAGGAGTCCCACCCGCACGACATCCAGATGACAGTGGAGGCCCCGAACTACGGTTCGAAGTAGGTTTCCGGCCCACCCGGTCGTTTAAGCAGGAGGCCCCCGCCACCCACCAGGGTTGCGGGGGCCTCTTCGTGCGTAGGGGTCGGGGCAGCCCGCGCCTCGCCGACGCCGCCCGGACTCCTATTCGGGAATCGGCACCGCACTGCCGCTGACCGAAACGCGCGCGTCCGTGGGGGAGACGTCAATATCGAGGGTGCTCGGCCGTCCCATGTCCTGGCCCTGGAGGATCGTGATCCGCTGCGGTGCGGTGATGAGTCCCAGTTCCCGCAGGTAACCGCCCAACGCTGCAGCGGCGGCGCCGGTGGCCGGATCCTCCACCACCCCGCCGACGGGGAAGGGATTGCGGGAGTGGAAGGTGACGGGGTCCTCGCGCCAGATCAGCTGCAGCGTGGTCCAGCCCCGCTCGGCCATGAGCTTCCCAAGGCCGTCGAAGTCGTAGTGGAGGTCGGCGAGGCGTTCCCGGCTGCGGGCCGCCAGCACCAGGTGCTCGTTTCCGGCGAAGGCCACCTGGGCCGGAAGCGCTGGATCGAGATCATCCGGCGCCCACCCGAGTGCGGCGAGGGCCCCGGCGGTCTCCGCGGCGGAGGCCGCCCGGCTCCGCGTCGGTGCACTGACCAGGGTGGCCCGGTGGCCGGAGGCCGTGCCGGCCGTTGAGACGGCGATATCCCCGACGGGGGTGCCGAACATCAGGTCTCCGGGCCCGATCCGCTCCGCCAGCGCAACGCCCGTGGCGATGGTCGCGTGGCCGCAGAACGGCACCTCCGCCAGGGGGCTGAAGTACCGAAGGGTGTAGTTCCGCCCGTCTCCGGGCCAGACAAAGGCCGTCTCCGAATATCCCACGTCGGCGGCGATGCGCTGCATTCGGCTCTCGTCCAGTCCGGTGGCGTCGAGCACGACGCCGGCAGGGTTCCCGCCGGCGGGGTCGCTGGTGAAGGCGGCGTACCTCAGAATCTCCATGGCACTACTTTGCCCCACCGGCCCCGTCCCGGGGGAGTACCGCGGCCGGCGGGGCCGGCGGCGGTTCGGCCTCGGTTCGGTCGCCAGCGTGGCAAGGTGCTGCGCGGCGGCACCCCGACGGAGGCGCCGCGCACCGGCCTACTCCCTTCCGGCGAGGAACCGCTCCAGGGCAGCCAGGTCGTCGGTGTTGATGTGGTCGACGCCGGCGGTGAGCAGTTCTGCCCACACCGCCTCGCGGGCAGGTCCGGGCAGGTCCGGAGTTGCCCAGAAGCGGACCCGCGCGCCCTGTGCGTGGGCGGCCGCGACGTAGGCCGTCAGCTTCTCCCGCTCCGCGGCGGGCATTGCGCCGGCCCCCTGCCAGGAGAAGAGCTGCTGCCAGTTGTTGCTGATCAGCGGCATGAGTTCCGCGGGAAGGGCGCCGCCAAGATCCGCCGCCCGCCCATCGTAGAAGCCGAACCGCTGTTCGGCGGCGCTCATGACGGACAGCGGGCGGTTTCCGCTGATCACCGCGGTCACGGCCCCCGGTTTGGTCTTCCCGTGCGTGTAGCGGGTGAGCATCGTGCGGTGCTCGGCGAGTTCCTCCTCGATCGCGGCGTAGGTCGCCGGGCCCTCGCTCTTGATATCGATGAGCAGCTG
Organism: Arthrobacter zhaoguopingii; assembly: GCF_009828605.1. Taxonomy (NCBI): domain Bacteria; kingdom Bacillati; phylum Actinomycetota; class Actinomycetes; order Micrococcales; family Micrococcaceae; genus Arthrobacter; species Arthrobacter zhaoguopingii. Next base: position 106,451 of record NZ_WIAE01000005.1, on the reverse strand, counting down.
AAACTCCCCCTCCCACCCCGGGTACACGCTGCCTCCATGGCCCTTGACCAGCGCATCGAGAGGCTCCAGGTACAGGCTTTCGAGGGTCGCCCCCGCGCGGACGTCCTCGCGGTCGTGCGCGACGAGGAGTTCGCCGTCGACCAGCCAGACATCGGCCTCCACGCTGGTGAACCCGTGCCCGAGCGCATCGTAGAGCGGGCGGTCGTGTTCGTAGTCATTGTGGGCGTGGGCGGCGGCGCGGGGCACGCCCAGGTCGACGTCGTCCTGTGCCGCCGGGGCCGGTGCGGTGCCCAGAGCGGTGAGGGCGGTGAGGGCTGCCGCCAGTGCGGCCGTCCTTCGAAGGAGCATGGTCTTCCCTTTCGTTGCTGGCCCCGGGTCCGGGGCACCCTCACGCTAGGAGCCAGGGATGATCGATTGGCCTCCAGCAGGTGACGCGCCGGTGAACTCGGGAAGGACGACGCCGATGCGGGAAGAAACCGGGTCCAAGGGCCCTGTCGAACGCTCGGTCCCCGGAGCAGGATATGCGCAGGGCAGGCAGCGGAGGAGGGTCCATGGCCATCGACAATGACATCTACAACCGCCTCGGCGAGACCTGGTGGGACGAGGACAACGTCCTGAACATCCTCCACGGCAGCTGCACCCCGGGACGGATGGCCTACTTCCGTGAGGTCCTGCGGACGTTGCTGTTCGGCACCTACGCCGGCCGAACAGCGTTGGACGTCGGCTGCGGCTGCGGCTTCCTGGCCGAGGAGTTCGCCCGGCTGGGCTTCTCGGTCACCGGTGTGGACCCGTCCGAGGTGGCCATCTCCGCCGCCCGGAAGCACGCAGGACAGGCCGGGCTGAGCATCCGGTATGTCGTGGGCACGGGGGAGGAGCTGCCGGTCGGCAGTTCAACGTTCGACGTCGTCTACTGCTGTGATGTGCTCGAACACGTCACGGACCTTCCGCGCGTCCTTGAGGAGGCCGCCCGGGCCCTTCGACCGGGGGGCCTCTACCTGTTCGACACCATCAACCGGACCCGGACCAGCAGGTTCCTCGGCATCAAGGTCATGCAGGACTGGTCCCTCACGAAGGTCACCGACGCCGCCCTGCACGACTGGAATCTGTTCATCACGCCGGATGAGCTGACCGCCCAGCTCTCCCAAACGGGGCTCGGCGTCGAGGAGATCGCCGGGCTGGCGCCCCGGGCCCCAAAGCCGGTGGTGCTCAAAAGCTTCTACGACGCCCGCAGGGGCCGGATCAGCTACGGGGAACTCAGCCGGCGCCTGGATTTCGGCAGGGTCAAGAACACCCGGGTTTCCTATATGGGCTACGCCCGCAAGCCGGCAGCGGCCGGGACCTAACAGCGCCGGGAGGCACCGATGGCAACGTATCTTCTCTGCAGCTCCCCGATCTACGGGCACGTAGTGCCCCTGGTCGAGATCGGCCGGTACCTGCGCAGCCAGGGGCACCAGGTGGGCATGCTCACCGGTGCCCGGTTCGAGGATACCGTCACGGGTGCCGGCCTGAGGTTCCTCCGGCTGCCGGAGGCCTGCGACTTCGACGACCGGGACCTTGACCTCTCCTTCCCGGGGCGCGTCGGGAAGAAGGGGCTGGCCCGGCTCCGCTTCGACATGGCGGAAGTCTTCATCAAGCCCATGCCCCAGCAGTACCGCGCCCTGCGGGAGGAGCTCGACCGGACCCCCACCGACGCCGTCCTGGCCGAATCCAGTTTCACGGGCGCCGTCGTCCCGCTGCTGCGCGCGGAACCGCGCCCGTCGATCCTCTTCAGCGGGATCATCCCGCTCGCCTTCTCCAGCAGGGACACCGCCCCCTTCGGTCCGGGCCTGCCGCCCCTGCCGACGAAGGCCGGGGTGCTCCGCAACCTGATGCTCAACACCCTGATCCAAAAGGTCGTGTTCCGGCCCACGCACCGGGCGGCGAACCGGCAGATGAAGGCCGCCGCGGGGGTGCCCCTGCCCGTCCACTTCCTGGACGCGGCCTCCCTCGCGGACCGGTTCCTGCAGTTCACCTGCCCCGGCTTCGAATACCCCCGCAGCGACCTGCCGGCCAGTGTGCGCTTCGTGGGCCCGGTCCTTCCCACCGGGAGCGCTGATTTCACCCCGCCGTCCTGGTGGGGCGACCTCCGGGCCGGGCGCCCGGTCATCCACGTCACCCAGGGCACCATTGACAACAAGGACCCGGGCCGGCTCATCCTGCCCACGCTCCGGGCCCTGGCGGACCTGGACGTCCTGGTGGTCGCCACCACCGGCGGTGCGCCCCTGCCGCCCGGTGACGTGCCGCCGAATGCCCGCGTCGCCGGTTCCCTACCGCACGAGCACCTGCTGCCTCTGGTGGACGTGATGATCACCAACGGCGGATACGGCGGAACCCAGCGCGCGCTGGCGGAGGGCCTGCCGGTGGTCGTCGCCGGGGACCGCGAGGACAAGCCCGAGGTCGCGGCCCGGGTGGCCTGGGCCGGGGTGGGGATCAACCTGCGCACCGGCTCGCCGTCGCCTCGGGCGATCCGCAAGGCCGTCCGGCGGGTCCTGTCCGACCCCTCCTACAAGGAGGCGGCTGGACGGCTGGCCTCGGAGTATGCGCGGTATGCCGCATTGCCGATGATCGCCCGCGAACTCGAGACGGCCGAGGCAGGACCGCCCCGGGGCCGCGGTGACGCGGCCCGCCGGGGCCGTGGCCGGAAGGGTCTTGCCCTTGTCTCAGCGGCCCAGCTGGCCCTCGGTGTCGCAGGATTGCACCGGGCGTTGAGGAAACGCACGGCCTACGACATAGGATTTCTCCGTGGCTCAACGGACACCATCGAGCGTGACCAGTGGTTGACCGGCACCAACCTCTCGGCGCCCGGTGGAATGCTCGTGCTCCAGGCGGTCTGCACCGCCGCCCTGTTCCGGCGGCCCAGCCGCGCTGCCGCGAGAACCCTGGGCATCCTTGGAGCCATCATGACGGGCGGTTACCCCGCGGAGCGGTCGGTCCGGGCCAGTTGGCGGCGGCCCGACGACGGCGTGGCGCCCCTGACGGCGGCGGCGGCACTGCTCGCGGCGCTCATGGCGGCCCTGGGCTTCCGGACCGCCGGGAGGTAGCCCCGGCCGGCGGCGGGTGCGCACGCCGTGGCTGAGCGCTCCACCTCGCGCCTGGCCCTCGTCCCGTACGCCCGCGCTGTCGGGCGCATCCTGGCGCTGAGCGCCAAGGCTTCGCCGGGCGCCGTCGTCATGAAGGTCCTCGGCTCCCTGATCGGGGCGGTGCTGCCGTTGGTCACCACCTACTTTGCGGCGCTGACGACGACGGCGCTCGCCGAGGCCTACGCCGGTGAGCCCGAGGCCGGGCAGCGGGCCGTTCTCTATGTGGTGATCACCGCTGTGCTGGGGCTGTTCTGGGGCGCCTTCACCAGCGTCGACCGGTACATCCAGCAGGTCCTCAGCTTCAGGGTCGGCGCCATCGTGGGCGATTCGATGTACGAGAGGTTCCTCGCGCTGGAGTTCTGGCGTTACGACGACAAGGAGACGGTGGACCTCTACGACCGGGCGCGTCGGTTCTCCGACTCCTACCCCCGGGTCCTCGACCGGATCGCGGCCATCTTCACCCAGCTGGTCTCGGTGGTGCTGGCCATCGGGGCGCTGCTGCTGGTCAGCTGGTGGGTGGCGCTGATCGTCCTGATCGCGATCGTGCCCAGCGTGTATCTGCAGTTCCGCCTCTCGCGGGAGCAGATGGCGCACTGGAACACGCAGGTCGACTCCCGCCGTCAGCGCCGGATGATCGAGACGAACATCATGCGCCCGCAGTACATCGCCGAGATCCGGTTGTACGGGGTGGTGGACTATCTCATGCAGCTGCGGTCGCGGCTGCGTGACGCCGATGAAAAACGGCGGCTCGACTTCCAGCGGCGCTATATCCCCAAGCAGTTGCTCGCCGACGCGCTCCAGTACGGCGCGGAGGTCATCGCGCTGCTCTGGGTGGTCGGGCAGATCATTGCGCGGGCGCAGCCGGTGGGCCAGTTCCTCTACATTCAGCAGATCGTCAGCCGGGCCCTGAGCACAGCCAACGACCTCGTCAGTTCGCTCAGTTCCATTGACGAAGACCTGGCGAACCTGAACGACTACGAGCTGTTCATGGGGCTCCCGGTCCCGGCCGCGACGGGTGAACCGCTGTCCGGGCCGCCTTCGCGCGTCGAGCTTGAGGACATCCACTTCACCTACGCGGGCAGCGACCTGGAAGTGCTCAAGGGCATTTCGATGACGATCGAGCGCGGCCGGCATATCGCCATCGTGGGGGAGAACGGGGCGGGGAAGTCGACGCTGATCCGCATCCTCGCCGGGCTCTACGTACCGAGCGCGGGCAGTGTACTGCTCGACGGGCGGGACCTGCGCACCGTTGGCACGTCCTCCTGGCACCGGCACCTCGCGGTCATGTCGCAGGACTTCCTGAAGTACGAGTTCGCCACGGCGGGGAACAATATTTTCTTCGGCGACGTAGGTGCCCCCCGGGACGAGGAGCGCATCGAACGCGCGGCCGCCGATGCGGAGGCCGCGGACTTCATCCGCCGGCTGCCGAACGGATTCGAGAACCATGTCAGCAACTGGATGGAAGACCCGCGCGGGCGCAAGGGCAGCGGGCTGTCCGGCGGGCAGTGGCAGCGCCTGGCGATGGCCCGCAACTTCTACCGGGATGCCCCGTTCATTGTCATGGACGAGCCGACCTCGGCCATCGACGCCCTCGCGGAGCACCGGATCTTCACCCGGCTCTTCGAGGACCGGTCCCGCACCATCGTCGCCATCAGCCACCGGCTCGCCACGATCGAGAAGGCCGATGTGGTCTACATGTTTGAGGACGGGCGGGTGGTGGAGTCCGGGACGCACCGCGAGCTCGTGGAGCTGCGCGGCCGCTACTACCGGATGTTCGAGAGCCAGCTGCAGCCCACGGTTCCCTGAGGCCCGGCCGCAAGCCCACACCGACCCGCAGCCGAATTAAACCAAAAACCGGCCCCGCGCCGGGAAGGCGCGGGACCGGTTCAGGTGCTGCTGGGAGCCGGGTGCTGCTACGCGTCGACGACGATCGCGGTGATCACCGGGGTGCGGTTGTAGAACCGGCGCATCCAGTTCGCCGTGGCCCGCTCGATGACGGCCTCCGGGTCCAGATTGCGGGCTCCGCGGCCGCCCTGGCGGCCCGACGGGCCGTCGGTGAGGGCCTTCTCGACGGCGGTGCCTGCCTTGTCGAGGTCGGCCGGATCGCAGGAGAAGCCCTGGATGAAGAACTCCGGGGGCTCGGCCATGGTGCCGGTCTCGGCGTCGATGATCGCCAGGACGGTCACCGAGCCTTCCTCGGCGAGCCGGCGGCGCTCGCGCAGGGTCTCTTCCGTGATGCCTCCGACGCTGGCGCCGTCGACGAACACAAGCCCGGCGGGCACCTTGCCCGAGACGGTGGCGCGTCCGCGCTGGAGGTCGACGGTGACGCCGTCCTGGGCGATGATCACGTTGCGGGGCTCCACGCCCGTCGCGACGGCGATCTCGGAGTTGGCACGCAGGTGGCGCCATTCGCCGTGGACCGGCATGACGTTGCGCGGCTTGACGATGTTATAGCAGTAGGCGAGCTCGCCGGCGCTGGCGTGGCCCGAGACGTGCACCTTGGCGTTGCCCTTGTGGACGACGTTGGCGCCGATCTCGGTCAGGGCGTTGATGATGCCGTAGATGGCGTTCTCGTTGCCCGGGATCAGCGAGCTGGCCAGCAGGACGGTGTCGCCCTCGCTGATCTTGATGGCGTGGTCGTTGTTGGCCATCCGGGACAGTGCCGCCAGCGGCTCGCCCTGGGAGCCGGTGCAGATCAGCACGACCTTGTGGTCGTCGCTGCGCTCGAGCTTCTTGAAGTCGACGAGCAGGCCCTGCGGGATCTTCAGGTAGCCCAGGTCCGCCGCGATGGTCATGTTGCGGACCATCGAGCGGCCCACGAAGGCGACCTTGCGGCGGTGCTGGTGGGCAGTGTCGATGATCTGCTGGATCCGGTGGATGTGGCTCGCGAAGCTCGAGACGATGATGCGCCGCGGAGCGGTGCGGAACACGGCGTCGATCGCGGGGGCGAGGTCCTTCTCCGAAGTGGTGAAGCCCGGCACGTCGGCGTTCGTGGAGTCGGTGAGGAACAGGTCCACGCCCTCCGCGCCGAGGCGTGCGAAGGCGCCGAGGTCGGTGATGCGGCGGTCAAGCGGGAACTGGTCCATCTTGAAGTCGCCCGTGTGCAGCACCATGCCGGCGGCGGTGCGGATCGCGACGGCGAGGCTGTCGGGGATCGAGTGGTTCACCGCGACGAACTCGAGGTCGAATCCGCCCAGAGTGCGGCGGTCGCCTTCCTTGACCTGGATGGTCTTGGGGGTGATGCGGTGTTCCTTGAGCTTGGCCTCGATGAAGGCCAGGGTCAGCTGGGAACCGACCAGGGGGATGTCCGCACGTTCGCGCAGCAGGTACGGAACGCCGCCGATGTGGTCCTCGTGGCCGTGGGTGAGCACGACGGCGACGACATCGTTGATGCGTTCGCGGATGTAGGAGAAGTCGGGCAGGATCACGTTGACGCCGGGCTGGTGGTCCTCGGGGAACAGGACGCCGCAGTCGACGATGAGCAGCTTGCCGCCGAATTCGAAGACGGTCATGTTTCTGCCGATTTCGCCGATGCCGCCCAGGGCGACGATGCGCATTGCGCCCTTGGCGAGTGTCGGGGGAGTTTTCAGTGCGGCGGGTGTTTTATTCACGAATTGGTATTCTCTCGTCGATGTCGCGGCGGGCGGGCCGCCGCGTGGAATGGTCGTGCTCGAAGGGTGTTGCTCTAAAAATAATTCCGCGCAGTCCGCGGGACCGGTCGGTGCTGTTCCACCGGGTGGAGCGGTGCGAACCTCCGGGGCCCGGTGGCTGCGCCGGGTCGAATGGCCGAGGGAAACCGCCCGCTTCGTTGCGGTGCGGGGGTGCCGGCGCCCGCAGTTCTGCTGCCCGGCCGGTGTTTCACAGCGGTGTTCCTTTTTGCAACTCTATTCCGTACGGGGGTAAGAGGGTTAATTGGGTCGGCCCGGCGGGGGCACGGGAGGGGGCCGGAGGTCGGACAATATGCCCTGATGAGAGTGCCGCGCGGGGCTGGGATAACCTAGAGCAGTGACTTACGAGATTGAAATTGGCCGGGCCAAGCGTGGACGCAGGGCGTACTCCCTCGACGATGTCGCCGTGGTGCCCTCCCGGCGCACCCGCGACCCGCTCGATGTGTCGGTGAGCTGGCAGATCGACGCCTACCAGTTCGAGATGCCCGTCATCGCGGCGCCCATGGATTCGGTGATGTCGCCGGCCACCGCGATCGCCCTGGGCCGGCTCGGCGGGCTCGGCGTGCTCAACCTCGAGGGCCTGTGGACCCGCTACGAGGATCCGCAGCCGGTGCTCGATGAGATCGCCGGGCTCAGCACCGAGAACTTCAGCCCCGCCGCGACCGCGCGCCTGCAGGAAATCTATGCGGCGCCCATCCAGGCCGACCTCATCACGAGCCGGCTGGCCGAGATCCGCGAGGCCGGCGTGACCGTCGCCGGGTCGCTGACCCCGCAGCGCACCCAGCAGTTCTACAAGACCGTCCTCGCCGCCGGCGTCGACATCTTCGTCATCCGCGGCACCACCGTCTCCGCCGAGCACGTGTCGAAGAACGAGGAGCCGCTGAACCTCAAGCAGTTCATCTACGAATTAGACGTCCCGGTGATCGTCGGCGGCGCCGCCGGCTACACCCCGGCCCTGCACCTGATGCGCACCGGTGCCGCCGGGGTCCTCGTGGGCTTCGGGGGAGGGGCGACGACGACGACGCGGCGGGCCCTCGGCATCCACTCCCCGCTCGCCTCGGCCATCTCCGATGTGGCCGCGGCCCGCCGGGACTACATGGATGAATCCGGCGGACGCTACGTCCACGTCATCGCCGACGGCGGCATGGGCGCCAGCGGCGACATCGTCAAGGCCATCGCCATGGGCGCCGACGCCGTCATGCTCGGTTCGGCCCTGGCCCGCGCCGAGGAGGCGCCGGGGAAGGGCTGGCACTGGGGCCAGGAGGCCCACCACGCCGAGCTTCCCCGCGGCGACCGGTTCAACCTTGGAACCGTCGGCCCGCTGAAGGAAGTGCTGTGGGGCCCCTCCCACCACACCAACGGCACGTCAAATTTGATCGGGGCGCTGCGCCGGGCCATGGCGACCACGGGATACTCGGATCTCAAGGAGTTCCAGCGGGTGGAGGTTGTCCTTTCACCCTATGTTTCGAACGATTAAGTGCGTTCCGGGCGGTTGAGTGCCTAAGGTTGGGGTACGCAGAACTCAACGTTTCGGAGGGTTACGGCCATGGCAGCAGGCGCACTCAGTCCCCAGTACCGCAGCGAGGCGCTTGAGGCGCTGAAGGCCACGAGCCGGCCCGGCGGAGAACTCGACATCCTGATCGTCGGCGGCGGGGTGGTGGGCGTCGGCTCAGCCCTGGACGCGGCGACGCGCGGACTGACCACCGGCATCGTCGAGGCCCGCGACTGGGCCTCCGGGACTTCCTCGCGGTCCTCGAAGCTGATCCACGGCGGCCTGCGCTACCTCGAGATGCTCGACTTCGCCCTGGTGCAGGAGGCGCTGAAGGAACGTGGGCTGCTGATCCAGCGGATCGCCCCGCACCTGGTGAGGCCGGTGCCGTTCCTTTATCCGCTGGGCAAGCGCTTCGTCGAACGCCCCTACGTCGGGGCGGGCATCGCCCTCTACGACGCCCTGAGCATCGGCGGCGGGCACTCCCGAGGGGTGCCGTTCCACAAGCACCTCACCCGGCGCGGCACGCTGCGCGCGGCGCCCAGCCTGAAGAAAGACGCGATGGTCGGCTCCATCCGCTACTACGATGCCCAGGTCGACGACGCCCGGTACGTGGTGAACATGATCCGCACCGCCGTGCACTACGGGGCGCACGCGGCCAACCGGGTCACGGTGGTCAACTTCCTGCGCGAGGGCGAGCGGGTGGTCGGCGCCCAGGTCAAGGACCAGGAGACCGGCGAGGAGTTCAGCATCCGCGCCAAGCAGGTGGTGAACGCCACCGGAGTGTGGACTGACGAGACCCAGGCGATGGTGACGGACCGCGGGCAGCTCAAGGTCCGGGCCTCCAAGGGCATTCACCTCGTGGTGCCGCGCGACCGGTTCCAGTCCACCGTGGGCCTGATCCTGCGCACCGAGAAGTCGGTCCTGTTCGTCATCCCGTGGGGACGCCACTGGATCATCGGCACCACCGACACCAAGTGGGACCTCGATAAGGCCCACCCGGCGGCGTCGTCGCAGGACATCGACTACATCCTCGAGCACGTGAACCGGGTGCTGAACCGCCCGCTGACCCGCGAGGACGTCGAGGGCGTCTACGCGGGGCTGCGTCCCCTGCTGGCCGGGGAGAGCGACTCCACCGCGAAGCTCTCCCGCGAGCACATCGTCGCCCACCCGGTGCCCGGGCTCGTCGTCGTCGCCGGCGGCAAGTGGACCACCTACCGGGTGATGGCCAAGGATGCCGTCGACGAGGCCTCGCGCGCCCTCGACGAGCGGGTTCCCGAAAGCTGCACCGACTCCGTTCCCCTGCTCGGCGCGGAGGGGTACAAGGCAGCGTGGAACATGCGGGCGAGGATGGCCGAGGCCGCGGGGATCCATGTGGCCCGCGTGGAGCACCTGCTCCAGCGCTACGGCACGCAGGCCGACTCGGTCCTTGAGCTGATCAAGTCCGACCCCGCGCTGGGCGAGCCGCTGCCCGGCGCCGACGACTACCTCGCGGCCGAGGCGGTCTTCGCCGTCACCCACGAGGGCGCCCGTCACATCGAGGACATCCTCACCCGCCGCACCCGGATCTCCATTGAGTCCTGGGACCGCGGCGTGTCCGCGGCGCCGGTCGTCGCCGAGCTGATGGGGCCGCTCCTGGGCTGGAGCGAGCAGCAGGTCAACCGCGAGGTGAAGCACTACCTCGCCCGCGTCCAGGCGGAGCGGCTCAGCCAGGAACAGCCCGACGACGAGTCGGCGGACAGCGCCCGCACGGGTGCTGAGGACATCGTCCCGGTAAGCTAGGGAACGGCCGCGGCCGCGGTACGAACACCGCAGGGCATCGGCGGCCGCGGGCACGATGAGAGGCACAAATTGAGTGAGCTGTCCCTGGAGCTGCACGAGGCCGGGCTGACAACCCCGGACCTGGTGATCCTCGAAATGGAGGCCGAGTCCAAGGAGGACGCCAGCGCGCAGCTGGCCGCCCGCATGCACGCCGCGGGCAGGATCACGGACCTCGACGCGTTCCTCGATCAGGTCAACTCCCGGGAACACCAGATGGCCACCGGCCTGCCCGGCGGGGTCGGCCTGCCGCACGCGCGCAGCGAGTATGTCTGCCAGACCTCCATCGGGGTCGGCATCACCAAGTACGGGCACAGCCTCGACTTCGGCGCGGTTGACGGCCCCGCCACCCTGGTGCTGCTGATCGCCACCCCCGCCTCGTCGTTCTCCGAGCACCTGGAGGTGCTGGCCACCATCGCCCGCAGCCTGTTCAAGGAGAACTTCCGGGACTCCCTGCGGAGGGCCCACGACGCCGAGGTCATCGCGGAACTGATCAACTCCTCACTGGTGTTCTTCGACCACTGAGGGAGCCTGGCCGCGCCCGTTACTCGGTGCGCCAGGAGCGCCACAGCGAGGCGTAGGCGCCGTCGAGGGCCAGCAGTTCCTCATGGGAGCCGAGCTCGGTGATGTTGCCGTCCTCGACCACCGCCACCCGGTCGGCGTCGTGGGCGGTGTGGAGGCGGTGGGCGATGGCGATCACCGTCCGGCCTTCAAGGACGACACTGAGCGAACGCTCGAGGTCCCGCGCGGACTGCGGGTCGATGAGCGAGGTGGCCTCGTCGAGGACCAGGGTGTGCGGGTCGGCCAGGATCAGGCGGGCCAGGGCCAGCTCCTGCGCCTGGGCCGGGGTCAGCTCGTGGGCGCCGGAGCCGACCTCGGTGTCGATCCCCTCCGGCAGGGTGGCGGCCCAGGACAGCGCGCCCACCGACGCCAGCGCGCCGGTGATCTCTGCTTCGAGGGCATCGGCGCGCCCCAGCCGCACATTGTCGGCGACCGAGCCGACAAACACGTGGTGCTCCTGGGTGACCAGGGCGACCTCGCGGCGCAGGTCGTCGAGGGGGCGGTTTACCAGCGGCACCCCGCCGACGGTGACCGACCCTGAGGTGGGCGGGTGGATCCCGGCGATCAGGCGGCCCAGCGTCGACTTGCCGGCACCCGAGGGCCCGACGACCGCAAGGCGCTCCCCGCGCCGCAGGGCCAGGTCCACGCCGTGGAGCACGTTGTGCCCAGGCCGGTAGGCGTAGGTCGCCCCGGAGACGCGGATGTCCTCGTTCGCCGGCGCTTCGTCCGTCGCGGTGCGGTCCGGCGGCACCTCCTTCACTCCGATGATCCGGGCCAGCGACGCGGCCCCGACCTGGATCTCGTCGGTCCACATGATGAGCAGGTCGACGGGATCGATGAGGCGCACGGCCAGCAGGGCCACCGCCGCGACGGCCCCGGGGGTCACGATGTCGAGCGAGGCCAGCCAGCCGCCCCACACCAGCACCCCGGCGACCGGCAGCCAGAACGCGATGTCCGCCGCGGGGAAGAGGACGCTGCGCAGCCACAGCGTGTAGCGCTCGGCGCGGTAGCTGTCCGCCAGGGCGGCGTCGATGGTGGCCCTGCGCGCACCGCCCAGGCCCAGCGCGTCCACGGTCCGCGCCCCTTCGATGGTTTCGGTCACGGCACCGTTGATCACCGCGTAGGTCTCGCGTTCCCTCTGGTACCCGGCCGAGGAGCGGGTCAGGTACCACCGCGTCACCGGGTAGAGCAGGGGAAGGCCGGTCAGCAGGGCCACCGACAGCAGCGGGGAGGCGACGACGGCGGCCGCCAGCGTCAGCACGATGGTCACCGCCGACACCACGACCTGCGGCACGCCGAACCGCACCGTGTGCGACACGGCGTCGATGTCGTTCGTGGTGCGCGCCACCAGGTCGCCGGTGCCGGCCTTCTCCACCGTCGACAGCGGCAGTGCGGTGACCTGCTCCATGAAGTCCTCCCGCAGCCGGGCGAAAACGCGTTCGCCGAACACCATGCCGGACCGCACAGCAAACCGGCGCAGGAGGGACTGCAGGAGCAGGGAACCGAGCATCGCCAGCGAGACCCAGGTGATGAAGTCCCGGGTGGTGCCGGCGAGGACGGCGTCCACGACGACGCCCAGCAGCAGCGGACCGGCGAGCCCGGCCACGGCCGAGCCCACGTACAGGGCCACCACGGCCGCCAGGCCGCGGCGGTGGTGGCGGATCAGGCGGGCGGCCTCGGCTCGAACGGCACGTGCGCCGGCCACCGGGAGGCGGTCCGGTTCCCCGCCGCGCTGCACGGCGTCCGGGCCGGTGCGGGTTGCTGTATCACTCACTGCGGATCACAACATTTCGATAGTTCGGATTGCCTGCCATCAGGTCGCGGTGCGGACCGGCCGCGCTGACCCTGCCGTCCTCGAGGAAGACCACCGAGTCCACGACGCCCAGGAGCAGGGGACTCGCGGTCACCACCAGGGTGGTGAGGCCGGGGTGGGCCCGCTCCCTGCGGAAGCCGGCGGCGATCCGGGACTCGGTGTGAGCATCGACGGCGCTCGTCGGCTCGATCAGGATCAGGGTCTCCGCGCGGGTCAGCAGCGCCCGGGCCAGCACGATGCGCTGGCGCTGGCCGCCCGAGAACCCTCGGCCGCGCTCGGTCACCGCGGTGTCGAGTCCGTCCTCCACCCCGTCCAGGATGTCCAGGGCGCTGGCGGCCTGCAGGGCGTCGAGGATCGCGGCGTCGTCGTGGCGCTGCTGCGGGTCAAGCTGGGACCGCAGGGAACCGGTGAAGAGCTGGGGTGCCGCCTCGCTGACGACGATGCGGCGGCGGATCTCCGCCAGCGCCACCGCGCCCAGGCCCACGCCGCCCCAGCGGACGCCGTCCGCGCCGTCCGCGGCGTCGTCGAAGCGTCCGAGCCGGGTGGCGACGGCGGCTGCGCCGGCGGGGTCGGACGAGACCAGTGCGGTGATCCGGCCCGGCTCAAGGGCCAGCCCGCTCGCAGTGTCCAGCAGGGCCGCGCCGGGCGCCGGGGGCGGCACCGGCGCCGGGGCGTCGGAGACCGAGGATTCCACCCGGAGCACGGCGAGGATCTTCCGGGCCCCGACTTGGGCGCGGATGGTCCGCGACACGGCGTCGGCCGCGGTGCGGATCGGGGTCACGAGGAACACCGAGAAACCGTAGAGCGCCACCAGCTCACCGGGAGAGATGGTGCCGTCGAGCACCAGACCGGCACCGACCCAGGTGAACACCACGCTGAAGGCACCGGCGATGAACACCTGGGACGCTTCGAGGTCGGCGAGGGAGCGGGCCACGCGGATGCCCGAATCACGGGTCGCCGCGGAACGGGCACGGTAGCGGCGGACGAAGATGTGCTCACCGCCAATGCCGCGCAGCACGCGCAGCCCGGCGACGGTGTCGGCCCCCACCGCCGTCATCTTCCCCGAGTCGGCCCGCTGCTCGCGCTGGCGGGCCTGCAGCGGGCGCACCACGAACAGCAGCAGGGCGCAGCACGCCGGAACGCCGGCCAGCACCAGGAGCCCCAGCTCGGGGGAGGTGCCGAAGATCAGGGCGCTGACCACGAGCCACGCCGCGAAGGCGCCGGCCAGCCGGGCCGAGACGTCGAAGATCTCTCCGAGCCGGAAGGTGTCCGACGCGGCGGTCGAGACCACCTCGCCGGTGGAGAGGGTGTTCGGCAGGGCGTCACCGGTGCGGGTGACGTGGTGTCCGACCAGCTGGACCGACCGGAAGGAGGCCTGGAGCCAGTTGCTGACGGCCACGCGGTGCCCGAAGGTGTCGGCCGCGGCCTGCACCACCATCAACCCCAGCAGGATCAGGACCTCAACCGCGAGGGCGCGGGCGTTCCCGGCCAGGATGCCGCGGTCCACAGCCCGGCCGAGGAAGAAGGGCATGAGGGCCTGCGCCACCATCCATACGGCGCCGAGCAGGGCGCCGGCGGCCAGCGTGGCCTTCTGCTTCGAGGCAAGCCACACCAGGAACCGGGTGGGGGAGCGGAGGTCCGGAGGGCCGGAACCGGGGTAGGGAAAGGAGCGCACGAACAGTCATCCTAGACCGGTTTCCACCCCATTGATAGAGGTTTCCCAATCGCTTCGGCGGAGGCAGAAACGGGCGGCTCCCACGCTCCCTCCGGCGATGCTCTGGATATCCGCAGGATCGGCGCAGTATTTCAGTAGGAATTCCACGCTGTTTTTGCACCTCGCTATTTCGGCCCTGAACGTGGTCTTACTGTTGGAAAACCGGGAAATTCACCGGCCAACGCCTCCGGGGAACCGGGCCCCGGCCGGCGAAAATCCACAGCCACCGGCGCGGATTGCAAATCGTGTTTATGAGGGGATGTCCGAGTTGAACCGTGAAGAACGCAACAAGATGATTGTGGAGAATCTTCCGCTGGTTGGATATCTTGTCTCGGAAATCTGCGCACGGTCCCCGCACCTCTCCCGCGAGGACCTCGCCGGTGCCGGCGCCCTCGCGCTCGTCTCCGCCGCCCAGTCATTCGACCCTTCCTATGGCGTGCGGTTCGGCACCTTCGCCCGGCGGCGCATCCTTGGCGCCTTCGCCGACGACATGAGGGCCTCCGACTGGGCCAGCCGGGACACCCGCCGTCGGATCAAGGAGACCCTCGCGGTGTCCGAACTGCTCACCGGGGCGCTGCAGCGCAACCCCACGGTCGGTGAGATCGCCGAGGTGCTGGGCGTGGGACGGGACGCGGTGGCCGCGACCCTGGCCGACGCCTCACGCACCGTTTCCACACTCGACGAGAACGCGCCCGAGTCGCTCACCGCGGTCATGGCCACCCCCGAGGAATCCCTGCTGGTCTCCGAGCAGGCCCAGTATCTGCGGGCCGCGGTGCAGGCCCTGCCCGACAAGATGCGCTACATCATCGAGCAGACCTACTTCGAGGACCGCCCGGTTAAGGACCTGGCCGAGGAGTTCGGGTCCACCCACTCGGCGGTGTCCCAGCAGCGGGCCGAGGCCATCCGGTTGCTGCGCGACGGGATGGCTGCGGTGTATTCCGACACCGACGGCGCCGCACCCGCGCCGGAGTCCCGCGTCGCCCCCGCCCGGCGCACCGCCTATCTCAATTCCCTCGCGGCCCGGACCCGGGGTGGATCCACCCTGAGCGCCCCGGTGCGGCTGGCCGCCATGGCGCCTGTTTCCGCCTGAGGCCCCGGCGTATGCCGCAACGCCTGTTTTCGCCTGAGGCCCCGGCGTATGCCGCAACGCCCCCGGAGCCTGGAAGTCTAGGAGCGGGCGTCCGGCTCGGCGTCCGGTTCGGGGTCCCTACGGCCCAGCAGCGCCTTGAGCTGTGATTCGGCATCCGCATCGGAGACATTGGCCGAAAGATTCGCTTCGATCACGGCCTGGAGAATCTCGCCGCGCTGGATCTTAACGCCCCGCGGCGCCTCGATCCCAATCTTGATGCCATCACCGCGCGATTCGAGAATGGTAATGACGATATCCTCGCCGATATGAATTTTCTCGTTGAATTTCCGCGTTAGTACCAGCACAGTGAAAGCCTATCTTTGAATCCGCGTCGGAGGGAAAACTGCGGTCTGGTGGGCGGCCGAAGACGGGCCCGCGGGCCGCGCAGGAACCTCCGGGGCGTCGTCCACCCAACTGACCGGAAAGCGCAGCGCCTGAACCGTATCGGGGGTGGCGGTGTCCCGGCGGGAGAAGGCAGCAACGGCGTCGGGTTCGGCCACGGCCTCCACCGCCTCAACCCACGACACCGTGTCCCCGTGTTTGCGGGTGGCATCCACCGCCAGCCACAGCTGGTCGAATCCCACGAGGGCCAGCGCGGGCAGGTGGACAAAGGCCTCGGAGGGGTAGCCCAGCCCGAAGGCGACGACCACCGGCGCCCCGGCGAGCACCCCGGCGGCCCGCGCTTCGGTGGCCGCGCGCCGGTCGGCCACGTGCGCCAGCCCCTCGACCCGAAGCGCCCCGGCCGTCAGCAGGGCCGCCGGAGCCGCGGGAGCCAGCAGGGACCGGCCGGCCTCGAGGGCGTCGCGGCCGGGCCCTGCCACGACGATGAGGTCGCCCGGGCCGTCCAGCGGCCACGGCGGCCGGTGGGCGCCCGCGGCGGCAGTGGCCGGGGTCGACCCCGCGGCACCCGCGGCAGGGTCGACGGCGGACTCCAGGTCCTTCAAAAAGGAGGAGAACTCTCCGGATTCCGTTGACACCGGCACGGCGTTGAGCGCCGCCTCGGCGGTGTCCGCGTCCGCCAGCAGGGCGGCGATGCCGGTGCGCTTGACCACCGGAAGGGGATCGGTCGACGGGGCGGCGGCGTCGGGCAGTTCGACCGTGACCTCGTAGTGGTGGCGGGCCAGGAATCCGCCCAGCCCGCCCACCGTGACGGCCTCGGCCCGCACGATTACGGCCTCGGGTCCGTACTCGGCCCGGACCTGCCGGCGGAGCACCTCGATCGACGGGCCGCTAAGGTGAAACCTGTTCAGCGCCACGGACCACTCCTATCGTCTCGATGGGCACGTTGGCCGCCTGGGCCTCCTGATAGGACAATACCGGCAGTCCACCCACCCGGGCGGAGACCAGCCGGCGCACCGCGGGGCGGATCAGCGGCGCGCAGACCAGGACGGGCTCGTGTCCCTGGTGACCGGCCGCCGCCACGGTGGCGTGGAGGGAGGCCAGGACCGCCTCGATGCGGTTGGCGTCGAGGAGGATCTGGCTGCCTCCTTCAGCGGGGCGCAGGCCCTCGAGCATCGACTGTTCGAGGCCCGGCTCGATCATAACCACGCTCAGCTGGCCGCCGCTGAGATGACGCACCGCCAGCGCCGGCCCCAGGGCGCGCCGGGCCGCCTCGATGAGCCCCTCGGGGTCCGTTGAGACCTTGGCCCGAAGGGTGAGCGCCTCGAAGATGCGCGGCAGGTCGTTGATGGGCACATGCTCCTCGAGCAGGCCCTGCAGGACCCGCTGGACCTCGGCGAGGGAGAGCAGCCCGGGGACCAGTTCGTCGACCGCCGACGGGCTTGCCTCCTTGACGCTTTCGGTGAGCAGCCGGACGTCCTCGCGGGTCAGCAGGCGCGCCGCATTGGCCGTGACGATCGAGGAGAGGTGGGTGATGAGCACCGAGACCCGGTCGATGACCGTCGCCCCGGTCATCTGGGCGCTGTGCGCCATGCCGGCCGGCACCCATTTGCCGGGCAGCCCGAACACCGGTTCCATGGTCGCGGTCCCGGGGAGGGCGTCGAGCGCATCGCCCAGGGCGAGCACCTTGCCCGCCGGGGCCTCCCCGCGGCCGGCCTCCACCCCGCCGATGCGGATAGCGTAGGTCCCCGGCGGCAGGTCGATGCTGTCGCGGGCGTTGACCGGCGGCAGCACGAACCCGAGGTCCATGCCGATCTTCTGGCGCAGGCTGCGCACCCGGGCCAGGAGGTCGTCCGAGGCGCCGGTGACGGTGTCCACCAGGTCCGCCGCGAGCAGGATCTCCAGGGGCTGGACGCGGAGCCTGCGGATGAGCTCCTCGGGCGACTCCGGGGCGGGTTCGGCGGCAGCGGAAGCCTCCCGCTGGGCCGCGGCCGCGGCGGCGGTCTCGGTGGCCTTGATCTTCCGCGAGGCGAAGATCAGTGCCCCGCCGATGAGCAGGAACGGGAGTTTCGGCATGCCCGGGATCAGGGCCAGGGCCACGGCCGCCGTGCCGGCGATCAGCAGGGCGTTGCGGGACTGGGCCACCTGGTTCGAGGCGGTCGTGCCCATGTCGGCCTCGGCGTTGGAGCGGGTCACGATCATGCCCGTGGCCACCGCCATCAGCAGCGCCGGGATCTGGGTCACCAGTCCGTCGCCGATGGTGAGGATCGCGTAGGTGCGCAGCGCCTCGACGGCGGGCATGCCGTGCATGGCCATACCGATGGCGATCCCGCCGACCAGGTTGATGATCAGGATCACGATGCCTGCGATCGCATCGCCCTTCACGAACTTCGAGGCCCCGTCCATGGCTCCGTAGAAGTCGGCCTCGGCGGAGACCTCGGCCCGGCGCTCCTTGGCCTGTTCGTCGGTGACCAGGCCGGCGTTGAGGTCGGCGTCGATGGCCATCTGCTTGCCCGGCATCGCATCGAGGGTGAAGCGCGCGCCGACCTCCGCGACCCGCTCGGCGCCCTTGGTGACGACGAGGAACTGGATGACCACGAGGATCAGGAAGACCACGCTGCCGATGATGATGTTTCCGCCCACCGTGACCTGCCCGAACGCCTCGATGATCTTCCCGGCGTGGGCCTCCCCGAGGATCAGGCGGGTCGAGGCGACGTTCAGTCCGAGGCGGAACAGCGTGGCCACCAGCAGCAGCGAGGGGAACACCGAGAAGTCGAGGGGCTTCTGGACGAACATCGAGGTCAGCAGCACCACCAGCGCCAGCAGGATGTTTGCGGCGATCAGGAAGTCGAGCAGGCCTGCGGGAACGGGCACGATGAGCAGCATGATGATGCCGACCACGCCGATCGGCACCGCGAGGCGGGCGAGCTTGGAATTCATGGTGCGCTCCTTCGGGGGAGGACTCGGGGGTGGTGGTGAGGGGCGGGGGTCTCAGTCAAGGAAGGACCCCTTCCGGAAGGCCCGGTGGATGCCGGCCGCGCTGCCGCGCTGCTTCAGCCGCAGGACGAAGGCCAGGACCCCGGCGACGGCGGCGTAGAACTCGGCGGGGATCTCCTGGCCCAGGTCGCAGGCCCCGTGCAGGGCCCGGGCCAGCGGGATGTCCTGCACCAGCGGGACCTTCTCCTGTTCGGCCTTCTCCCGGATCTTCAGGGCCACCGGGCCGGCCCCCTTGGCGACGACCCTCGGCGCGGAGACCCCGGCCTCGTACTTGAGGGCGACGGCCACGTGGGTGGGGTTGACCAGGACGACGTCGGCCCCGCCGACGGCGGCGATCATGCGGTTCCGCGACAGGGCCATCTGCCGGGCGCGCCGCTGGGACTTGATCAGGGGGTCGCCGTCGGTGCTCTTGTTCTCGTCCTTGACCTCCTTGCGGGTCATCCGGGTCTTCTTCCGGTTCCGCCGGCCGACCACGAAGACGTCGGCGAGGGCGAGCACCACTCCGGCCAGGACGGCGAAGCGCAGCAGCGCGGCCACGCCCCCGCCGGTGGCCGAGAGCAGAGCGGCCACCGACATCCCGCCGGCGCTCATCAGGGTGGGCATGAGTCCCTGGACCACCCAGTACAGCACCGCTCCGAGGACGGCGGTCTTCAGCAGCGCCTTCACCCCGTTCCAGAGGGCCTGCGTTCCGAAGGTGTTCTTGACCCCGGTGACCAGGTTGAACTGCTCGAACTTGCCGCGGAACTTCTTGAACTGGATCCCGCCCTGGCCGGCCGCCCCGGCCAGGACCGCTCCGACGACGGCGAGCAGCATCGGAAGCAGCGTTCCGGCCATCGAGGCCAGGGCCTCGCCGAGGACGCCCAGGGCGATGCCGGGCTCCGGCGCCGCCGCGATGGTGCGGACGCTGAAGAGCTGGTCGGCGGCCGCGTCGGCGCCCCGGGAGATGGTCGAGGGAAGCATGACCGCGGCCGCGCCGATGCCGAGCCAGGCGGTCAGGTCGGAGGACTTGGACAGCTGCCCCTTCTCGCGGACCTCCTTCATCCGCTTTTCGGTGGCCTGTTCGGTCCGTTCCTGGGAGGAATCGTCGGCCATCTATCCCACACCTCCCAGCAGCGCCAGCGCCTCCTGTGTGAGCGCGGACACGACCCGCGGCAGGGCGAGCATGATGACAGAGCCGAGGACGAGGGCCAGCAGAATCTTCAATGGGAATCCGAGGGCGAACGCGTTGAGGGCCGGGGCGACCCGGTTGAGCAGGCCCAGGCCGACGTCGGAGAGGAAGAACACGACGAGCAGCGGCCCGGCGATCTGGACCGCGGCCAGGAACATCCCGGTGACCGCGGTGATGATCGCCGCGACGGGGTCGGTGAGGAAGACCCCGCCGCCCAGCGGGATGGCGGTGAAGCTGCGGATCAGCCCGCCGAGGATCAGCTGGTAGGCGTCGGAGGAGAACATCAGGGCCAGGGCGGTCATCTGGAACAGCCGGGTGAACTGGGCGCCGTTGATCAGCGAATGCGGGTCGAAGGCCTGGGCCATCTGGAACCCGCTCATCAGGTCGATCAGGCCGCCGGCGGACTGGATCGCGGCGAAGACCAGGTACACAAGGAAGCCCATGAGCACCCCGGCGCCGATCTCCAGCACGAGCGCGCCGAAAAACGCCGCCGTGCCGCGTTCGGTGTAGCCGGGGGTGACGGCGGGGGAGACGGCCAGTGCCAGCCCGAGGGCCAGCATGACCTTGATGCGCGCCGGAAACGCGGTATAGGAAAACGGCGGGGCGATGACCAGGAAGGACACCATGCGCACGCCGGCGAGCATCACCGGTTCAAGCCAGCCGAGGTTCAGCGCCAGTTCCACTCAGCCTCCCTCGAGCAGCGAGGGGATCTTGTCGAACAGGGCGTGGGTGAAGGACACCATCTCGGAGATCATCCAGTGTCCTGAGATCAGCAGCACGACGCCCACGGCGGCGGCCTTGGGGACGAAGGAGAGGGTGACCTCCTGGATCTGGGTGATCGACTGCAGCAGGGAGATCCCGAACCCCACGGCGAGCGCGGTGATCAGGACCGGCGCGGCGAGCTTGGCGGAGATCCACAGGCCCTGGAGGCCGATGTCGAGGACGGCGTTGGTGTCCATGGCTCAGGCGTAGCTTCGGATCAGTGCGGTGACGATCAGGCCCCAGCCGTCGACGAGGATGAACAGCAGGATCTTGAACGGCAGGGAGATGATCACCGGGGGCAGCATCATCATGCCCATGGACATCAGCGCCGAGGACACGACGAGGTCGATGACCAGGAAGGGGATAAAGATGACGAAGCCGATGATGAACGCGGCCCGCAGCTCGGAGATCATGAACGCCGGAATCAGGGTGGTCAGCGGCACGTCCTCGGGGGTGGCCGGGTTGTCCATCCCGGCGGCCCGGGTCATCAGGGCGATGTCCTCCTCGCGGGTGAACTGGAGCATCCACTGCTGGATCGGGCCGGCGGCCTCGGTGTAGGCCTCCTGGAACGTGAAGTCGCCGTCGAGGTAGGGCTGCACGGCGCCGCTGTTGATGTCCCCCAGCACCGGGCCCATGATGAAGAACGAAAGGAACAGCGCCAGCCCGGCGATCACCTGGTTCGGCGGGATCGAAGGCAGGGACAGGGCGTTGCGCGTCATTACCAGCACCACGAAGATCTTCGTGAACGAGCTCATCATCAGCAGCAGGGACGGCGCGACGGTGAGCAGCGTGATGCCCAGCAGCGTGACCACGGCCGAGGAGGGGGTGCCGTTGGGGCCGTTGATCACCACTGACCCGTCGCCGTCCGGCGCGGAAGGATCGGTGGGCGGGGCCGGAGGCGCCGGGTCCACCGGTGCTGTGGGGTTCAGCGGATCAGGTGAGGCCGGGGCGGGGGCCTCGGGGGCCGGCTGCAACGGGGCCGGATCGGCCGGGGCGGGGACCACGGGCGCGGGAACGGGCGGCTGCGGCGGGGGAAACTGGACGGCGGAGGCGGCGGGCGCCTGCAGGAGCAGCAGGAGCACCCCTGCGGCGAAGGCCAGCAGGGCCAGGGGCAACCGGAGTGCGGCGCGGCGCGGCGGCAGGCACCTCACCCCTTCGGCCCGCCGAGGCCAATGGTAAGGACCTGCTTCAGCGCCGCCGGCGACAGGATGGACCCGGTGGGCGCCGGTGAGCGGTGCTTGCCGGCGGTGGCCTGGTGCAGGACGCGCGAAAAGGCCTCGGCGCCCTGCCCGGCGGTCTCCGGGGCGGGGGCATCCGAGGTGGACAACACGGTGACCGAGTGTTCGGTGACGCCGAGCAGGAGGCGCTGGCCGCCGGTTTCGACGACCACGACGGAGGCCTTGGAGCCGACGCCCTGGCGGGCGAGGACCGTCAGCAGCTTCTCACCGGTCGCCGTACCGGCCGTACGCCGGGCGTACCGGTGCGCGAGCACAAGGACCGCCAGCACGGCGCCCAGGGCGAGCAGCACCCTCAGGATGAGGATGAGTGAATCCATCGTCAGTTGACGCCCTCTGCGACGTCGAGGATCTTGGTGATGCGCACGGCGAAGTCCTGGTCCACCACGACGACCTCGCCGTGGGCGATCAGCCGTCCGTTGAGCAGGACATCCGCGGGGGCGCCGGCCGACCGGTCAAGCTCAACCACTCCGCCGGGCTCGAGGTTGAGCACGTCGCGCACCGACATCCGGGTCCGACCGATCTCCACGGTCAGGGCCATCTCCACGTTGTTGATGCGGCCGAGCTTGCCGACCACCGAGTCCCCGGAGACCGGCGTGGGGTTGAGGGTTCCGTACTCGCGGACCCGGATGGCGAACCAGCCCGCCGTCCCGCCGCCGGAGGTCAGTTCGAACACCGTCGTCTCCGGGTCGGCGAACAGCGCCGACGCGTCCTCGATCAGGGCCTCGCCGAGCACTCCTCCGCCGAGCACTCCGGCCGCCGCCTCGAGGGCGGGGCGCAGCACGTCCTTGAAGGAGACAAGCGGGGTGTCGGTGCCGGCGGCAGCGACGAGGGATCCGGTGCCCTCGAGCACGACGGCGAGGTCCGCCGAGCGGCTCCCGACGTAGGCGGCGGTCACCGCGCCGGCCGCGCGGGCGGCAGCGGCGGTGCGGTCCGGGGCGGGAACCGCGCTGACCGGGGCTGCGGAGGGAAGCAGCCCGATCAGCGCTTCGGCGGCGGAGTCCTTGAGGGTGGCAACGGAAACGGTCATGCGGGGTTCTCCTCGGTATCGACGATCTGGGCCGCCAGGCGGGCGCCGTTCCGGCCCAGGCCGGCCCGGGCGATGCGCTGTCCGGCGATGCGGACCTCAAGGGGCCGCCGTTCGGGATGGTTCAGGGGAATCAGGTCTCCCACCGCGAGGCGGAGGATGGCCTCGGGCCTCACGGCCACCGGCATCAGGCCCACCGACACCTCGACGGGGACCCACGCCATCTGCTGGCGCAGCAGCTCCGCGGCGTTCTCGGGGGAAGTCGTCGGGTTCGTCGCCCCGAGCTGCGGCAGGACGGTCTCAGCCGGCAGGGCCACGGTCCCCTCGGCGGTGTTCTCCCCGACCCGAAGGGTGAAGGTGGCGACCACCATCAGGTCCGACGGTGCGGCAGCCTGGGCGAACTGGGCGTTGTACTGGATGGAGTTGAAATTCAGCGGCATGGGCAGCAGGGAACCGAAGGAGTAGCGCAGGTCCTCGAGGGCGTCTTCCATGAGCCGCTTCACGAGGGCCTGTTCGATCTGGGTGAACTTTCGGCCCGGCGCTGGCTGGCTGCCGTTGCCGCCGAGCATCCGCCCCACCCAGGCCAGCGCCGAGGAGGTCGGGAACTGGATGACCGCCTGCGACTCGTAATCCTCGAGCCGGCACAGCACCATGGCCGTGGTCGCGGGCAGGGAGGCGGCGTATTCGTCGTAGGTCTGCATCAGGACCTGGTGGGTGGTGACCTGCGCCTTGACGCGCACCTTCGCCGTCAGCTGCGTGCCCCACTGCCGGGCGAAGGTCTCGAAGGCCACTTCGAGGGCGCGGCTGTGCTCGCGGGCGAGCGTCGTGGGCCGGCGGAAGTCGTAAACCTCGACCGTGCGTGCGGGCTCGGGCAGGAGGGTTTCCTGAAGGTTGGAGGGGGTCACGATAATCACTATCGGCGGTCCGGCCCGGCCCGTAAGCCGTTGCCGCCTCCTCATCGGGCCGCAGCCCGTTCCGGGCGCCCGCCGCCGCCGTCGAGCTGCGGTCGAGCCGTCGCCGTCACCGTCAAGCCATGCCGGATGCCGGATGCCGGATGCCAGCGCCGGGGACACCTGCCCGCCCGCGGGCGGACATCCGCTGTCAGGGGCGCTGTCCGACAACTTCCGGGATCAGGGACCGGACGCTCTCCGGCTGGTCGGAGAGCACGACGATGTCGACCCGGCGGTTCAGCCTCAGGTCGGCCTCCGTGCGGCCCTCGTTCAGGGGCCGGGACTCGCCGTAGCCGCTGGCCTCCATGCGGGTGCTTTCCACCCCGCCCTGCTCGACCAGGTGCCGGACGACATTGACCGCACGCGCGGTCGACAGTTCCCAGTCGAGGACGTAGCGGTCGTCGGGGAGCTTGGCGGTGTGGCCCTCCACGGTGACCTCCCGCGTCGTCGTCTGCAGTTCCGGCGCGGTCGCGTCGAGCACCCGCTGGGCGGCGTCCGTCAGTTCCGCCCGGTCGGGGTTGAAGAAGGTCTCCGAGCTGACCATGCGGACGGTGAGGCCGCGTTCGTCGAGGGTGAAGCGGACGGTGTCCTCAAGACCCTCCTTCGTCAGGGCGGCCGTGATGCGCTCCTTAATGGCCTCGAGGTCGTCCACCTCCTGGATGGCGAGCTCGAGGTCGGTGAGGTCCTCGCCCTCCTCCTCGGCCAGCTCCGGCGGCAGGACGATGCCCTCGGCGGTGTCGACCTTGCCCACGTTCTCGACGCCGAAGCCGGTGGCCAGGGAGTTCTTGAGCTTCTCGAACTTCGCCACGTCCACCGAGGACATGGCGAACAGGACGATGAACAGGCACATCAGCACGGTGACCATGTCGGCGTAGGACACAGCCCAGCGCTCGTCGGCGTGGAACTCCTCGAGCTGGCTCGCGCGGTAGCCGCGGCGCGGGCCCCTACGGCTCACGCGGCCGCCTCAAGGTCGGAGGCGGTGGGGGGTCCTTCCTTCCGCTTCCCGCCCCGCTTATGGGGAGGAATCATGGCGGTGAGCCGTTCACCGAGGAGGATGGGCTGGGCCCCTTCCTGCACGGCGAGCAGGCCCTCCATCTGGAGGTTCATCTGTTCGAGCTCGAGCTCGGACAGCCGGGCGAGGCGCGCACCGATCGGCAGCCAGATGAAGTTGGCCGAGAGCAGGCCCCACAGGGTCGCCACGAAGGCCGCGGCGATCATGTGCCCGAGTTCCTCGGGGTTGGAGAGGTTCTCGAGGACATGGGTCAGAGACACGACCGTGCCGACGATCCCGACGGTCGGGGCGTACCCGCCGAGGCTGTTGTAGAACTTGGAGACGGCGTGGTTCGCCTTCCGGCGGGTGCTGATTTCGTCCTCGAGCAGGATGCGCAGGTCCTCGCCGTCGGTGCCGTCGGCGATGTTCTGCAGGCCGTTCTTCATGAAAGGATCGTCGGTTTCGGCCGCCTCGGCCTCAAGGGCCAGCAGGCCGTCGGCGCGGGCCTTCTCCGCGAACCGGATGATCTGGTCAACGCTGTCCTGCGGGGAGTCGGTCCGGCCGCGGAACGCCTTGGGCAGGGACTTCACCGCCTGGACGACATCCTTGATGGTCGAGCTGGCGATGCCGATGGCGATGGTGGCGCCAAGCACCAGGATCATCGGGGCGGGCAGCAGCAGGGAGCTGACGTGGGCGCCCTCCATGAAGATCATGGCGTAGAGGGAGCCGAACGCGAGGAGGAGACCGATCAGGGTTGCGGGATCCATGGCGCTACTTTCTGGGGCGCTGGCCGGCGGGACCGGGCAGGACGTCGTGCGGGTGGACAATGCTCAGGTGCGCCGGCTCCCGCCCGCTCTCGGCGCGGGCCTCCGTGCCGGTCGCCGGCCCGGTGAAGCTTCCCGCGGCGTCGCCGGCGTCGGCCAGGCGGTGGGCGTAGGTGAGGACCCGTGCGCGGAATTCCACGACGAGCGTGATCACCTCATCGAGGGACTCGGCGACGATGTGGCGCATCCCGTTGACCATGACGAGCGTGGTGTCGGGGCTGGCATGGATGCGCTCCACGAGATCGGGATTGATGCCGAACCGGTCTGTGCCGTTCAGCCGGGTCAGGACAATCATGGGTTCCGTTTCCGCGCGTTCTCGTGTCGGCGGCCCGGGCGGGCTGCTCCTTAGTAACAGTCGGCAGCCGAAGTGGTTTCGTAAGGTGCAGGGGCCCGGCCGGACGGCGGCCGTCGCATCCAGGGGTCGGCCCTGCGGGAGCGGTGCGGAGTCTCTGGCGTGCGCCCCGCCCTCCGCCGAAACTGCAGCTCTCCACGCATACGCGCCGCCGAAGGGTGGTTACGTGCCGTCTCGGCGGGCGGAGTCTCTGGCGTGCGGCGCGGAGGTGCCGAGCCGGGGCCTGGAATGCGCCGCTCCGGGGTGCCGAAAGTGCCATCTCCGGGAGCGTACGTGAGCGGTGCGCGTCATTTATGCTGAGCCGATGAGGAAGCGGGTGGTCTTCGCGGCGGCGGGATCGGTAGTTGCCGGACTCGCGGCGCTTCTGATTTGGCGAGGACCTCCTCTGCCGCCCGGCACCGTGAAAACAGTTGCTCGGATCCGCGCTGGCCCGGTGACGGGAGTCATCACCGGGGAATCCGGGTACGCCCGGTCCGGAGGGGTGCGGATCTGGTACGAGTCCATCCCTCCCGTTGGGCCCGAGAAGGGTGTTGTACTGCTCAACTCCTCCCTCGGAGTGGGCTCCCTATTTTGGCCGCCCGCGTTCCTCGGTGCCATGTCGGCGGCCGGATATCGGGTGGTCAGGTACGACCACCGTGGCGCCGGCGCGTCGAGTTGGATGACGGGCTGGAGCCGAAAGCATCCGTACTCTCTCATCGAGATGGCGAACGACGCGATTGCGGTGCTCGACGAACTTCGCATCGACCGCGTTCACGTGCTTGGACTCTCCCTCGGAGGTTTCGTCGCTCAGGAGGTTGCAATCGCGCACCCCGAGCGCGTCCTATCCCTCACCCTCATGTCAACATCCGCGGACCCAACCGACACCTCGCTGCCCGGACCCCGGACCTGGCCGCTGATCCGGTCCGCCCTAGCCAGTCTTCCTCTGCTCCGGTACCGCCTACTCGGCGGGGAATCGAATGTTGCGAAGGGGGTCCTCGCGGGGTTGGTCGCGCAAGGAAGTGACGAACCCGTCGACGTCGAGGCGTGGACCAGGATCGTTCTTTACGACCTGCGCGAACGCGGCGGGCTCAACCTCCGGGCGCTGAGGCAGCACCAGGCTGCCGTCGCCGTAACGCGCTCCCGATACCCGCTTTTGAACACGATTGCGGCGCCCACCCTCGTGATACATGGGACCGCCGATGCCTTCTTGCCGATCGAACACGGCCACCGACTCGCCGCAGCTATTCCCTCTGCCCACGGTCTCTGGCTGGAAGACGCTGGTCACCCGTTCCCATATCCAGGCATGCCCCGAGTGATGAGGGCAATCATGAGCCACCTCGACTCCGCGGCAACTGCGACTGGTTGCTCGGGCGCTCCTCTGTGAACTAGAGTGAGTAAGTACTCACTTACCACGTTCGGTCCGCCTTGGGTGTTTCTTCAAGACCCGCGGACAGAACATGGTCCAGTGCAACGAAGAGGAGATAGTAATGAGTAGTTCTGGAGCAGATTCGGGCACGGTTCTTGTGACAGGTGCAACAGGTACGACGGGGAGTCGGGTGCTCAGGCTCCTTCTCCGAGCGGGAGTAGCGGCTCGGGGTGCAACGAGGTCTCCTGGCAGCAACCGCGATCTCGTGAAGTTCGACTGGTCGGATCCGACGACGTACGCCGCTGCCAGCAAAGGGTGCAGTGCCCTCTATCTCGTTGCTCCCGTTGCCGAGCCGGCAGCGCTCGACCTGGTCAAAGCCTTCACTTCTGTCGCGAAGGCAAACGGGGTAAAACGGGTCGTTGTCCTGAGTTCTTCCTCGCTTCCGACCGATGATGAGTCCATCGGGCATCCTCTGATCGAGATCGCGCGGTACGTGCGCTCCGAGTTCGAACAAGTCGCCGTCTTGCGGCCCTCCTGGTTCATGTCCAACATGATCGGTTCCACACCGCTTGCACGCGCGATTCGTGACCGCGCCGTCGTTGTCTCCGCCACCGGCGAGGCGAAGGTGGCGTTCATCGATCCAGATGACATCGCCGAGGTCGCCGTGAAGATGCTGCAGGAGGACGAGGAAGCGTTCCCCGCCGGCGATGCTGTGCTGACAGGGCCCAGCACCCATAGCTTCCGTGAGGTGGCCTCGCTCATCTCGCGCGAGGTAGGGCACCAGATTTCTCATCTTGCCTTGGATATTGACGACTTTGCGTCGTTTTTGGTGGAGAGCGGTGTTCCCGCCATTCCTGCTCGTGAACTTGCCGCCTTGGACCGGGTCGTTGCCGCCGGCGCTGAGGATCGAGTCACAGACACCGTCGAACGGATCCTCGGGCGCCCGGCTCACCACCTCGAGCAGTACATCAGGTCACACGCCGATGAATTGCGGGACCAGGGAGGGGCGGGTCCCGACCGGGAAGCGGCGCGTGATGCACTGTCAACGATGGCGTGGCTCGTTGACCGGGGGCGGTGGCAGGACCTCGAAGCTCTCTTCACACAGGAAGTCAGCCTCGACTACTCACGCGCCCGAGGCACGAGCTCGATTATCAGCCGAACCGAACTCGTGAAGAACTGGCGGGAACGACTCGACCCGTTGGAGGCATCGCAGCATGTCCTCGGAGGCATTCGAGCGTCGGTGACTGGAGACGTTGCCCGCGTCTCGGCAAATGTACTGGCTTATCTCCTTGCTCGCCCGACCGACGGGGGAACCGGCGAACTTACAAAAAACGGAGGTCAGTGGGAAGTCGAAATGGTGGTCCGGGAAGGTAGTTGGAGAATTCAAAGCATGACGGCATCTCTGAGTTGGGCCGAGGGACGACAGGATGTCCTGGAGGGGGAACAGAGCCGCAGCTCACACGCCTGAGGCTCGAAGACTGTCGGCCCAGGCGCTCCTTTCTTCCGGGGTGGGATCCAACGCATTGACACTGTTGATGAGCTGACCGATGGCAAGATATTGCTGGATTTCTACGTCCGTCGCACCAAGGCGCCGACGGAGAAAATCGACCTGGTCGGAATAGCATTCAGCCACGGCCTGACGAAGCGCCGGCACCGAGGATGCGGCGGTCGCATGAAGCAGGACCATCGCCGCATTTCGATCAATCCCCGTACGCGCAGCGCGTTCTCGTAATACATCACCTGCCGAGAACGGGCGTCCGGACGCCTCGAAGCTTTCAAGGCTTTCCAGGATCGCTGCCCTCAACCGCAGCTTGACCTCCTCAAGGACCGCGACAAAGAGAGCCTCCTTGCTCGGCCAGATCTTGTAGAGGTAACCCTCAGACAGATTGGCTGCTCCGGCGATGGCGGCTGTCGTCGTGCCGTAATATCCACGAACACCGAATACCTCAAGAGCTGCATCGATGATCTCGGCACGCCGTTCGGTGCTTGTGGACAATCGACGCGACTTGGCTTCCATTCTGGAAGGGTAGCAAGTGTGGGAGGCGGTGCCCGCCACGCTGCTTGAGCTCGGAACTGCTGCCGATGGGACCTTCACCGCGCATCCCAGGCCCTCGCGGCCCTTCGCGGACCTCGTGAGAAGGCCCCGCCCTTATGGGCAGGGCCTTCTCACGCTGTCTTGCGCTCCGGTCGATGCTCAGATGCTGTTGGAGATGCGCTCGTAATCCAGTTCGCCGTCACGGGTCTGGACGCCGGCGGCGAGGAGTTTATCGGCCAGCTCGAAAACCTCGTCGCCGAATGCTGCGTATAGAGAGGTGTTTTCGACGGCGTAGGCGTCCAATGGCACTGCCGGTGCCATGGCGTTGACGGTTGTTTTAACTGCAGAGATGACCTCCGGGCGAAGCTGCGCGATGCGACGCGCAAGAGCATCAACGTGTGCGTCGATCGCATCGGCGGGCAGGGCCCGGTTGATAAGGCCGTACCGCTCGGCGAGCTCCGCGTCGACAAGTTCAGCTCCCAGGATGAGTTCCAAGGCTCGGGCGCGGCCGATGAGACGGGTCATATTCACGGTGCCGCCGCCGCCGGGAAGAATGCCCATCTGCACCTCGGGCTGGGCCTGTCCGGACCTGCCGATCGCCGCGAACCGCATGTCGAGGCTCATCAGGAACTCATTGCCCGCGCCGCGGGCGAAACCTGCGAGCTTGCCGATCGTTACCTGGGGCAGGTTCCGCACATCCTCGCTCAAAGCCTGGAGGATGTTCAGGCCCTCCGGGACATCCCAGCCGGGTGCGGCCGCGATGGCCGCGTTGGTGGCCGCTGGAAGGGCCTCGGGATCTGTCAGGTAGCCCATGTCCCCATGAGCGATGAAGAACTCCGGATCGGCCGACTGGAAGACGATGACCCGGACAGCGGCGTCGTCGTGCACCCGGTAGAGAAATCCGCGCAGCGAGGGCAGCAGGACACCATCCATCAGGTTCAGCGGCGGGTGGTCCATCGTCACCGTGGCAATCCCCTCGTCGACGGAAACGTGGAGTCCAGGCAGGTTGTCGTAAGTCAAAATATCTCGATTCGAAAGGGCCGCACGCAGCCGAAGGGTGGAGATGCCGCACCATGGGCACTCCAGCGTCATTCGTGACACTGAGTACCACTCTAGCGCGTGAATTCCATTCATGGAACACAGGGTAGAATGGAGGCATGCCTCCTAGTCCTGTCAGTGTTCGAGCCATCAGTAAGCACGCGGTCCGGGCAGAGCTCGCACGCGTTGCGTTCAACGAGTTCTGCGCAACCGGCTTCAATCAGGTCACTTTTGCTGACCTGGCGGGGGCTACCGGAGTATCGCGAAGCACGTTCCTGCGGTACTTCACGAACAAGGAAGACGTCGTCCTGTTTCTCTTCGATCCGATCGGCGACACCATCGTCGAAGCCCTGGCCTCCGATGCCCGGTCGGACGATGACTGGCATGCGCTGCGGCGCGCGTTGAATCCGGTAGTGGACTTCCTGCGGCGGGACACAAGCGAAGTCATGGCATTCCTGGACCTGATCTACGAGACACCAGCACTCAGCGCCCGGTTCCGGGAGAAGCAGTTCGACTGGCGGCCGAATATTGTCCGCGCACTGCAACAAACCCATGCCGCACGGGATGAGTTATTTGTCACCCAGGTTCGGGTAGCGGCGGCGATGGAGTGCTTTGCGGCGGCGCTGGCGGTCTGGCGGGAATCAGAAGGGCGGAAGGACCTCTCGACGCTGATCGACACTTCCTTCAGCGCCCTGGATCCCACCATCGCAGTTCAGACCAGTTAACCGGCTGCGCCGCTGCTGCCAACGTGCTGTAACCACCGTCAGCAGGTGCCCGAAGCCCACAAGTGCCGGGTCGTTGGCGCTGGATGCTGGTATCGGCGATGAACTGCGGCCAGGGCGGTCCCGGCGGCAGAATCCCCGGATCAATTACGGCTTGAGGCACCAATCATGCCGGGACCGACCGACCAGCACATCCTCATCCTGCAACGTGGCCTGGCTGTGACGAAGGCGACGGGGAGCCAGTGTGCATGCTCGCCGGTGTCGCTGCACGATCACGATCGGCCGGCGTCGGCAGGGTGAGAATGTCTGCGCCGCCCTCGGTGATGGCGATGGTGTGCTCGCTGTGCGCCGCCCGGCTGCCTGTCGCACTGCGCAGTGTCCACCCGTCGGCGTCGGTGATGAGCGTGGCGGTGTCGGCCATCACCCACGGCTCCAGTGCGAGCAGCAGCCCCGGGCGCAGTGTGTAGCCGCGGCCCGGCCGGCCGGTGTTCGCAACATGCGGGTCCTGGTGCATGGTTGATCCGATGCCATGGCCGCCGAACTCGGTGTTGATCGGGTATCCCGCCTCGCGGAGGACCGAACCGATGGCGTGTGAGATATCACCGATGCGGGCCCCTGGTCCTGCTGCGGCTATCCCTGCGGTGAGTGCCCGTTCGGTTGCGTTGATCATGGCGACGCCTTCCGGAGGCTTCGTGTCGCCCACGATGAAGCTGATGGCAGAGTCTGCTGCGATTCCGCCTTTGGTGATGGCAAGGTCCAGGGTCAGCAGGTCGCCGTCGGCCAGCGCGTAGTTGTGCGGCAGCCCATGAAGGACGGCGTCGTTGACCGACGTGCAGATGTAGTGGCCGAACGGGCCGCGCCCGAACGACGGTGCGTAGTCGACGTAGCAGGACGTCGCTCCCGCCTCGGCGATCATGGTCTTGGCCCACCGGTCGAGATCGAGCAGGTTCGTGCCGACCCTGCTGCGGTGCCGCAGCGTCTGCAGGACGTCGGCGACCAGGGCGCCGGTCTCCCTGGCTCGAGATAGTTCTGCCGGGGTGAGGATCTCGATCATGGGTGCACCTTCCGTGTGTGACCAATAACTATACCGGTAAGAGTATCCCGGATAGGATCGACGGCATGGTCAGGTTGCCGCTTACTCCCGAAGATCTCGAACGTGGACAGAGACTGGGCGCGCTGATGCGTCTCGCAAGGGGAGAACAATCCATGCTCCACACGGCCCTGGCTGCGGGTGTCTCACCGGAAACCCTCAGGAAGATCGAGTCGGGCCGTGTAGCGACTCCCGCTTTTCCGACAATCGCGGCGATCGCAGAGGTTCTCGGGCTGTCCCTCGATGCAGTGTGGGCAGAAATCAACCGCCCGGAGGGCGGTGCGGACCCGGCCCGGTAAGGACGATGCGCGCGAACCGCTCGCCTCCTGAGCTCCGTCTCCGCGGCGGTGCAGGAGGCACGCAGCGGAACACAAAAGCAGGGCTTCATGGTCACCTCATGTCCCGGACAGCCGAAGGGTGTGGTCCTGAGGGGCACTCTGCCCGTCCGGCCAATCCGGCAGGAGTCGAAGGCGCCGCACGTCAGTCGAGGATGGCGGTGGCTTCGACCTCGACGAGAACATCCGGTTCGAAGAGGGATTCGACTCCGATCAATGATGCGGGAGGCATCGGCAACGGCAGGGCGAGTTCCTCTGCGACGGAGTTGATGCCCGCCATGAAGGCATCAATCTTTTCAGGGGCCCAGCCCGTCACGTAAAAGGTGAGGCGGACGACGTCATCGAAGGTGGCGCCGGTGCTGGCCAGGCCTTGGTGGACGTTGCGGAGGGCCGAGGCGACCTGCCCGGCGAGGTCGCCTGAATTCTGTGGTCCTCCGTCCTGGTTCGTGGCAACCTGACCGGCGATGTGCACGTGGCGGGTGCCGGTGGCGACGGCGACGTGGTGGTAAGGGGTTGAGGGCATCATGCCCTTAGGCGATGACAGGCGAACGCTCAATGGAATCTCCTTCAGTGCGAATTGGTATCCTTAAGGTACTTGGTATGTTTTGGACACTTCAACGAGACTAGGTTTCATGTCGGATACTGATCCCCATCCCACGGAGCGCTTCGAGCTGAGTGCGCCGCATCGTGAGCTGCTAGATCAGGTGCTCGATAAGTGGTCGCTGCAGGTGCTGGGAGAGTTGTGTGAGCGGCCCTGCCGCTTCAATGAGTTGCGCCGGGCCATCCCGGCAGTCACGCAGAAATCGTTGACCGGCACCCTGCGCCGGCTTGAACGCAATGGCGTTGTCGAACGCGTCGTTCTCGACGCCCGGCCGGTGGCGGTGGAGTACCGCATCACGGCGTTGGGCAAGACCCTTCGAGCGCCCGTCGATACGATCCTGGAATGGGCGGCGGTTCATCTGCCCGGCATTGAGGCGGCGCGCGGCCGCTACGATGCGGATGTCCGCTGACGCGGAGACAGGAGAAGGACAGTACGCCGTTCCATCTCAAATCGGGCGTGACGAATCGATCGGTCACGGCTGGGAAGCGGCGAAACCGCCCCTGCGGTGGGCAGCTTGCCTCCCGCTGCGGTGTGGCTGGGCGCGCTGTCCGACCTGGGCGGTGGAGGGGTCTTTGGTCATCGCCTCGCCGGTTATCGAGATGGTGCCCCTTCCCGCGGGCTGCGCCGGGGTAGGGGGCACCATTGTGAGGAGACAACTCGGGCTCCGGACATAACCCTGGAGTGGAGCCATCCTCGTAGTTCCTCGGGAGACAGCCGATTCTTCCGGAAATCTACCGCTTGAGGTTCGTCAGTTCCTGAAGGACCTCGTCCGAGGTGGTGATGACGCGCGCATTGGACTGGAAACCGCGCTGGGCCACGATGAGGTTCGTGAACTCCTGCGACAGGTCCACATTGGACATCTCGAGGAAGCCACTGGCGATGGTGCCGAATCCCGGCGAGCCGGCCGTGCCGAGCGCCGGATTGCCGGAGTTGGCGGTGGCCCGGAAGGTGGAACCGCCGGCCTTCTCCAGGCCGCCGGGGTTGGTGAAGGTGGCCAGGGCGATCTGGCCGATGACAATCCGGCTGCCGTTGCTGAACGCGCCGGTGATGCTTCCGTCCTTGCCCAGGGCGAAGGACTCGAGGGTGCCAGCGGCGCGCCCGTCCTGCGCCGAGACCTTCACCGTGCTCAGGCCCGCGAACCCGGTCACCCCGGTGAGGTCGACGTCGACCCCGCCAACGGTCAGCGCGCCGCCTCCCGTGAGCTTGCCGTCGGTGAAGGTGAGGGCGGTGGTGCCCGTCGCGGCGCCGTCGGCACCGTTGACGTTCCAGCCACCGGCGGTGCGGGTGAAGGTCAGGGACAGGGTGCGTACGTTGCCCGATGCGTCGTAGACCTTGACGTCGCGCACCAGGGAGGACCCGACGGCGGATTCGGCCGGGAGGTTGCCGTCGATGGTCGCGCTGCTGGTCGCCACGGCCGGGGCGGTGTTCTGACCCAGGACGATGTTGCTGACGGCTCCGCCCTTCTGCACGACGCCGTTGACGGCAGGCCAGCCCTGGAGGAAGGCGCCGTCGGGGGTGACCAGGCGCCCGCGCTCGTCGAAGTCGGCGTCGAAGGAGCCGGCCCGGCTGTAGACCTGCTGGCCGCCGGAGTTCAGGACGAAGAAGCCGTCGCCGGAGATCATCAGGTCCGTTGCCTTGCCGGTGGCCTGAGCGGAGCCCTGGGCGAAGTTGGTCGAGATCCCGGCGACCTGCACACCCAGGCCGATCTGGGCGGGGTTGGTGCCGCCGCGGTTGTCGTCACCGCCGCCGGCTGCCTGCTGCAGCTGCGAGAGGGTGTCCTGGAACTGCACGGAGGAGGACTTGAAGCCGTTCGTGTTGACGTTCGCGATGTTGTTGCCGGTGACATCGAGCATCGTTTGGTGGGAACGCATGCCGGAGATGCCGGAGAAGAGTGAGCGGAGCATGGTGCTTCCTTCCGAAAGAGGGAGAGTGCGGGTGGATGGTGCTAGGAGACGATGCCGGAGATTTGGTCCAGGGGGACCGTAGCGTCACCGACCTTGACGCGGGGGACGGCGCCTTCGAAGGACACCGAGGACGCGGTGCCGGTGACCTCCGTGCCGTCCTCCTTGGCGTAGCTGACCTTCTTGCCGATGAGCGCGGCCGCGGCCGCGCGCATCTGCAGGCCGAAGGCCTCCTCGCCTTGAGCGGAGAGTTCGGTGAGCCGCTCCATCATGGCCAGCTGCGTGGTCTGGCCGATCATGGCGTTGGTGTCCATGGGGGAGCCGGGGTCCTGGTGCTGCAGCTGCGTGACGAGCAGGGTCATGAAGACCTTGCTGTCCATCTGCTGCTGCGGCGCGCGGGACGGCGCCGTGGCGTACATCCCGCCGGGGGCCGGCGCTGCTACTGGGTCGATGGGCACGAGTTCTCCATTTCTCAGGCCATCACATTCAGTGAGGGCGCGTCGTCGGAAAGGCGGGGGCGGCGGTCGGGCTGCGGGGCGTCGTCGTCCCGGCCCGCGGGGGACCGGCCCGGGTGCTGCTGGGCGGGACCGCGCCGCGAGCCCTCCGCCCCCGGTTCGCCGGGCTGGTTGCGGGAGGACAGGTCGAGGCTGGCGTTCAGGCCGGAGCCGGCCAGGTCCCGCTTGAGCTCAGCGAGCACCGCCTTCAGGGCGTCCCTGCCTCCATCGGTGGGAGCGAAGAGCTCAACCCGGACGCTGCTGTCCGCACCGATGAGTGCCCGGACCGTCACCGGGCCGAGGTCCTCGGGGGTGACCTTCAGCACCAGAACGTGCTCGCCCGGGGCCTTGCCCGCCAGGGCCGTCACCGGCCGGGACAGCTGGGTGGCGAGGGCGGCCGGCGGCGCGGCGGGGGCAGCAGGGTGCCCGGTGCCCGGAACTGGAGATACGGCCGGCGCTTGGAAGCTGCCGGCGGGGGGCTGAAGGCCCGGGGCCGGCCCCTGCAGGTGCGGCGCGGTTCCCGCGGGGGCGGCCGGTGCAAGGCCGTCGGGCGCGGGGGCACCGGGGGCCGGGGCCGCCGAGGTGGGCGTGCCGGGGGCAGTGCCTGCGGCGCCGCTGCCTGCCGGGCCGGGGTGGAACGCCGCACCGGCGGAGGCCGGTGCGGCGGGATCGGGAGCCACGACCGTGCCGGCTGCGGAGACCGGCTGCGCGCCCGTGGCCGGCACCGGTCCGGGGGCACCGGACGGCTGAGCCGCGGGTGCACCGGAAGTGGTGCCCGCTCCTGACGCAGCAGCATGGGATGCCGTGGCGGGTGCCTGCCCGGGCAGCACCGGGGGCGGTGGCGCCGGCGTCGGCATCCCGGATCCTGCGGCCGCTCCAGCGACGGCGGTTGCGGAAGCGGCTGCCGCGGCCGAGCCGGGAGCGGTTCCGGCGGGGGCCACCGTTCCAGTACCGGGCAGTACCGCTGTGGGCACCACGCGGTTGGCGGAGGGTGCCGCGTCCGCGTCCGCTCCGGTCGTCCCGGGTGCCTGGGTGCCGGCCGATGAATGCATGGTGTCGGTGGTTCCGGCGGCCGTGGTCCTCGCCGGACCGGTACCACCGCCTGCGGTGACGAGGCCCGGTGTGCAGAATTCGACCCCTGCCACCTCTGCTGACACCGTGCCGGCCGGAGCCGGATCGGCAGGAAGCGCGGGGGCGCCTTCGGTGGACGCGGCGGTGTCCTGTGATGGCTGCTCGGAACCGCCGTCAGCGGGTTCGGCCCCGCCGGCAGGTGCACCTTCCGGTGCGGTGCGACCGACCGCACCGGAAGTTTGCGGGCCAGTGCCGGGCCCGCTCACGCCTGCCTCACCGGGCGTCGTGCTTCCGGTGGGGCCGGTGCGGGAATCGGTAGGAGCGGAGAAGTCGGCCGGGCGGCGCGCTTCGGCAGGATCCGGACGCCCGGCATCGCGGTCGGCCAGAGCATTGCGGTCGGCCTGAGCATTGCGGTCGCCCGAGGGACGGGCGGCCCCGGCGCTGCGGTCGGACGCGGAACCCGGGCGCCCTGCAGGCCGGGCAAGCGCCTCGCCGAGGGCCGAGGCGAAGGCCCCGGCCTCGCCGGCACCCGACCCGCTGCGCGGCCGGGCCGCGGGGGCCGACGCCGGTGCGGACGCCCCTGCCGTCCCGCTCAAGCCCAGCGCCGTGCCGCTCATCCTGCGGCTCCGGCGGACGCCGCACCGAAGGAGGAACCGGCGGGCAGGATCCGCCGGATGGCCGTGACGTTCGAATCGTTCTCCCAGGCGTCCCGGATCTGGATGGTTGAGCCGGGCTGGGGGGCATCGACGGCCTTCCCGTTGCCCAGGTAGATCGACACGTGCCCGGTGTTGAAGGTGAACAGCAGGTCGCCGGGGCGCGCCTCGGCCATCGACGCCACGGGCGTGCCCTGGTTGACCTGGTCCCAGGTGGTGCGGGGCAGCTCGTAGCCGAGGTCCCGGAAGACGTGCTGGACGAAGCTCGAGCAGTCAAGGCCGGCCGCCGGGTCGTTGCCGCCCCAGATGTAGGGCAGGCCCAGGTATTTCCGGGCCGCAGCCTCCACTGAGGACGCCGACCCGCCGCCTGCGCCTCCCGCGGCCGGGGCGGCCGGACCGGCCGGACCAGTGAGGCCGGGTACGCCGGGGACCGCGGACGCACCGGCGCCGCCGGCGGTCACCCCGGCGTTCGACAGCGCCTCAGCGAACACCGAGGCGTTCGCCGCCGCCTCGGCGGCCGCTGCGGGGGAGGCCTGCCCGGCGCGGCCCGGGGCCTCTGCGGAGGCCGGGGTCCCCATTGAGGAATTGAGGGTACCGAGGGTGCCCTGGATCTGCTGGATCCGCTCGAGGGCGGTGGCCATGCTCATCGTCCGGCACCCCGCGCTGCATGCCGGGCCGACGAGGTGAGCTCATCGAGGAACAGCTGCTCGGCGCGGAGGTCGGCCGCGGCCTCGCGCACCGAATGCTTTGCCTCGAGTTTCTCAAGCCCGATCGAGCGCGCCCGGGCCGTCGAAAAGGCGGCCTGTGCCTGCTCGGCCGCTTCCCGGCGGGTGCGCTCGAGGTCCTCAAGATCCGCGAGCAGGGTGCGGGCCGCGGCCCGGGATGCGGCGATCGCCGCGAGGGTCTCGGGGCCCGTGGCCTCCGACGCGGTGGTCTCGAGGTCGATGCGTGCCTTCGCCTGCCGGTCGGCGGTTTCGGCGACCCTTGCGTTCGCCGCGGCGAGGTCGCCGGCGGCCTCGTCCTGTTCGAGCCGGCGCAGGCGGAGCAGCCCGGCGAGCCGGAAGGTCTGGGTCATGGAGTACCTCCGAGGGATTGGGCGAGGAGGGCGAGTCGGTTCCAGGCATCCGCCGTCGGCGTCTGGTCGTCCATGCCCTGCTGAAGGAAGGCGTTGATCTGGTTTTCGTGGGCCAGCGCCGCGTCGACGAGCGGGTTGGAGCCGCTGCGGTAGGCGCCGACGTCGATCAGGTCCTGGGCCTGGCGCCGGGCGGCGAGGACCTTCCGCAGGGTCAGGGCGAGGCTGCTGTAGTCCTTCGGGTTGACCTTCGAGGCGACGCGGGAGATGGAGCCGAGGACGTCGATCGAGGGGAAGTGCCCGGCCACGGCCAGCCGGCGGTCGAGGACGAGGTGACCGTCGAGGATGGAGCGTGCGGCGTCGGCGATCGGTTCGTTGTGGTCGTCGCCGTCCACCAGCACCGTGTACATGCCGGTGACCGAGCCCGAGGTGTCCGTGCCGGCGCGTTCGAGCAGCCGGGAAAGCACGGAGAAGGTGGACGGCGGGTAGCCGCGGGTGGCGGGAGGCTCCCCGACGGACAGGCCGATCTCGCGCTGCGCCATGGCCACCCGGGTCAGGGAATCCATCAGCAGGACGACGTCGGCCCCGCGGTCACGGAAGGACTCGGCGATGCGGGTGGCGGTGAACGCCGCCCGCAGGCGCATTAGGGCGGGTTCGTCCGAGGTTGCGACGACGACGATGGAGCGGGCCAGGCCCTCGGCGCCCAGGTCGTCCTCGAGGAATTCGCGCACCTCCCGGCCGCGCTCGCCGACGAGCGCGATCACCGAGACCTCGGCGTCGGTGCCGCGGGCGATCATCGACAGCAGCGAGGACTTGCCGACGCCGGAGCCGGCGAACAGGCCCATCCGCTGGCCCTTGCCGATGGTGGTGAGGGTGTCGACCGCGCGCACGCCGGTGGCGAGCACGTCGGTGATCCGGGCCCGTCCCATGGCGCTGGGGGATTCCTTGTCGAGCGCCACGAAGCCGTCGGCCTCCACCGGGCCGCGGCCGTCGATGGGCTGGCCCAGCCCGTCGAGCACCCTGCCGAAGAGCCCGGCACCGGTGGGCACGAGGACGGCCGCCGTGGCGGCGCGCACGGGCAGGCCGGTGCCGAGGCCGCTGACCGGGGCGAGCGGCATGCAGCGCAGCCGGGGCCCCTCGGCGGCGACGACCTCGGTGATGACTTCCCGGCCGCCGTCGCCGACGGTCAGCAGGTCCCCGACGGCCCCGGCGAGCCCCGACACCTCGAGGCCGAGCCCGACGACGGAGGTCACGGTGCCGACCTGTTCCGGGGCGCCCACGCGGACGGCGGTGGCGAAGCGTCCGGCGTGCGGCCGCCACGCCGTCGTACTCATGCGGCACCGCCGGCGAGGGCGGCGCGGACCCGGGCCACCGCGGTGCTGATGCGGGCGTCGAGGAACCCGTCGGGGTATTCGGCCACGGCGTCACCGGCGGCCAGGGCCGGGTCGGCGACCAGCTGCACCTCCGGCGGGCACACCCCGGCCGCGGTCAGCCGCGCCAGGTCGGCCGGGTGGAGCCGCACGGTGTGGACGGCGAAGGGCAGGGGCGCGTTCAGCGCCCGGGCCACGATGGACCGGGTGGAGTTCCCGCCGTCGGCCAGCTCGTAGCCGATCACGGCCTCGGCCAGCTCGAACGCCGCGGCGGCGAGGGCGTCCTCGACGGAGTCGATCACCGGAACGGAGGCTGCGGTGAGGGCGGAGGCCGCCGAGCGCAGCACTCCGAGGGCCGCGTCGATGCGCGCGGCGGCCGTGCGGGCGGCCGCGAGCCGTTCCTCGTCGGCCTGCTCCGCTGCCGCGGCGGCATGGGCCGCCGCTTCCCGCAGGCCAGCGGCGTAGCCTGCGGCGTGGCCGCGGACTCGGCTTTCGGCCTCGAGGCGTTCGCGCTCGGGGTCGCGCAGCGAAGGGTAGGCGAGAGGGGAGAAGGCTTCCTCAGTAGACAAGGTCGTCCTCCTCGCCGCGGCGCACGGTGATCGAGCCCTCCGCCTCGAGGGCGCGGATGGCGCGCACAATGTCAGCGCGGGCCTCCTCGACCTGGGAGGCGCGCACCGGCCCGGTAGCGTTCATCTCGGCCTGGAGCATTTCCTTATTGCGCTCGGACACGTTCTTCTGGATGGTCTCGACGACGGCGGCGGGGGCCCCGCGCATAGCCACGGCGAGCAGGGCCGGATCGATGCCGCGCAGGATGGCCTGGATGTCGCGGCGTTCGAGCTTGACGATGTCGGCGAAGGTGAGCATCCGGGAGCGCACCTCCTCGGCCAGTTCCGGGTCGCGCTCCTCGAGTTCCTGGAGCAGGGCTTTCTCGATGGCGACGTCGGAGCGGTTGATGATGTCCACGAGGGGCTGGATGCCGCCGACGGCCTCGAAGGTCTTCCGCGGCGCGAGAATCGCACCGGCCCGAAGCTTGAGGATGTCGGCGACGATCGTGAGCGCCTCCGGGGACGCCGCGCCCATGGTGGCAAGGCACTGGGCGACGTCGGCGCGCTGGGACTCGCCCAGGCCCGCCAGCACCGCCGACGCCGTGTCCGGCCGGAGGTGGGCGAGCACGAGGGCGATGGTCTGGGGGAGCTCGCCGTCGAGGATGCCCAGCAGCTGGCCGGGTTCGGCGTTGGCGAGGAACTCGAAGGACTTCCCGGCCATGGTGGAGGCCATCCGGGTCATCAGCCCGGCGGCCTTCTCCTGCCCGAAGGACGCCTGGAGCAGGCCGGCGGCGAAGTCCCGCCCGCCCCGGGCAGGCCGCTTGCCCTGGACCGTCACCTCGTGGAAGTCGATGATGACCTTCTCCGCGGTGTCCGGGTTCACCGAGCGCAGCTTCACGATCTCCGAGGCGACGTCCTCGGCCTCGGCCTCCGTGAAGTGCTGCATCACCTGCACCGCCCGCTCCTGGGACATCTGCATCAGGATGACGGCGGCCTTCTGGATCCCGGTGAGGTCGATATCCGTTTCGCTCATACCGGGACCTTTTCGTCCATCAGGTCACGCAGGTAGTCGGCGGTCTTCTTCGGGTCACGGGCGGCGAGGGATTCGATCTCGTTGCGGGCCAGTTCGGCCGCGGCCGGTTCGGCCGGCGGCAGCGGGGCCGGGGCCGGGGCCGACGGCAGCACCACGCCGATTGACGACGTCGTGGGCGCCGGCTCGATCGGGGTGACGGCGGGCAGGTCAAGCTCGAACGGCGCCGCGAGCGGCCGCTCGCCCAGATCGATCAGCTCACGGCGCTGGCGGCGGTTCCGCACGGCGAAGACGATCACGACGATGAGCACCAGCAGCACGGCGCCAATGGCGTAGAACCCGGTGCGCAGCAGCTCGGCGTTCCGGGCGTCCTCCTCGGCGGCCTTGGCCTCGGCCAGGGCGGCGGCGGCCTCGTCGGCTCCGGCGGTATTGAACGGCAGGACCTCGACGGCGACGGCGTCCCCGCGCTCCTCGTCGATGCCGG
Organism: Arthrobacter zhaoguopingii; assembly: GCF_009828605.1. NCBI lineage: Bacteria > Bacillati > Actinomycetota > Actinomycetes > Micrococcales > Micrococcaceae > Arthrobacter > Arthrobacter zhaoguopingii. Next base: position 64,709 of record NZ_WIAE01000005.1, on the reverse strand, counting down.
CGGCGGTGTTCACCAGCCCGGTCAGGGCGGCCAGGTCGAGGCCGCGGGCGGCCTCGGCGTCAAGGGCCACCGAGACGGTCTGCCGGTTGAGGGAGCCGGCGGGGATCGCCGTCGTCTCGGTCGTCTTGTTGAGCGCGTTGTTGCGGGTGCTTGTTTCGGAGTCGAAGGTGCCGTCGCCGTTGCCGCCGTCGGGCACGGCGATGTTGTCCGGGCCCAGCACGCCGGCTCCGCCGCCGCCGGTCCCGGTGTAGGTCTCGGTGGTCGTGGACTCGTTCAGCGCCGGTGCGTCCTCGGGGGTGGTGAAGGTTTCCTCGAGCCGCTCCCCGGATTCGTTGTTCATGTCCGCGGCGACGGCGACCGACGCGTTGCCCGGGCCGAGCACCCGGTCGAGCATCGCCTGCACGGCGCCGGAGACGCGCTGTTCATAGTTGGAGGCCTGCTTGTCGGAGGAGCCGGTGGCGCCGACGCCCACGGCCGACAGGACGGTGCCGCGCGAGTCGATGACGGCCACGTTCTTGGCCTGCATCCCCTCGAGGGAGGCCGAGGTCAGGTGGACGATGGCCTGCACCTGGTCGTCGCTGAGTTCGGCGGCGCTGCGGGTTTCGACGAACACCGAGGCGGTGGGGTCGGCCTTTTCCTTGGTGAACACCGTGGCCTCGGGAATGGCCAGCTGCACGGAGGCGGTCTTGACGCCCTCCATCCCCTCGATGGTGGCGGCGAGTTCCCCTTCGAGGGCGCGCTTGTAGGTGACGGACTGCTGGAACTCGGAGGAGGTCACGCCCATGTCGTCAAGCAGTGAGTAGCCGCCGGTCGACTCCGAGGGAAGCCCCGCGGAGGCGGCCTTCAGCCGCTGGTCGTAGACGTTCGCCTCGGGCACGAGGATGGTGGAGCCGCCGCTGGTGATTTCGTAGGGCACCCCGTCGGTGCGCAGCTGCTCCACGATGATGCTTGCATCCTCCGCCTGGAGCCCCGAGAACAGGGGGGTGTAGGCGGGCTTGGTGAGCCAGGAGGTGAGCAGCACCGAACCGAGGACGAGCACGGCGACCCCGAGCAGGGCCAGGGTCTTCTGGGCCAGGGAGAATTCCCGAACCGTCCCGGCCACGCGCGCCATCGAGGCCGGCAGGAGGGAGGCCATCAGGCCTGCATCCGCATGATCTCATTGAACGCGTCGACGCCCTTGTTGCGGACGGCGGCGACGAGTTCAAGGGACACCGCGGCCCGCGTCGAGGCGATGGTGGCGTCGTGGATGTCGTCGAGGTTCCCGCTGGCGGCCTTCAGCGACAGGGTGTCGGACGCACCCGAGAGTGCCTGCACGTTGTCCACGGCGGCGGTCAGGACTGAGGCGAAGGCCGACCCGTCGGTCGAAGGGGCCGGGGCGGTGGCGGGCACGTAGCCCGTGGCGGTGATCGCCTGGACGGGGGTCAGCGGTGCGGGGGCCATCAGGACCTTCCAATCTGGAGTGCGGCTTCGTAGGTGGTTTTGGCGCGGTCGACGACGGCGGCGTTGGCCTCGTAGCCGCGCTGGGCCATGATGAGCATCGACATCTGTTCGCCCATGTCGATGTCGGGGTAGCGGACGTACCCATCCTCGTCGGCCAGGGGGTGGTCGGGTTCGTGGACCATGCGCCCCTCGGCGTCGCCCCACTCCGCCCCGCGGACGTACACCCCGCCGACGCCGGCGCCTTCCTGCGCGACGATGTAGCGGGCCTGGAAGGCAGCACCGTCGGTGCTGGTGGCCGTGTTGATGTTGGCGAGGTTGTCCGACACGGCGTCGAGCCACTTGCGGTGCACGGAGAGGGAGGTCCCGGCGATGCCGATCGCGTCGAAGGTCATCAGTGGGTCCTCATCGCCGTGCGGACATTGTTGAACGTTCCTTCAACGGCGCGTGCCGCGAACTGGTACCGCAGCACCGTGTCGATATTCGAGAGGGTTTCGGTGTCGAGGTTCACGTTGTTCCCGTTCAGCTTCGTCGGCTCCAGGGACCGCTGCATCTCGCTCTGGGCCGCGCCGCTGCCGGCGCGGACGGAGGCGGTCAGGGCCTCTTCGAACTTGACGCGGCGTGCGGTGTAGCCGGGGGTGTTCACATTGGCGATGTTGCTGGCGATGGCCTTTTGGCGCAGCGCCAGCCCGTCGAGCGCACTGTGAAGTCCCAGAGAGGTGATGGATTCGAACACGGCGGCCTGCCTTGAGGTGGAGGTGCAGGCCGGTCGACGGCCTGGGGAGGTGAGCAACGGCTGCTCATCAATATCTATCGGCGTCGGCCGCGGATTGGTAAGGAAACTCCCCGAGAGAATCTGGGTTCCGCCCGGGAGCGACGCAGCTGAACCCGGACCCTGACGCTGGACGGCGCCGCCGGTCCCTGACACCCTTGGAAACGTGGCAACCGAGGACGACGTGCGGCGCGTGTGCCTTTCCCTGCCGGGAGTCACCGAACGGTCGAGCTGGAACCAACCGGCGTGGTTTGCGCGCACCCTGATCGCCCGGATGTGGGCCGAGGGGGTGCTCACGGTGAAGACGCAGGAACGCGACGCGCTGCTCGCGGCCGATCCGGACACGTACTACATCACTCCGCATCACCGGCGATCGCCTGAACTGGTCCTGGTCCGCCTCGCCCGCATTGACGTCCGGGAACTGGAGGAGCTGCTCGACGAGTCCTACCGGATCGGGGGAGGGGGGCCCTCCTGATCAGCTGCCGGCGCCATGCGGGCGTGCCTCGGCCGTTCCCGAACCGGACCGATCCTGGTGCCGGCGGCGCCACGAAGCGGCCTCTGCACCCGAAAGCGACATTCGGGCCCGATATTTCAGCCGCGCTCGTCGTTTTGTGGTCCGCTGGTCGCATTGGGTGCGCCGGTCGTTCGTGGCCGCGCCCGACGACGTCGGTGGGTGCCACCGCCATCCGCACCCAGCAACGACGGCGGCGGTGCCCTGAAAGCGACTGCCGTACCCGATAGCGACGTCCGAGCCCGTTTTTTCGGCCGCGCTCGTCGTTTTGTGGCGCGCTGGTCGTTTTCGGCCGTGCTGGCCGCATCGGGGCGGCACTAAGGGGGGGAGGGCTCAGCCCGTGACGTCGAGGCTGCCCGTCCTGGCCAGATCGGCTGAGGCTGACTCCACGGCCCCGAGATGGCGGGCCACCGTCGCCCGCGCCTGACCCAGTGCGGCCAGTGCGTCCATCTGGGCCTCATTCACGCGGCGCGCATGCTCGCGGAGGTCGGCCGGCAGCGGGCCCAGGCCCTGCGGCGGTTCCCAGGCGGCGATGGCGGGAGCGGGAAGCTGCGGGTCGGAGGCGGCGCGCTGGGCCTCGAAGACGACGTCCTCGAGCTGGGCCAGCGCCGCGGTCCAGCCTGCACGCCCGAGGGCGCCGGCCCCCTCGGCTCCCGCGGCGTCAGGCCACACCAAGGCTCCCGGCGGATCGGGCCGGATCCCAGGAGTTCTGGGCCGGCAGAGATGCCGAGGCCTCGTGCCAGGCCTCGCGCAGCGGCTCGAGCAGGGCGATGCATTCCCGGGTGGCCTGGATGTCGCGGTGCATGTTGGCCGCCATCAAGGCGTTCGACACATAGGTGTAGAGCCCGAACAGGTTCTCCGCTCCGTCCCACGCGTCCTTTTTCAGGGACGAGGACAGCTCGGCGATGATCTCCTGCGCGTGGAGCAGCTGCGCCGACGCGGCCTGCCAGTTCTCGGCCGCCTGCGCCTGTTCGGCACGGGCCAGGTCGAGCAGCAGCCGGTCGTAGAGCATGGTGAGCAGCCGTGCCGGTGTCGCGGAGAGGACCGATTCCCGCAGGTACTTCCGGCGCTGGTCGGTGGAGGTGTTCATCATCATTTCTTTCCGTCACTTCCCTGGGTCGGCAGTGTGGCGAGCTGGGCGGTGAGCCAGCTGGACTGCGCGTTCATTGCCTGCATCGCCACTTCGAGCGCCGCGTAGGTGCTCTTCAGGCGTGCCTCGCGCGAGGCGAGCCGGATGTCCCAGTTCGCCACCTGATCGTTGAGTTCCCGGACCTGGCCCTCGCCGCTGGTGATCTTCGAGGCGATCACACCGCCGTACTTATCCGACGCCGTCTTCCCCGCCGCTTCGAGGCGCGAGCCGATGGTGCGCACGGCTGCGTCCACCGCCGCGGGGTCCTTCGCCAGCGCGGCCTTGAACTTGGCGGGGTCGAACTCCATGGTGCCGTTCTTGGTGATGCTGATGCCGTATTCGGACGGCGAGACACCGCCGATGGGGGCAGACGCCGCCGTGAGCAGGCTCTGGCCGATGCTCCGGACCGCGCTGTCGGTGGTGAACACCCCGAGGGTGGTGACCGGCTTGCCGTTTGCGTCGGGCGTGGTCGAGGTTTTCTGCTTGCTGGTGATGTAGGCGAGCACATCGTTGAGGCCCTTGACCAGTGCTTCGGCCTTGGCCGCTATGCCGTCGGCGTCCTGGGCGACGCTGACGGTGACAGGCGTCGCCGAGACCGCCGCAACGGTGACGGAGAGGCCGGTCTGCAGGTTCGCGAAGGTGTTGGTGCCCGAGGTGACCGGCTGTTCAGCGGCTGTTCCCTTCCACAGGGTGATCTGGGCGTCCTGGGCCGATTGAATCTGGGTGAAGGTTCCCGCGGTCCCGGAGAGCGTGAAGGCCCCGGCCGCGCCGGTGGCCTTGGAGGTGAGCTGGAGCCGGTAGTTGCCGTCACCGGTGGAGACTTTGGTGGCGGTGACGTTGGCGGTTGAGGCGTTGACTGCCTGAACGACGTCGTCGAGGCTCGTCGACGCGGCGGTGACCGTCACGGCGGTGCCGTTGGCGCCGGTGATGGTCAGGGAGGTGTCCGGCCACTGGGTGAGCGGGGCCGAGACGGAGCTCTGCTTGGTGGCGAGCCGGTCGATCGTGAATTCCACCGAGCCGGCGGCGGCGCCGGTGCCTGCGGAGGCCGTCGCCGCGGTCGAGGTTGACGTGGCCGTGAACAGGGAAAGGGCGCCTGGCTTCGCGGCGGCCGTTGACAGCGTGGTGAGATTGGCGATCCCGGTATTGAGCGCCTTCAGGGCGTCGACGGTGGCCTGGGTGCGCACCGATTTGTTGTAGAGGATGTTCTGCGGGATGCGTTCGATGTCCATCATGGCCTTGATGAGCGCCGTCGTATCCAGCCCGCTGGCCAGCCCGTCCAGTGAAAGTCCCACGAGTGTTCTCCTCCGAAGCGTCGATCTGGGTATTGAGGGTGAACAGGAACCGCCGGCGGCGGCACAGGCGGGCTGGGGTGCCCCGCCCGGCTGCCACCGGCGGTTCCGTTACGAAGCAGTCGGTTTAGCCGAGGAGCTTCAGGACGCTCTGGGTGGACTGGTTGGCCTGGGCGAGCATCGAAACGCCGGCCTGGGAGAGGATGTTGGCCTTGGTGAACTTGACCATCTCCTCCGCCATGTCGGTGTCGCGGATGCGGGATTCGGCGGCGGCCAGGTTCTCCTTGGAGACCGCGAGGGACTTGCCCGCGGACTCAAGGCGGTTCTGGGAAGCACCCAGCTCCGAACGCTGTGCCGAGACGGCGGCGATCGCGACGTCCAGTGCGGCGACCGTGGTCGTCGCGCCGGCCGAGGTGGCGACGTCGAATCCGGTTGCCCCGGCGACGCTGGAGAAGACCGGGCCGGCGCCGTTGATGCTGGCGTTGGCGTCGCCGAGGTTCACCGAGATGGTGTTGTCGGCGGCACCGTCGGCGCCAACCTGCAGGCTAATGACACCGGCGGTTCCAGCGGTACCGTCGAGGAGCTTGATGCCGTTGAAGTTGGTGGACGAGGTGATGCGGGCAAGTTCCTCACCGAGGGCATCGGCTTCGGTCTTGATCGCGGTGCGCGACGACGCGTTGTTCGAGTCGTTGCCGCCCTGGACAGCCAGGTCGCGCATACGGTGCAGGATCGAGTGGACCTCGGTCAGTGCGCCTTCAGCGGTCTGGATGACGGAGATGCCGTCCTGGGCGTTGCGCTGGGCAACCCCGAGGCCCGAGACCTGCGAGCGCAGGCCCTCGGAGATGGACAGGCCGGCAGCGTCGTCGGCAGCACGGTTGATGCGGAGGCCGCTGGAGAGCTTCTCCAGGGACTTGCTCAGGTCGTTCTGCGTGTTGGACAGGGCGCGGAAAGCGTTGTTCGCCGCGGTGTTGGTATTGATCTGCATACCCATGATCTATTCCTCCATGAATTGTTGTGTAGCGTCGGGCCCATCCTTGGGCCTTACGCAGAGAACAATCGGCGGCTCCGGCGGCGGCGTTAGCAGAACGCGAAAAGTTTTTTCCCATCGGGCTCGAGCCGGGCCCGACGGCGGCGCCGCACCTTACATCGGCCGGCATCCCGCCGATGGTTTCTACGTAAGGTGCGGCAGCAGGAAGCGACCGCTGAGCCAATCTAGGAGAGTCTTAGGCACTATGGGAATCCAGGAGCTATCAGCCCAGCTCTGGCATGAGCGTGAACTGCTTGAACTTCTGATGTTCAAGCTTGAGGAGGAGCAGCTCCTGCTCACGGCCGGGAAGACGCGCTGGCTGCAGCATGCAACCCGCGAGGTCGAGGGCGCCGTCGCCCTGCTGCGGGCCAGCGGCCTGGCACGCGACGTCGAGGTGCTTAATGTCGCGGCCGAGTGGGGTGCCGGGGAGAACGCAACGCTGCGCGAACTGGTGCAGCACGCACCCGTTGGCCCCTGGGCGGACATCCTCTCGCGGCACCTGCAGGTGATGACGGAGCAGACCGAGCGCATCAAGGAGCTCCGGGACGCCAACGCCCAGTTCCTCCGCGCCGCGGCCCGGTCCACCCAGGAGGCCCTCGCCGGGCACCGTGCGGAGGCCGGCACCTACGATGCCCGCGGCATGACCGCCGGCGTCGACACGTCACGGCTGATCGACACGAGGGTATGAGGGAGGCGTCATGGGCAGCACATTCGGAGCACTGAACACCGCGCTGAGCGGACTGAACGCCGCACGCCAGGGCTCGGCCGTGACCGGCCAGAACATCGCCAACGCCGCCACCGAGGGGTACACCCGCCAGCGGGTCACCACCTCGCCGATGGGCCCGCCCGCGCGCGTCGGGCTCTTCTCCTCGGGCGTGACGCCGGGCCAGGGCGTGCAGGTCGACGGCATCCGTCGCCTGGGTGACATCTTCCTCGACGCCAGGGTCCGGGCGACTTCGGCCGACGCCGGGTTCGCCGGGGCGCGGGTCAAGGCGCTCGACGGGCTCGAGGGGATCCTGCAGGAACCCGGCAAGAACGGCACCTCCGCCGCGCTGCAGAAGTTCTGGACCTCGTGGCAGGACGTGGCCAACAACGCCGGGGCGCCGGCGCCGTCCGGGGTCCTGCTCGAGGAGGCCGGCGCCCTGGCGGCCAAGCTCGCCCACGGGTACACCCAGATCGAGGCGCAGTTCTCCACGGACCGGCGCCAGCTGGACCTGCTCACCTCCGAGGTCAACGCCGCCGCCGTCCAGGTGGCCGAACTCAACGCCGGCATCCGCTCCGCCCTGAACGCCGGCGCCTCCGCGAACGAGCTGATCGACAAGCGGAACCTGCTCACCGCGGACATCGCCTCCCTCGTCGGCGGGACCGTCCGGCCCCTCGGCGACGGCACGGTCGAGGTGCTCGTGGGCGGGAACGTGCTCGTCTCGGGTGACTCGGCAAATGCCCTGCAGGTCAGCGGAGGCTACCGGCTCGAGGACGCTACCGCCGCCCCGGTCCGGCTCGAATGGGCCCACCGGCCCGGCAGCGCCGTTCCGCTCGACGGCGGCAGGATCGGCGGGATGGTCTCGACTCTCGCCCCGGCCAACGGCAAGGCGGCCGGCGGCGACCTCGCCGAGGCCGCGGCCGCGTACGACGCCTTCGCGGTGCGCCTCGCCGAATCGGTCAACGCGGTCCACCGCGGGGGAGAGACAGCCGACGGCCGCACCGGCCTCGACTTCTTCCGGTTCGATCCGGCGCTGCCGGCGGCCAAGGGCCTGCGGGTCGCGGCGGCCTCCGCCGCGGACCTCGCCACGGGCCGGCCCGGCGCCGGCGGAAAGGACGGCTCCAACGCGGACGCCATCTCCCAGATCCGCCATGCCACCGACTCCCCGGACCGGCTGTGGAGCGGCTTCGTCACGGCATTGGCCGTCACGGCGCGTGCCGACAACCAGCGCGAGGATCTCGCCGGGGTTGCCGCCGCGTCGGCGCTCGGCCTTCAGCTGTCCCAGTCCTCGGTCGACATCGATGAGGAGAGCGTCAGCCTGCTCACCTATCAGCACGCCTACCAGGCGTCCTCGCGGGTGATGACGGCCATCGACGAGATGCTCGACGTCCTCATCAACCGCACCGGATTAGTAGGAAGGTAACCAATGCTCAGCCGCGTCACCAACACCACCATGACGAACACCGCCCAGCGCAACCTGCAGGCCAGCATGATGCGCCGCGCCGAGGCCCAGGAACACGCAATGACCCTGAAGCGGATCAGCAGGCCCTCCCAGGACCCCATGGCCGCGGCGGATTCACTCCGGGTCAAGGCGGACCAGCAGTCGGCTGCCCAGTACACCCGGAACATCGACAACGGCAAGGGCTGGCTGACGGCCCTTGACTCCGCCCTGTCCAACACCAGCAAGCTGATGACGCGGGTGCGCGAGCTGACCATTCAGGGCGGCAACGAGACCCTGTCCCCGGCCGCGCGCAATGCGATCGCCGTCGAAGTCGAGGGGCTGAAGCGGGACCTGCTCGGGCAGGCCAACACTCGGTTCCTCGGGCGCAGCGTCTTCGCGGGCAACTCCGATGCGGAGGCCGCGTTCACCGGCACCCCGCCGGTGTTCACCGGAGCCCCCGGCAGCACCGTCGAGCGCCGGGTGGGTGAGGGGCAGACCATCCGGGTCGACGCCGACGGCGCCGCCGTGTTCGGCAACGGACCCGGTTCGGTCTTCGACCTGCTGGACGGGATCGCCGCCGACCTCCGCGCCGGCATCAGCACCTCGGCCCGCCTCGGCGCCGTCGACGCCCAGTTCAATCGAGTGTCGGCCGGCCAGGCCGAGATCGGGGCGCGGCATTCGCGCCTGCTGAACGCCGAGGACACCAACAAGGTCCAGGTGGCGGCGCTCGAGGAGCAGCGCGCGGGCATCGAGGACCTCGACCTGGCCGAGATGCTCACCAACCTCAAGATCCAGGACCTGAGCTACCAGGGCGCCCTGAGCGTCACTTCGAAGGTGCTCTCGCCGACCCTCCTGGACTTCCTCCGATGAGCGCTGCCGTAAGCTTCACCGCTCCTCCGCCGGGTTTCGAACCCCACGTCGAGTTCACCCTCGCCGCCATCGACGGCGCCGACGGGCTGTATTCGCTGACCGCGGCCGCCGACCGCGGGCTGCGGGTCTTTGTCGTGGATCCGGCGATCTACCTGCCGGAGTATCTTCCCCGGTTCTCGGCAGAACTCCTCGAGGCGATTGGCCTCGGGTCCGCACAGGACCCGCAGGTGCTCGTGGTGGCCCGCCCCGGCGGGGAGGCCACGACCGTCAACCTCCTGGCGCCGGTGCTCCTCAACCCCGAGACGGGGCAGGGCTCACAGGTGATCCTCAGCGACCAGCACTGGCCGGTCCAGGCCGAACTGCGCGCCTGAGGTTCCGCGCCGGGTGACGGCCTCCGCCGCGGCCCTCCGCCCCCGGGGTCCTCAGGGGCGGAACACGATCCGCACCCGCGGATCGGCGGCCGGGCCGCTGATGAAGGCGTCGACGGGAACCGGATCGAGGATCTCGCGGAAGCCCTCGGCGTCGGCCTCGGGGGCGAGCGCCCCCGCCGCGGGCTCCGGGCGGCGCGCCGCGCCGGAACGGGCAGGGCCGGAGCGGGCTGTGCTGCCGAAGGTGGCGACGCCCACCGGCTGGGAGATCAGCGCCGGGATGTTGGCGGTGAACCGGTCAAGGACGTAGGTTCCGGTCCGGCTCTCCCCCGTGCGCGGGTCGGTGTACTCGACCCGGACCGGCACGCGGATGTTGTTCCGGTCGCGGTCGAAGTGGGTCTGCGGGCGCACCGCGACCACCCGGCCCGACGCCCGGGTCCCCTTCCGCCGCGGAGCCGCCTCCTGCTGCTGCGGGCGGGGCCTGCGCAGCAGCAGGGCCGTCCCTCCGGTGAGCAGGGCAAGGCCGACGGCGGCGGTGAGGGGAATCCAGATTTCCACCCGGCCATCCTAAACCGGCCGGACCGCAGGTCTGCCCATTCCGCATTGCGGACCGGCCCCGCCGGCCGCACACTGTAAGGGTCCTAAAGCACACCAGAGATGGGGAGCAGCACATGGCCAGCAAAGTCTTCATCAACCTTCCGGTCAGCGATGTGGAGAGGTCCAAGGCCTTTTACACCTCCCTGGGCTGGACCCTGAACCCGTCCTTCAGCGACGAGAATTCCGGATCGCTCGAGGTCAACGACAGCATCTACGTGATGATCCTCAGCCACGAGCACTACCGGCAGTTCACCGACAAGCAGATCGCCGACACCTTGGCGACGTCGGGGGTCATCAACGCCCTCAGCGTCGACGACCCCGGGGAGGTCGACGCCTTCCTCGACCGGGCCCTGGCCGCCGGCGGCGCCGAGGGCAAACCCCAGGACTACGGCTTCATGCGGTCCCGGAGCTTCAGCGACCCGGACGGCCACGCGTGGGAGGTCTTCTGGATGGACCCGATCGCCTCGTCGGGCGACTGGGACGCCGTGCAGGAGAAGTACCCGCAGGCCCCTCCGGTCCCGTCCTGAAACCTGCCCTCCGGGCCGGCCGCCCGGCGCACCGCCGGCCGGACCTCCTGCTGTTGGTGGTGCTTGGAGGTTCGCTGGGCACCCTCGCCCGCTACGGCCTCGACCTGCTCCTGCCCGCGCCCGGCGGGCTTCCCCTTGCCACCTTTCTCATCAATCTCTCGGGGGCGTTCCTGCTCGGCTGGCTGCTCGAGCGCCTCGCCGCCGCCGGCCCCGACACCGGCCGGCTCCGGGCGGCGCGGCTGACCGCAGGCACCGGGTTCCTGGGCGGTTTCACCACCTACAGCGCACTCACCGTGGAGGCCGTGCTGCTGCTCGACGCCGGGCGCACGGCGCCGGGCCTGCTCTACCTCGCCGCGACGTTCCTGCTAGGCGCCGGAGCTGCCGCCTGCGGTGCCGCAGCGGGGTCGGCGGCCCGACGGCGCCCGGCCGCCGAGCGGTTGCCGGCCGACCCGCGGCAGGGGGGTGTTCCGTGACCGGTGCCGTGTTCGCGATCGCAGCCGCCGGAGGCCTCGGCGCCGGCGCCCGGTTCCTCCTCGACGGGATGATCTCCTCCCGGATGCGCTCCGGGTTCCCGCTCGGCACCGTGCTGATCAATATCTCCGGATCGTTCCTGCTGGGACTGCTCGCCGGGTTCGCCGCGTCCGCCGCCCTCGAGCGGTCCGTCGTCCTCGTCGTCGGCACGGGATTCCTCGGGGGCTACACGACCTTCAGCACCGCGAGCGTTGACACCGTCCGTCTCCTGAAGGCCGGCCGGTGGAGGCTGGCCCTGCTCTCGGGCCTCGGAACCCTGACCGCCGCCCTGGGCGCGGCGGCCGCCGGCTTCGCCCTGGCCGCGGCCTGACGGCTCCGAGGCCGTCGGCGCAGGTACCCCCTCCTTGCGCTCGATAGGTGAAGTGTGCTTCACTAATTGAACGCGGAGGGGAGTATCCCCCAATGTCCCGTCGTCAGTCCGGCCGCCCCTGAGCGGCTCGGCGGGACAGGCTCCATCACGAGCCGGGAAAGACCTCCAGTTAGTTGACCTGACTGGAAAGGCAAGACCCCATGACTGTTCCCTTCTGGGCATGGCTGGCAGTGATCGGCGTGATCGTCGCCATGCTCGCCATCGACCTGTTCGCCCACCGCCGCGCCCACGTGATCGGCGTCCGGGAGGCCGCCCTCTGGTCCGCCGTCTGGGTTGCCTTCGGTGTCGCCTTCGGAGCGCTCATCTGGCAGGTGTACGGCGCCGAGTTCGGCCAGCAGTACTTCGCCGGATACCTCATCGAGAAATCCCTGGCCGTCGACAACGTCTTCGTCTGGGCCATCATCTTCAGCTACTTCGCCGTCCCCCGCGAATACCAGCACAGGGTCCTGTTCCTCGGGGTCCTGGGTGCGCTCGTCTTCCGCGGCATCTTCATCGCCGCCGGCTCCGCCATCATCGCCTCCGCCGGCTGGGTGCTCTACCTGTTCGCGGCCTTCCTGCTCTACACCGGCTACCGGATGATCCGCCAGCGCAACGAGCATATGGAGCCCGAAAAGTCCCGCGCCCTCAAGCTGTTCCGCCGCTTCGTCCCGATGACCGATGCCTTCCACGGCCAGCGGTTCCTCATCCGGAAGAACGGCGTCCTCCTCGCCACCCCGCTGCTGGCGGTGCTCGTCCTCGTCGAGGTCACGGACATCATCTTCGCTGTCGACTCCATCCCGGCGATCTTCGCCGTCACCGACGAGGTATTCCTTGTCTTCACCGCCAACGCCTTCGCCATCCTCGGCCTGCGGGCCATGTACTTCCTGCTCGCCGACCTGATGCACCGCTTCATCTACCTCAAGGTCGGCCTCGCGCTGGTGCTGATCTGGGTGGGCATCAAGATGCTCCTGAAGATCGACATCTTCTACATCCCCACCCCGATTTCACTGGCCGTGGTCGTGACCATCCTGGCCGTGTCCATCGGTGCCAGCCTGCTCGCCACCCGCGGACAGGCCCGGCAGCCGCTGGCGTCCCCGGTGAACCCTCCGTTCCGGGTCGCCGATCCGGCCGAGACGGCCGAACTGGACCCGCTGTGGCGGCGTCCGGTACCCGCCGGGAAGGGCTCAGGACCCGACGGTGGTTCGACCCTCTAACGGGGAGCCGGACGCCGATCCGGCCGCAGGACAGGGAACCCCGCCGGTGCGCTCCGACCGGCGGGGTTCGCCCGCGTCGCACCCTTGGACCTTCCTGACCCACCACGGCCACGTGCTGCTGGCCGTGGCCGGCGATCCGGACATGCGGGTCGCCGACCTGGCGGACCTGGTCGGAATCAGCCCCCGCGCCGCGCTGTCGATCCTCAAGGACCTCGAGACCGCCGGATACCTGCGCCGGATCCGGATGGGGCGGCGAACCCACTACGTCATTGAGCCGCACCGGCACTTCCGGCACCCCGCCACGGCCGGCCACGAGGTCGACGAACTCATCAATCTGTTCACCGGGCACGCACCGGCCCCCGGCGGCGCCCCCGCCGCCGGGCCGTCCAGTCCGGGCGCTGTCCGCCCCCATTAGTTTTTCTACACGGGTGCGAAGTACCTTTAATGGGTGCTGAAGACCGCGCTCAAGCCCCGCTGGATCCTGACGCTGATCCTGGTGATGGCCCTTGCCGCGGTCTTTGTCCTGCTCAGCCAGTGGCAGTTCTCCAACTCCCGGCAGCAGGGGCCCGAGGCTCCGGCCGCCACCGAGACCGTCCGCCCGCTGACCGGCGTGATCGCCCCCGGCTCGCCCCTGACGGGAACGTCCGCCGACCAGATGGTCTCGGCCGAGGGACAGTTCCTGCCCGGCACCCGCCTCCTGGTCCGCGAGCGGCTCCAGGACGGGCGCGAGGGGCTGTGGCTGATCTCGGCGTTCGCCGTCGACGGTGCCCCGGGCTCCACCGCGGAAGCCGGCGGTGAAGCGCAGGAACCGGTGGTCATCCCCGTGGTGCATGGGTGGGTGCCCGACGCCGGCGCCGCGGCGCGCGTGCCCGAACTCACCGGCCCGGCCGCCCTCACCGGACGCCTCCTCCCCGCCGAGGGTCCGGTTGCCGCGGATCCCGTGGAGGGCCAGGTGGCCGCCCTGGCCACCGCGGAACTCGTCAATGTGTGGGACCGCCCCTCCTATGCGGCCTTCATCGCGTCCGCCTCCATCACCGTTGACGGAGAGGCGGTCCCCGTGCCGGCGCCGCTGGCGGCCGTGGAGGTGGCGCCCCAGCCGCAGGAGCGGCCGGTCAACTGGCTCAATATCTTCTACGCCGTGGAATGGGTCGTCTTCGCCGGTTTCGCCTTCTTCCTCTGGTGGCGGCTCGTCGCCGACGACTACCGGCGGAGCCTCGAAGACGACGAGGACGACGAGGACGGAGTCGGGAACCAGGACGAAGAGCCCGCCGCGGCCGGCGCCGGCAGCACCCGGAATGACTTCGACAACGACACAGCGTCGGATGAACCGGCCGCCGCGGTCCCCGCCGAAGCAGACGACGACGGCGCCGCCCGCCCCGGCGCCACCCACCCAACGGAAGCAGGAACACGTGAATAAGCAAGGCACCTCCCCGAAGCCCGCCGCGAAACGGAGGTTCGGGGGGACCCACGCCCAGATCCGCTCGGCCCTCAGCTTCTACAAGCTGCTCGCCTACGCCACCGGTGTCATGCTGCTGCTCGTCGTCGTCGAAATGGTGGCCAAGTACGGGTTCAATGCCGAGATCGTCGCCGGCGGCGGAGCGGGCGTGCAGTTCCTGTCCGAGGCGGAGGCCGACGCCTCGGGCGGCTTCAACCTCTCCAAAGCGGTGCTGATCGTCCACGGCTGGCTCTATGTCGTGTACCTGATCGCCGACTTCCGGCTGTGGCAGTTCCTCCGCTGGCCGTTCTCGCGCTTCCTCCTGATCGCACTCGGCGGAGTGGTGCCGCTGCTGTCCTTCATCGTGGAACGGCGCGTCCACCGGGAGGCCGAGGCGGACCTCGCCTCCCACCCCGAAGCGGCCCCCCGCTACTGACCGGCCGGTCCGGCGCGGGCCCAGACGGCGGCCCGGCGGCACCGGAGGACCGGGTCCGCCGCCGGGCCCGTCCCCTGCCAGCCACCGGCCCGTCACCAGGTCACCGATCGTCCGGGGACCGAGGGTGCCAATGTGCGGGGCGCACCCCGCCGCGACTATTGTTAATGCGTGACTACACCTCCCCCCAGTCCTGAACACCGCCCGGTCCTCGTCGTCGATTACGGCGCCCAGTACGCCCAGCTGATCGCCCGGCGTGTGCGGGAGGCAGACGTGTACTCGGAGATCGTGCCCTCGAGCCTCACCACCGAGCAGATCCTGGCTAAGAACCCGGTGGCGATCATTCTCTCGGGCGGCCCGGCGAGCGTGTACGCCGAAGGCGCCCCCAAGGTGGAGGCGGACCTGTTCGAGGCCGGTGTTCCGGTCCTGGGCATCTGTTACGGGTTCCAGGCCATGGCCGCGGCCCTCGGCGGCACCGTCGCGAAGACCGGGCTGCGCGAGTACGGGTCCACCGATGTCACCGCCGAAGGGGAAGCACGCTCGATCCTCAGCGGCACCCCGGAGAACCAGAACGCGTGGATGAGCCACGGCGACAGCGTCCAGGCGGCTCCGGCCGGGTTCGAGGTGCTGGCCAGCACCGCCGGCGCACCGGTGGCGGCCTTCGCCCACGAGGAGAAGAGCCTGTACGGGGTGCAGTGGCACCCCGAGGTGAAGCATTCCCGGTACGGCCAGCGCGTCCTCGAAAACTTCCTGTTCGAGGGTGCGGGCCTCCGCCCCAACTGGACCACCGGGAACATCCTCGAGGAGCAGGTCGAGCGGATCCGCGCCCAGGTCGGGGACGCCCGCGTCATCTGCGGCCTCTCCGGCGGTGTTGACTCCGCCGTCGCCGCGGCGCTCGTGCAGCGCGCGGTGGGGGACCAGCTCACCTGCGTCTTCGTCGACCACGGGCTGCTGCGCGAAGGCGAGGCCGAACAGGTCGAACGGGATTTCGTGGCCGCGACCGGCGTCAAGCTCTACGTCGCCAACGAGCAGGAGCGCTTCCTCAAGGCGCTCGAAGGGGTCTCTGACCCCGAGACCAAGCGCAAGATCATCGGACGCGAGTTCATCCGCGCCTTCGAGGAGGCCGAGCGGGCCATCATCGCCGAGGCCGAGGCCCACGGCGAAAAAATCCGCTTCCTCGTCCAGGGAACCCTCTACCCCGACGTGGTGGAGTCCGGCGGCGGCGAGGGCGCGGCGAACATCAAGAGCCACCACAACGTGGGCGGGCTTCCCGAGGACCTCCAGTTCGAACTGGTGGAGCCCCTGCGCACCCTGTTCAAGGACGAGGTCCGCGCCGTCGGAGCGCAGCTGGGGCTGCCCGCCGAGATCGTCGGGCGCCAGCCGTTCCCCGGCCCGGGACTCGGCATCCGCATCGTCGGCGAGGTGACGCACGAACGCCTCGAGCTGCTGCGCAAGGCCGACGCCATCGCCCGAGCCGAACTGACCGCCGCGGGACTGGACAACGAGGTGTGGCAGATGCCGGTGGTCCTGCTGGCCGATGTGCGCAGCGTGGGCGTGCAGGGCGACGGGCGCACCTACGGCCACCCGATCGTGCTGCGCCCGGTCTCCAGCGAAGATGCCATGACCGCCGACTGGTCCCGCCTGCCCTACGACCTGCTGGCCCGGATCTCCAACCGGATTACCAATGAGGTGGAGGGCGTCAACCGGGTGGTCCTCGACGTGACCAGCAAGCCGCCGGGAACCATCGAGTGGGAGTAGCCCGCGGCCGCTGACGGTTCTCCAACCAGCGGATTTCGCCGTGCGCCGCGTTGCTATGCGGCCGCTTCGGATTCATTTCGGATAGCTTGAAGATATGCCAATTTGGTCAAGATCAGCGCGTGACGATGCAGGGAAGAGGACAGCCGTGCCAGAGCAGGACTCCGGGGATTCGGCTGAGGATTTCCTCCTGCCCTGGCTGGATCAGCTCGGTCCCCAGGTCTCCGGGGACACGCTCCTGCATTTCCGGCCCTCCGCCGGCACGAGCATCGACCTGACCCACGCGCACCCCTCCGGGCTGGCCCAGCTGCTGGCGGGACGCCGGACCCGGCTCTCGACCCTGCTGCGCGATCCGGTGCAGTACAACGCGGCGAAGTCGGCGGCCCGTGCGCTGCGGGCGAAGATCTTCGAACTGGGCACCGAACGCGGCATCGACGTCGGCCACCTCGCGGCAGGGACCGCGTCCTGGCGCACCGTCGACGACGCCGGCCGGTCGGAGACGCTCAATGCCCCGGTGCTGCTGACCGGAATGTCGCTCACCGTCCACCCCTCCCAGGACGACTACGAGCTGCAGCTGACCGAGCAGGCACGCCTGAACCCGGCGCTGGTGCGCCACTTCGGCGACATCCAGGGCATCCACCTCGACGCCGAGGCGCTGCCCCGGCTCGCCTACGGCACCGCCCGGTTCGATCCGCACCCGGTGCTCGACCGCCTGCGGCACCTCACCGACGGCGTCCGCGGGATCTCCGTCGAACACCGCCTGCTCGTTTCCACCTTCGCCGACCTCGCCGACATAGTGGAGGACGAGGCCATCCAGCCCGACCACCCCGTCCTGTCCGCCCTGCTGTCGGCCGCCCGCGACGGGGGCGTCGAGGTGACCGAGCCCGAGGCCGACTTCAGTCCGGTCGACGAGCGCGACCCGGCCGATGAACTGCTGATCCTCGACGCCGACACCGCCCAGCAGGGCGTCCTTGACCTGATCGGCGCCGGGCATTCGGTGGCGGTCGCCACGCCGCCGGGCACTGGACAGACCCAGACGGCCCTCAACGCCGCCGCGTTGCTGGCCGGCCAGGGCCGGAGCGTCCTCGTCAGCGCCGAGCGCCGTGGAACCCTGCACGAGTTCGTGCAGGACCTCGAAGCGCTCAACCTCGGCTCCCTGGTCCTCCAGCTCAACGGGCAGGTCGACCCCCAGCAGCTCAAGGACAGCGTGATCCGGGCGATCGTGCGCAACGAGAAGGCCGCCGCGCCGTCGGTGGAGACCCTTCACGCGACCCTCGTAGGGCACCGGCATAAACTCCTCGAGCACGTGCGGTCCCTCCACAATGTCCGCAGCCGCTGGAACTGCTCGCCGTACCAGGCCATGCAGTCCCTCGCCGCGCTCACCGCCCTCGATCCGGCACCCTCGACGACGGTGCGGCTGAAGCGCAGCGTGCTCGACAACATCGCCGACCGCGCGGAGCTGGCCACCCGGCTGCGGCGCGCGGCGGAGCTCGGCAGCTTCAGCAAGGCCTCGACCGAGAGCCCCTGGTTCGGGGCGCAGCTGCTGAACCGCAAGGAGACCGAGCACGCCCACGCCCTGGCCTCCGACCTGTCCCGCGACATTCCGCTGCTGCGTGCGAAGGTGCTGCGCGTCGCCGAACACTCCCACATCACCTTGGGCAGGACCTTCCGGGAATGGGGGGAGCAGCTCGAACTGCTCGTGGCGGTCCGCGCCAGCCTCGACAAGTTCACCCCCGACATCTTCGACCGCCCGGTGACCGACCTCATCTCGGCCACCGCCCCCTCGTCCTGGCGGCGCGAGCGTGCCATCGAGATGACTTCGATGACCCGCTCACGGCTGCGGCGGGTCGCCAAGGAGTACGTGCGTCCCGGGGTGCACATCGCCGACCTCCACTCCTCCCTGGTCGACGTCCAGGACCAGCGCACGCTGTGGACGCGGTACGCCAAGACCGAACGCCACCCTTCGGTGCCGACCGGCCTGGCCGAGATCAACAGCTTCTACAAGGGCGTCCAGGGCCGGCTCGAGGAACTCAGCCGCATCCTCCGTGCCGCCCAGGGCACCCCGGATCTGCCCTCGTGTGAGCTCGATGACCTCGAGAAGCGGCTCGCGGCCCTCGCCGCGGACCGGGAAACCCTCGAGGCGCTCCCGGAGCGCACCCTGCTGCTCGACGAGATGAGGGAACACGGGCTCGGCGAACTGCTCGAGGACCTTGCGGCGCGCGAGGTGTCCGAGGACCGGGTTGCCGACGAGCTCGAACTGGCCTGGTGGCAGTCGGCCCTCGAGGCCATGATCAGCGGGGACGATTACCTCGCCATGTCCGACGGCGCCAGCCTGCGCCGTCTGGAGGCCGAGTTCCGGCTCGCCGATACGGCCCATATCTCCTCCGGGGCGGCCCGCCTGCGGTGGCGCCTGGCCGAGCGGTGGAACACGGCGATCGCCGCGCACTCCGCGGATGCCGAACGGCTGCGCAGCCACCTGCGGGAGGACACCCTCACGCTCGAATCGTTCAGCGCGCTGCACCCCGACCTCACCACGGCGCTGCTCCCCGTGTGGGCCGTCAGCCCCCTGATGGCGCCGATGATCCTGCCGGACGGCGCCGCCTTCGACTCCCTGCTGCTGCTCGACGGGGAATCGGTATCGCTGCAGAGCGCCGTCCCGGTGATCGCCCGGGCCCGCCAGACCGCCGTCTTCGGGGACACCCGCCTTGCCGGGCCGACGCGCTTCAGCATCGAAATCCAGTCGCCCGAGCGCCCGCGCACCGAGTCCGACCCGCTGCCCAGTGCCTACGAGGAGCTGCGTGCCGTCCTGCCGGAGCGCTCCCTGGCCGTGGTCTACCGGGGAGTGGACCGCGCACTGGGCAGCTACCTCAGCGCCACCTTCTACGAGGACCGCCTCACGCGGCTGCCGCAGGCCTCCGAGGTCTCCGGGGCCGGCCGCGGCCTGGTCGTCGAATACCTTCCCGACGGCACCGGCATGCCCAGTTCGGACCACGAGGGCGTCGAGAGCGTCTCGGCGGAGGTGAACCGGGTGGTGGACCTCGTCTTCGAACACATCCGGCACCGGCCCAGCTTCTCCCTGGCCGTCGTCACCACCAGCCCCCGGCACGCCGCCCGGGTGGGGGAGGCGATCCGCCTGCAGATGGCGAACTTCCCGTGGGCGAATGATTTCTTCGCCCCCGGCCGGGAGTCCTTCCGGGTGGTCCCCGTCGACCGCGCCGCGGGCCTGGTCCGCGACGACGTCATCTTCTCGCTGGGATTCGGCCGGACGCCGCACGGGCGGGCGCTCCACTCCTTCGGTCCGCTGTCCGGCCCGGACGGCCGCCGCAAGTTCGTGATGGCCATGACGCGTGCCCGCCGCAGGCTGCACGTGCTCTCCTGCTTCCAGCCGGCGGACCTCGACCCCGAGCGGCTGACCAACGGAGCGGCCGACTTCTACGAGCTGCTCCGCAGCGAACTGGCACCCTCCTCCGCTCCGGCCGGGAAGCAGGCCCCGGACAACGCGGACCCGCTGGTCGCCGACCTCGTCGAGCGGCTGCGTGCCCGCGGTGCCAAGGTCAAGGACTCCTACGGCGGCGTCCTCGACATCGTGGCCACCCGGCCCCCGGCGGCAGCGGCCCCGGAGCGCGACTACCCGGTGGCGCCGCTGGCGATCGAGTCGGACGGCACGGCCCGCTACGGGGCGATGACCGTGCGCGAGCGGAGCCGGCTCCGCCCCCAGCAGCTGGAGCGCATGGGCTGGCGGTACATGCCGCTGTGGACCATCGAGGTCTTCACCGATCCGGAGGGCTGCGCCGAACGGGCGGCCCGCGAGCTCGGCCTTGACCTGCTCGAAGCGAACGAACCGCCCCGGACCCGAAGGGACGCACTGCGGATGAGGAAGAACGAAACCGACGAGGGCCGCGCCCCACGGCCGTCCGCCGCGGTGCCCGGCGCGGACGACCCGGTGCTGCCCAAGACCGCAGCAGAGGACGATCCCCGCGCCTGGGGCGACTCCCGGACCGACAGCGACGAGTGGCTCAAGGAACAGCGCCCGCCGCACTGGAGCTGACCCGGCCCGGCCGGCTCAGCGTCCGGCGGTCAGGACCAGGTGGACCTGGCCCGCGGTTGAGGATCCGGCAAGGGCGGCGGCATCCTCCGGGGAGGCGGCCACCACCACCAGTCCCGCCTCGGCAGGGGAGGCGGACCAGGCCGACGACGGATCCTCGCCGGGTGAGCTCCACAGCACCGCGAGGTTCCGTGCGATCACTTCGGAGGCGGCGGCCGTCTCGTAGCCGTTGCCGGTGCTCACCACGACGTCGACCCGCTGGCCCGCCCCCACGAGCCGGACGGTTGAGGGGTCGGCCGGGCGCAGCGGCACCGCGACGGTTCCGGGGGCGGTGCCGGTGAGCAGCCCGGGTCCGACGAGCCGGGTGTCGGTGATGATGTCCCCGCGCCGCAGGGGCGCAGCGAGCCGTTGCCCGAGGAGGTCCTCCCGCCGCGTCTGCGCTCCCGGCGGGACGGCGCTCGAGGGAAGGGCCAGGATCCTCAGGTCCGCTGCAGCCAGGACGGTGCCCGCAGCGAGGTCGGAAGCAGCGGCGATGACCGGGGTGCCGGGTTCGGCGCGGGGCAGGAACGCTTCGACGCAGGTGCCCGCCGCCGCGCACAGCAGCACCGCGGCCAGCAGCCGGCGGTGCCGGAGCAGGGCCCTGCGCATCCAGGGAAGCCGAAGCGTTCCGCCCGGCCGGCGCTGCGTCGAAAACATGAAGACCACCCTAGGGCGGCGGCTTGCGCCGCCGGCCCCGGGGTGGTCTATGTGGAAAAGCCCGGGATCGGCCTGGTGGTCAGGAAGCGGCCTTGCCCGCCGCGGGCGCGGCGGCGGCGGCTCCGGAGTCGGCCTTCTTGGCCGGCGCCTTTGCCGCAGCCGGTGCCGGCTTCGCGTCGGAAGCGGCCGGCGTTGCTTTCGGGTCGGAGGAGGAGCGGGTGTCGCGGGAATCGTTGCGGTAGAACCCGGAGCCCTTGAAGACGACGCCCACGCTGTTGAACTTCTTGCGCAGCACACCCGAGCAGACGGGGCAGACGGTGAGCGATTCGTCGGAAAAAGCCTGCTGGATGTCGAAGGTATGGCCGCAATCCTTGCAGGCGTACGCGTAGGTAGGCAAAGGTCTCTCCTGGAATTCGACTTCTCATGGGCGCGCCCTGCCAAGGCGGATTGGCACTCTAGGGCGGCGAGTGCTAAGTCTACACCGATGCCGGGGGTGTCCCGAATCCGTGGTATGCGCCCGGGGTGAACACGCCGTGCAGCGGCACGTCGTGAAGCTCCACCGGGAAGCTGCCGGCGGCGACGAACTCATCGGGGTAGACCATGCCCGCGGTGGGCACCCTGGGGCGCTCGATCGAGAGTTCGGCGAGGAACCGGTCGTAGTAGCCGCCGCCCTGGCCGAGCCGGTAGCCCGCGGCGTCCACGGCGAGGCCCGGCACCAGGACCAGGTCGAGGGCGGCCAGCTGCCCCAGGGGAGTACGGGTGCCTTCCGGTTCCATCACCGGTGCCCGGGGCGACTTCACCAGTGGGACCCCCGGCCACCACCGGCTCCAGGAGAGCCGGTAGTCGGGCTCGCAGATGGGCACAATCACCGTGTGACCCAGGCCGGTCAGGGTCTGCAGCAGCTCCTCGGTCGAAGGCTCCGGCGGCACACCCAGGTAGGCCGCAATCACAAGGGATTCCTCCGTGCGGTTCGGCCCGGTCAGCCGGGGCAGCTGCTCGAGCACCGCCTCGGCGAGCCGCCGGGACAAGGCCTCCCGGGCCTCCGGGGCGCGGTGCCGGCGCCGGGCGCGCAGGTCGGCTCGCACCTGAATTTTGGAGGGTACCGCCGGGTCGATATTCATGCACCTATTGTGCACAGCTCCCAGAATGGGCCTGCGCGTTATGTAGTGTGGTCCCATGACTTTGCGACCAAAAGTGAACAAGGCCGTCATTCCCGCCGCCGGCCTGGGAACCCGCTTCCTGCCGGCAACCAAGGCGATGCCGAAGGAAATGCTGCCCGTGGTGGACAAGCCCGCCATTCAGTACGTTGTGCAGGAGGCAGTCGACGCCGGGCTCCATGACGTCCTGATGATCACCGGGCGTAACAAGCGGGCGCTTGAGGACCACTTTGATCGCGTCCCCTTCATTGAGCAGACCCTCCTCGAGAAGGGCGACCTGGAGAAGCTTGCCGCGGTCCGCCTGCCCTCGGAGCTCTGCGACATCCATTACCTGCGCCAGGGCGATCCGAAGGGCCTCGGGCACGCGGTCCTGCGCGCCAAGCAGCATGTGGGCAGCGAGCCGTTCGCGGTGCTGCTCGGCGACGACCTGATCGATGAACGCGACCCCCTGCTCGAGACCATGATCGAGATCCAGCAGAAGACCGGAGGGTCCGTCATTGCCCTGATCGAGGTCGATCCGGCGCAGATCAGCTCCTACGGTGCCGCGGACATCTCCGCCATCGAGGGCGAGGACTACGTCCGCGTCAATAAGCTCGTCGAGAAACCGCCGGTGGACGAGGCGCCGTCGAACCTCGCCGTCATCGGCCGGTATGTGCTCCACCCCCGCGTCTTCGACGTCCTGGAGACCACCGAGCCCGGCCGCGGCGGCGAGATCCAGCTGACCGATGCGCTGCAGACCCTTGCCGCGTCCGACGGCGAGGGAGCCGGTGTCTACGGGGTGGTCTTCCGCGGCCGCCGGTACGACACCGGGGACAAGCTGAGCTACCTCAAGGCCGTTGTCACTCTGGCTGCCGAGCGCGACGACCTAGGCCCGGACCTGCGCGTCTGGCTGAAGAACTTCAGCCAGGACATGACGGGCTAGCCCTTCCGTGTGGGCGGAAAGTGGCTGGCCGGTCTCCCTCAGCAGCGGGAATCTGACCCTCAGGCCCATCCGACACGCGGACCGGCGCGAGTGGACGGCCGTCCGGCGGCACAATGCCACCTGGCTTGCGCCCTGGGAGGCGACGAATCCGGAACCGGGGGGGTACCTGCCGGATTACCACGAGATGGTCCGGGGGCTCAAGCGGCAGGCCCGCGCGGGCACGGGGCTTCCGTTCGTCATCACCGAACGCAAGGACGAGGGGGGCCGGGCGCCGCTGGTGGGCCAGTTGACGGTATCGAGCATCATCTGGGGATCAGCAATGACGGCGACCCTGGGCTACTGGGTCGATTCCCGCCGGGCCGGCCGGGGAATCGCCCCGACGGCGGTGGCGCTCGCCACGGATTACTGCTTCAGCACCCTGGGCCTCCACCGGATGGAGATCAACATCCGGCCCGAGAACAGGGCCAGCCTGCGCGTTGTGGAGAAGCTGGGTTTCCGGGACGAAGGACTCCGCCCGCGGTACCTCCACATCGCCGGACAGTGGGCCGATCACCGGAGCTTCGCCCTCACCGTCGAGGAGGTGCCGGAGGGGCTGCTTGAGCCGTGGCTTGCCCGGCAGCGGGCAGGTGGATAGGGCAGCGACCGGTACGGCCTGCGGGCCGGTCGATGGAACGCCGCCGTGGGCTCCGACACACCCGTCCGGAATGCGCCGCGGGGGCCCCTGTTTCTCCTACGTTTAGAACGTGGACTTCTCCCTGAACAGCTCGGTGGTACTGGCGGCAATCGTCGGTCTCTGGCTGGTGTGGGTGGTCCCGTTTTTCCTCCGCCGGAGCGGCCCCGTGCCCGCCCCGGCGGCGGCATCCACACCGACTGCAGGGGAACATCCTCCCCAGGGGAGCATCATGGAGAAAACGGCCACCGCCGGCAGCGCATCCGCACACCGGACCGGTTCGTCCGCCGTTCCCGGCCGCCGGCCTGCCCTGAAGATCCGCCGCGGGCGGGCAGCGGTCGCCCTGGTTGGAGCCGCCGCACTGCCGGCAGCCCTCGTAACTCTGGTCCTCGCGGTGATTTCCGTCGTGTCCTTCTGGTGGCCCGTCGCCGCCGTCCTTATTGTCGCCGCGGCCGTCGCCACCCTGCGCACCCTGGCGGTACGCGACCGGCGGGCCCGGGTGAATGCCGCCTTCGCCGCCGCCATGTCCTCCCGCCCGCTCCACCAGGCCCCGCCGTCGACCGGTGACGCCGTCCTGCCGGGCACCGCCACACCGGAAGCCGGCGGCAAACCCGCCCCGGTCCGCCCGACCACCGTGTTCGACGCCGAGAAGCCTGCCGGTGCGATTGAGGCGTCCGCTGGAACCCCGGAGACACCCGCGGCCCGCCTGACCGCGGCCGACCTCAAGGCAGCAGCCCTGGCCGTCGCCGCAGCAGGCGTGCCGGTGGCCGACGCGCCCGCGGCATCGACCCAGGCTCCGGTACCCGGCACCGACCCGTGGGAGCCGGTCGAGGTGCCCCTGCCCACCTATGTCGCGGCCGAAAAGGCGCAGCGCTCGGCGCCGGCACCCCTGGAGCTGCCCGCGGAGCCGAAGCCGACCGTCCGGACCCCGATCAAGAACTCGGCCCCCAAGGCGGCGAAGGAAGCCGCGGCGCCGGCTCCGGCCGGGACCCGCCTCAACCTCGACGACGTCCTGCAGCGCCGCCGCGCCTGACCGTCCCCGCGGCCGGCGCTGAGGGGCCCGGCGCTGAGGGGCCCGGCGTCAGGCCTTGAGGCGCCCGGCGTCAGGCTTTGACGGGCCTGGCGGCCCGTCCGCGCCTCCTGTACGCGGCTACAGCCGGGGCAGCACCGAGGTGGTCATCGTGAGCACGGGCGTGCCGTCAACCTCCTCCAAGGCGAGGGACGCCTGCACGCTGGAGAATCCGGCGAGCGATTCGGCGTGCGTGCCGCCGCAGGGGATGTGGACGGAGCCCTCGGGCAGGTCGCACTCCCAGTACCGGCGGTCCGTGAGCCGCTCTCCATCGCGGGCGATCCGGATGGCCCCGCCCGATGCCAGCCATCCGGAGAGGGTTTCGTTCAGGGCGGCTTCGACCGGCGCCGGATCGAATCCCTCGGTGATGAAACCCTTGCGCCGCAGGGAGCGGCCCAGCCGGTAGACGTCCAAAGAGCCGTACTCGGTGATCGTGGAGGTCTCGATCGCCACCGCATCGAAGTTCGACGTGCCGAGGGCGTCGGCCGGGGCCTCCTTTTTCCACCGGTCGGCCAGCGCCCGGTTCAGGGCGAGTGAGGCGAGATGGCACCCGGTGTGCCCAGCTGAGAGGGCCGCCCGGTGCGTCCCGTCCACCCGCACCACCGCGCGCTCACCTTCGGCCGGCGGCGGTCCCTGGATCAGGTGCGCCACCACGAAGGCCCAGCCTTCCGTGCCCTTGCGCACGGGGATGTCCGCTCCGAGGAACAGTTCCCTGCCGTCCGTGGCGCCGACCACGCAGTCCGTGATGGGCAGGCTGGACCCGCCCACCTCCAGGACCGCCCGGTCCGGGCCCTGGTCGGGCCACGCCGCGTCGACGGGGTGGCAGGCCGTCGCGTCGAGCAGCACGGCCACGGAGCCGTCCGCCCGCTCCTCGACGTGCAGGACTGTGGCTTCCGAGGTCAGCGCCCCGGCGGGGTAGCTGACGGCCGTGTCGGAGGATGGCAGGCTCATGGGTTCCTTCGGGGGGTAGTGACGCTGAGGTCGTGGTGGATGCGGGGGTCGGGTGGTCTCGGGGTAGTCGACCCGGCGGGCGGGTCCGGAGGGAATGGGCGCGGTGCGGCCCCGGCCACACCGCCGGTGGCCGGGCGGGGCTCAGGTGCCGGCGGAAGCGTCGGTGAGCCTCTGCAGGAGCGGCTCGGTCCGGTAGGGGATGTGCTCGTGCAGGGCCAGGACCGTCTCGGTGCGGATGACGCCCTTGATCCGCAGGATCGAGCGGAGACCCGACTGCAGGTGGTGGGTGTCCGTCGCCGCGACCCTGCACCAGACGTCGCCGCGGCCGGAGATCTCGTGGACCTCCAGGACCTGGCTGAGCTTGCGTAGCGCCGCAATGACACCGTCGAGTTCGCGGTGGGACACCTCGATGGTTACGAAGGCCACCACATCGTAGCCAAGGGCCTCGAGGTCCAGCTCGCGCCCGCTGGCCCGCAGGGTGCCGGCCCGCAGGAGCCGCCGGATCCGGCTCTGTGCCGTATTGCGGGCGATTCCGAGGGTCTCGCTGAGCTCGCTGATCTGCGCCCGCGGGTCCCGGACCAGTGCAAGCAGCAGCCGCAGGTCCAGGGCATCGAGTTTGCTCATGAAGCTCACTTCCCATCAACTTCGGCCGTCCGTGTTGCCGCTTTTGCTCAGCTTGCGCGGCTCGACTGTCTCTAAAGCTTCAAGATAGCCCATTCTGGAGACTGCCGCGCCACCGGGTGCCGCACGGGTTTGGGAAAAGGAACGGGAAGTACATGAGTGTCCTGCGTGAGCTGCGCATGCAGCCATCCGCCGCGGCGCGCTGGAGCTGGGACGCCTCGCTCGCTGCGCGGCTGGTCCTCGCGGTCACTGTCATCTCCACCCTGCTGATCGGCGCCAACCTTGCCACCCCGCTCTATCCGCTGATCTCCGCGAACCTGGGCCTCACCTCGTTCGACATCACGATGGCGTTCTCCGCCTACGTCCTCACGCTCGTGGCGGGGCTGCTGCTGGTCGGCCACTGGTCCGACCACATCGGCCGGCGGGCGGCCCTCGTCCTGGCGGTCCTGGTCGGGCTGCTCGGAGCCGCGGTCTTCGCCGGCGCGTCCTCGCTGGGCGGACTGGTTCTGGGACGGTCCCTGCAGGGGGCCGCGGTGGCCCTTGCCACCGGCGCCAGCTCGGCCGCGCTGCGCGACCTGCTGCCGCACCGCCCCGACTGGGCGTCGCGCTTCACGCTCCTGGCCTCCGCCGGGGGAGTGGCCGCCGGTCCGGTGATCGGCGGCGCGCTGTCGCTGCTGCCGGATCCCACCCGGACGCCGTTCCTCGTCTACACAGCGGTGCTCGCGGTGCTGCTCCTGCCGCTCCTGCTCCTCCGCGCCCGCCCGGCGATCCAGCCGGCCGCCGCCGCACGCCCCCTCACCGCCCTGCGTCCGCGCCGCCCCACCGTGTCGCGTGCTGCCCGCAACTCCTTCTGGATGGCCGCCGCCGTAGGTTTCTTCAGCTTCAGCATCTTCGGGTTCACTCTGAGCCTCGCGCCCACATGGATCGCCTCGCTGGCCGGGACCGACGCCCGGCCCGTCATCGGAGTCCTGGCCGCACTGGTGCTCGGCGCATCGGCGGTGAGCCAGCTGCTCTTCCTCCGCGGCCGGTTCGTAGTGCCCGCCGGACTGGCCGCCATGGCCGCAGGCGTGGGCCTCCTCCCGGTGGCGGGCGCGCAGGGAAACCTGCCCCTGCTGATCGGCTGTTGCGTCGCCGCCGGCCTGGGGCAGGGCATGGCCTTCCGGGTCGTCTTCAACCGGGTCTCGCTGCAGGTGGAGGCGGCACTCCACGCCCAGATCATCAGCACCCTCTACGTCATCACCTACCTCGGCAGCGCGGTGCCCGTCCTTGGCCTCGGTGCCGCCGCCGCTTTCTGGGGCATCGACCCCGCCGTCGCGGGCTATGCCGCGGTGGTCGGCGGCGCCTGCACCGTCCTGGCCGCGGTGGCCCTCGTGGGTGCCCTGCGCCGGCCCGCCATGCCAGGCCCGGAGCGGCCCGCCGGCTGACACCGGGACCGGACCGGCTGACACCGACCGGCTGACCCGGATTGGCTGCCCCCGATTGGCTGACGCCGGGCGGCAGGGACCCCTGCCCGCGCGGACGGGCGGCCGCACCCCGCCGCCTGCAGTGGTGCCGTGCCGGAGCCGGCCTGGCCGGTTTGTTTTGTAGGCTGGTCGGTATGCAGCCCCACGAGCCGGACGCCGGCGCCCCCGAGGAATTGGTCGGACTCGATATCGGCGGCTCGAAGACCCACGGAATCCTCTGGCGGGGCTCCGTGGTGGCGGCCGAGGCGAAGGCCGGCAGCGCGAACGTGCAGAACGTCAGCGCCGCCGAGGCCTCCGACAACCTCGCGCAGCTCTTCGCCCAGCTCGGCGGGCGGCGGATCGGCTCGGTCATCGCCGGCTCCGGAGGCATCGACACGGAGGACGACGCGGCCCGGCTGCGCGGACTCATTGCGCCCTTCGCGCTGGGCGCGGTCATCGACGTCGTCCACGACACCCGCCTGATCCTGGCCGCGGGCGGGGCGGCCACCGGCATCGCCGTGATCGCCGGTACCGGATCGGCAGCGTGGGGGATCACCGCAGACGGGCGCGAGGCGCGCTCCGGGGGCTGGGGCTACCTCCTCGGCGATGAGGGAAGCGGCTACTGGCTGACCCGCGAGGCCATCCGCCGCACGCTGCGCCGCTTCAACCTCGCCCAGGAGGCGAGCGCGCTCGGCCGGCGCATCCTCGAGGCGAACTCGGTGACCTCCCCGACCGAACTCATCGGCCTGTTTCACTCCGACCTGGGCCGCCGGCACTGGGCCTCCCAGTCGCCGGTGGTCTTCGCTGCCGCCGCCGCCGGTGACGATGAGGCGCGTTCTCTCATTGAGACGGCCGGCGCCGACCTGGCCGGGCTGGTCGCGGACATCGTGTCGGTCATCGGAGTGCCCGGCCCCGTGGTTATCGGGGGCGGCCTCGCCGTGCACCAGCCAGTGCTCCAGCAGGCTATCCGGCGCCCGCTCGCGGCGGCCGGCGTCACCGACGTGGTGTTTCTGACCCAGGATCCGGTGCTCGGGGTCGACTTCCTCCGCCGGACCCGCAGCGGCGGGTCCGCGGCGGGTGAAGCGGCCCCGCTCTAGACTGCTCCGATGAGCGAAGTCGAAACCGGACCGCCGGCCTGGGATGTCCGGGTCGGCGCCTACGGCGTGATCGTTGACGGCAGCCGGATCCTGCTGGCCCATTGGAACGAGAGAGGCGCCTCGGGGTGGACCCTGCCCGGCGGCGGCCTGGAGTTCGGCGAAGATGCCCCTGCGGCCGCCGTCCGGGAGATCCGGGAGGAGACCGGGTACGACGCCGAACTGGGGAACCTGCTCGGGGTGGACAGCTTCTTCGTTCCCCCCGAGCGCCGCCTCAGCGGCACCCCCCGCCCGCTGCACGCCCTGCGCATCATCTACGCGGCCCGCGTGGTCTCCGGAGCGCTGACGCACGAGGCCGGGGGGTCGACGGACGAGGCCGCATGGGTGGAACTGGGCGAGGTGGGTGCCCTGCGCCGGGTGGAGCTGGTCGACGTCGGACTCCGGCTCTATTCCCAGCAGGCCGGCCGCGGATTAGCATAGGCACCGGCGGCGCAGGGCCGGAACGGGCCGGTCGCCTGAGGGGAGGCCCGGACCGTTGGCCACGCTTGAGGACTACGGATACACGGACGGGGTGCGCGGCCGTTTCGAATCCCACTTCCACGCGCCCTTTCCCGCCCCGCGTC
Organism: Arthrobacter zhaoguopingii; assembly: GCF_009828605.1. Taxonomy (NCBI): domain Bacteria; kingdom Bacillati; phylum Actinomycetota; class Actinomycetes; order Micrococcales; family Micrococcaceae; genus Arthrobacter; species Arthrobacter zhaoguopingii. The sequence continues at coordinate 35,031 of NZ_WIAE01000005.1, read as the reverse complement.
CGGCTGCGGACCCCGGGCACGCGCCCGAGCTCGAGCCTGTGCCCGTGACGGAGCAGGAGCGGCTGCGGCCCGCCCGCGTGGTGCGCGTGGACCGCCGGCAGCTGCTTGTGGCGGAGGCCGGCAGGCTCGTGAGCGTTCCGGCCGCCGGGTCCGCGGCCATCGGTGACTGGGTGGCGCTGAGCGGGAGCCCCGACCAGGTGGAAGGGGTGCTTCCCCGCACCGGGGTCCTGCAGCGCAAGAAGGCCCACGAGCCCTTGTCACAGGCCCAGGTCGTCGCGGCCAATGTGGAGGTGGCCCTGATCGTGGTGCCCATCGACCGGCCCCTCTCAACGAACCGGCTGGAGCGCACCCTCGTGGCCGCCAGGGACTCGGGGGCGCGGCCCCTGGTGGTGCTGACCAAGGCGGACCTCACCGGCGTGCACGACGCCGTGGTGGGCGCCACAGTACAGCAGGCGGGAACCGCCGAGGTGATCACCACCTCCGCCCTGACCGGGGACGGCTGCGACACCCTCGCCGACGGCCTCCGGCCCGGGGAGACCTGCGTGCTGATCGGACCATCGGGGGCCGGAAAATCCTCACTGGTCAACGCCCTGGTGGGTGAGCCGGTGCAGGACACGGGCCGGGTGCGGGCCGGCGACGGAAAGGGCAGGCACACCACCACCGCACGCACCCTGATCCCCCTGCGGGGCGGTGTGGTGCTGATCGACACGCCCGGGCTCCGCGGATTCGCCCTCTGGGACGCCGACGAGGGGCTTGACGCCGAATTCGGCGACATCACCGACCTCGCCTCCGGCTGCCGGTTTCGAGACTGCGCCCACGACGGCGAACCAGGGTGCGCCGTCGCGGCGGCCCTCGCGGACGGATCGCTCGAACCACGCCGCTTTGCCAGCTATCAGCGGATGGCCAGCGAGCTGGCGGCCCTGCACCGGCGCCAGGACGCGGCTCGCCCCCGTCCTGCCGGGCACGGCCGGCCCGCCGGGCGCCCCCGGTAGGCAGCCCCTCCGCCTGCGCTCGGTAGGCATGCCCTCCGCCTGCGCTCGGTAGGCATGCCCTCCGCCTGCGCTCGGTAGGCAGCACCTCCGCACGTCCGACCGCCTGCGCTCCGCCGGCGCCCCGGCGCCATTCCAATGTGATGACCTTCACATTCGACGAGATAGGGCAGTACGGAACCTTGATTGCCGCGAACCCCTCGCTAGACTTCTAATTTGAACCGATTGACAAGACCCAGTCCGGTGGTGATGGGCCGGTCAGCCGGCAGGCTCCTGCCACGAAAGGCAAGGCTCCAATGACATCCGAGACTTCATCGCGCAGCGTAGGGGGCGCGGCCCGCAGGCCGATGATCGAACTGCGCGGAGTGACCAAGACGTATCCCGGCGGCCAAACAGCGGTAAACAACCTCAGCCTGGACATTGACCGCGGAGCCATCACTGTCCTCGTTGGCCCTTCCGGCTGCGGCAAGACCACCACCATGCGCATGATCAACCGCATGGTGGAGCCGACCTCCGGGGCCGTGTTGGTCGACGGAGAGGACATCGCGGACCGCAAGGCCTCCGACCTGCGGCGCTCGATGGGGTACGTCATGCAGTCCTCCGGCCTCCTGCCGCACCGCACCGTCCTGGACAACATCGCGACCGTGCCCCGGCTTAACGGCGTGCCGAGGAAGGACGCGCGGGCCCGCGCGACCGAACTGCTCGAAGTCGTCGGGCTCGCGCCGGACCTCGGCCGGCGCTATCCGGCTCAGCTGTCCGGCGGCCAGCAGCAGCGCGTCGGGGTCGCCCGGGCGCTCGCCGCCGACCCGCCGATCCTGCTGATGGACGAACCGTTCAGCGCCGTGGACCCCGTGGTGCGCCAGGAACTCCAGGAGGAACTGCTGCGCCTGCAGCGCGACCTGGCCAAGACCATCGTTTTCGTTACCCACGACATCGACGAGGCGACCATCCTCGGTGACAAGGTCGCCGTCCTGAACATCGGGGGAATCCTCGCCCAATACGCCACCCCCGAGGAAATCCTGCGCGCGCCGGTCAGCGACTTCGTGGCGGGCTTCGTCGGGCGCGACCGCGGATTCCGCCACCTGTCCTTCCAGGAGGGCGAGGGCGTGCGCATCCACCCCATCCAGACCATCGAGGTTGACCGGCTTGGTGACCCGGACGCGGCCGTCACCTCCCCGTGGACCCTCGCCGTCGACGCCGGCGGCCGCCCCGAGGGGTGGGTGCCGCAGAACCAGCGCTCCGCCATCCGGAACACGGCGGACCTCGTTCCCGGCGGGTCCCTGTACCGGCGCGGGGACACCCTGCGGCGGGCGCTGGACGCGGCACTCTCAGCGCCCTCCGGCCTCGGCGTGGCCGTCGATGACGAAGGGCGCGTCGTGGGGGCGGTCCGGGCCGGCGAAATTCTCGAACTCATCGAGGATGCGCGGGTCAACCGCGGCCGCGCCAACCACAACACGGCGGTGTAGGGGATGGACTGGTTCCTCGCGAACATCGACTTCATCGCCGGCCTCACCGGCCAGCATCTGATCCAGTCCGTGGTGCCGCTGGTCCTCGCAGTGGTTTTTGCCGTGCCGCTGGCCCAGCTGGCCCGGCTGAACCGCACGGTCGGCGGGGTGATCCTGACCCTGTCCTCGATCCTCTACACCATCCCGTCCCTGGCGATGTTCGTCTTCCTGCCCCTGATCCTCGGCACGAGCATCATCAGCCCGATCAACGTCATCGTCGCGCTGACCATCTACGCCGTGGCCCTGCTCGTGCGTTCGACCCTCGATGCCCTGGAATCCATCGACGACGGCGTACGCCAGGCCGCCGTCGCCATGGGCTTCACCCCGGTGCGGCGCTTCCTCACGGTCGACTTTCCCCTGTCGATCCCGGTGCTCTTCGCCGGGCTGCGGGTCATCTCGGTGACGAACATCTCGCTGGTCAGCGTGGGGGCGCTGATCGGCGTCTCGAGCCTCGGGACGCTGTTCACCGACGGGCTCTTCCGGTCCTTCCCCACGGAGATCGCCGTCGGCATCCTCATCACGCTGGTGCTTGCCCTGGTCATGGACCTGGTGCTGGTCGCGCTGGAGCGGCTCGTCACCCCGTGGCGCCGGCAGGCCCCGGCGAAGGGACGCGCCCCCGGAACCGTCGCGGTCGAAGCGTACCGGGTGGGTGCCTGATGGATTACACAAGCGACAACCTGTTCGCCCAGATGGGTCAGTGGCTGGTTGCCCCCGAGAACTGGTCGGGGGAGCGGGGGATCCCCATGCGGATTCTCGAGCACCTGGGCTACACCGGCCTCACCATGCTCATCGCGCTGGCGATCGCCGTCCCAGTCGGGCTGTATGTGGGCCACACCGGCAGGGGGCGGGTCGTCATCGTCTCCGGGATCGGAATCCTGCGGGCGCTGCCGACCCTCGGCATGGTCTTCCTGTTCGTGCTGCTGGCCGGGCTTGGCCTGCTGCCGCCGATCTGGGCACTGGTGCTCCTCGCGGTGCCGCCCGTGCTCAGCGGCGTCTACGCCGGCATCTCCTCGGTGAACCGCGACACGGTCGACGCCGCCCGGGCCATGGGCATGAGCGAGGCGCAGATCCTTTTTCGGGTCGAGGTGCCCAACGGGCTGCCCGTCATCCTGGGCGGGGTGCGGGCGGCGGTGCTGCAGGTCGTGGCCACCGTCGCCGTCGTCGCCTACATCAACCTCGGCGGGCTGGGCGTGTTCCTCGTCGAGGGCACCCAGCTGCGCGACTACGGGCGCCTTTTCGGAGGTGCGGTGGTCATCGGCGTTGTCGCCATCGCCGTCGACCTCCTCATGGCGCTGGTCCAAAAATTTGCCGTTTCACCGGGGCTGCGGGCACGCCGCGCACCGGTGCGGACACAGGATTCTGGCCGGCAGAAGGCCGTCGCCAGTGCACAAGGAGGAACAACATGACGAACCTGTCAGTACACCGCGCCGGACGGCGCGCTTTGACGGGGCTGGCCCTGACGGGCCTGCTGGCGTTGACTGCCTGCGGTGCGAACAGCGACCCCGCGGCCGAGCCGGAGGAAACTTCGGGCGGCGGCGGTTCCGTTGTCATCGGGTCTGCGGACTTCCCCGAAAGCCAGATCATCGCCGAGATTTACGCCGGCGCGCTGAAGGCCGAGGGCATCGACGCGAGCACGAAGCTGAACATCGGGTCCCGGGAGATCTACTACAGCGCCGTTGAGGAAGGCTCGGTCGACATCGTGCCCGACTACAGCGGCAACCTCCTGCTGTTCGTGGATCCCGAGGCGACGGCGGAGTCTGCCGAGGACATCGCGGAGGCCCTGCCGGATGCGCTCGAGGCGAAGTCGGCGGACGTCAACCTCGGAATCCTCGAACCGTCCGAGGCCGAGAACAAGGACGCGATGGTGGTGACTCCGGCCACCGCCGAGGAATACGGACTGAAGTCCATCGCGGACATGGGCGAGGTCTGCGGTGAGCTCACGATCGGTGCCCCCAGCACCTTCCAGGAGCGCTCCTACGGCCTGCCCGGCCTTAAGGAAAAGTACGGCTGCGAGCCGGGAGGCTTCGAGTCGATCAACGACGGCGGCGGGGCCGTCACCCTGGAGGCGCTCCTCAACGATGACGTCCAGGTGGTTGACATCTACACCACGACCCCGTCGATCGAGGACAACGACCTCGTGGTCCTTGAGGACCCCGAGAACCTGTTCATCGCCCAGCAGGTTCTTCCGCTGGTCAACCTCGACACGGTGAACGAGGACGCCCGGAACGTCCTCAACGAGGTCTCGTCCCAGCTGACCACCGAGGACCTCATCGACCTCAACCGCCAGGTCAGCGGCGACGAGAAGCGCAATCCGGCAGACGCGGCAGCGGACTGGCTGGAGGAAAAGGGCCTCGCCGGCTAGGAGTCCGGGCAACCGGTCTCCCCGGCGGGCAGCACCTTCGGCAGGGACACGACGGGTCCCTGCCGAAGGGGCGGTGGTCCCCGGCGTGTTCCTCATCGCCGCGGGCCTCCTCACGAGCCGGTGCACGATCCGCCCCGCCGGCGAAAACGGCGGGGCGGATCGTGGACCGGTGGCACTACAGGAACCTGGCCGGCGGTCCGCCGCCGCCAGCGGACTCGGAGGAACACCATGAAAAATCTTTCTGCCCTGCACGCCGGACGGCTCACCCTGTCGGGGCTGGCCCTGACGGGCCTGCTGGCGGTGACGGCCTGCGGCGGGAACAGCGACCCCGCGGCCGGACCAGGTGGCGATGGGGCCGGCGGCTCTATCGTCGTCGGATCGGCTGACTTCCCCGAGAGCCAGATCATCGCCGAGATCTACGCCGGCGCCCTGAAGGCCGAGGGCATCGACGCGGGCACGAAGCTGAACATCGGGTCCCGGGAAATCTATATGGCGGCCGTGGAGGAGGGCTCGGTCCACGTCGTTCCCGACTACAGCGGCAACCTCCTGCTGTTCGCCGACCCCGAGGCGACGGCGGAGTCCGCCGAGGAGATTGTGGCGGCCCTGCCCGAGGCGTTGGACGCCCGGATCCCCGATGCCAACCTCGGAGTCCTCGAGGCCTCCGAGGCCGAGAACAAGGACGCGATGGTGGTCACCAAAGAGACGGCCGAGAAATACGGCCTAAAGTCAATGGCGGACATGGGCGAGGTGTGCGGGGAGCTTATCATCGGCGCGCCGGGCACGTTCCGCGAGCGCTCCTACGGCCTGCCCGGACTGAAGGAGAGGTACGGCTGCGAGCCCGCAGGGTTCGAAGCCATCAACGACGGCGGCGGAGCCATCACGCTGGAGGCGCTGTTGAACGACGACATCCAGGTGGCCGATATCTTCACCACCACGCCGTCCATCGTGGACAACGACCTCGTGGTGCTCGAGGACCCCAAGAACAACTGGCTCGCCCAGCAGGTCGTGCCGGTGGTGAACCTCGACACCGTGGGAGAGGACGCCAGGGCGGTCCTCAACGAGGTTTCGGCCGAGCTGACCACCGAGGACCTGATCAACCTCAACCGTCAGGTCAGCGGGGATGAGAAGCGCAACCCGTCCGACGCGGCGGCGGGCTGGCTTGAGGAGAAGGGCCTGGCCGGCTCCTGACTCCGGCCGGCGCGTCTTCGGGGGCCCGGTACGCGGCAATTCCGCGTACCGGGCCCCTGCTGTGGCATCCTGAACGAATGGCAAAGTACAGGCAGTCCGACAAGCTCCACAATGTGCTCTACGACATCCGGGGGCCGCTGCTTGAGCACGCGAAGATCATGGAGGCCCAGGGCCACCGGATCCTGAAACTTAACATCGGCAATCCCGCGCCGTTCGGCTTCGAGGCCCCCGACGCGATCCTCGTGGACATGATCCGCAACCTGCCCAAGTCCCAGGGGTACAGCGACTCCCGGGGGATCTTCTCGGCCCGGACCGCCGTCGTGCAGTACTACCAGGGCCGCGGCATCCAGAACATCGACATCGACGACGTGTACCTCGGCAACGGGGTCAGCGAGCTGATCACCCTCTCGCTGCAGGCCCTGCTCAACAACGGCGACGAGATCCTCGTGCCCACCCCCGACTATCCGCTGTGGACGGCGTCGGCGAGCCTGGCCGGCGGCACCGCGGTGCACTACCTGTGCGACGAGGAGAACCACTGGTGGCCCGACCTCGAGGATATGGCCGCCAAGATCAGCCCTGCCACCAAGGGGATCGTGCTGATCAACCCGAACAACCCGACCGGCGCGGTCTACCCGCGGCACGTGATCGAGGGCGTGGTGGCGCTGGCCCGCGAGCACGGTCTGATCATCTTCGCCGACGAGATCTACGAGAAAATCCTTTACGACGACGCCGTGCACGTGAACGCCGCCTCGGTCACCGGCGACGACGTGCTGTGCCTGACCTTCAGCGGGCTCTCCAAGGCCTACCGCATCGCCGGGTTCCGCAGCGGCTGGATGGCCATCTCCGGCCCGAAGGAGGACGCCGAGGACTACATCGAGGGGATCAACCTGCTGGCCAACATGCGCCTGTGCGCCAACGTTCCGGCGCAGCACGCCATCCAGACGGCCCTCGGTGGCTACCAGAGCATCAACGACCTGATCCTGCCCGGCGGGCGGCTCAAGGCGCAGCGCGATAAGGCCACCGAACTTTTGAACGCCATTCCCGGGGTGAGCTGCGAGCCCGCGGCCGGCGCCCTCTACCTCTTCCCGCGCCTCGACCCCGAGGTGTACCCGATCCGGGATGACGAGAAATTCGCCCTTGACCTGCTCAAGCAGCAAAAGATCCTGATCTCGCACGGACGGGCGTTCAATTGGATCAACCCGGACCATTTCCGGATGGTCACCCTGCCCAGCGTCGAGGTCATCGAAGACGCCGTGGGGCGGCTCGCCGAATTCCTGGGGTCATATAAGCAGTAACACCAACGGCAAGGAGACACCATGGACCGTTCCGTGTTCGATACGGACCCGCGCACGCTTCTGTTTGCCGGGCCGGACTTCCGGCTCGCGGATGCGGACCCGCAGTCCACTCCCGGCTTTCAGCACGGCAAGAAGAAGGGCAAGGCCGCGCTGGAGAAGGGGACGAAGGCGCTGTCCCACGCCCAGGAGCAGCTGTTCGCCGAGAGCCGCCAGGGCGGGGGCTCCTCGGTGCTGCTGATCCTGCAGGCGATGGACACCGCAGGCAAGGGCGGTATCGTGCGGCACGTCATCGGGGCCGTCGACCCCCAGGGCGTGCACCACCACGCCTTCAAGGCCCCCACCGCCGCCGAACGCCGGCACGACTTCCTGTGGCGGATCCAGAAGCAGCTGCCCGGCCCGGGCATGATCGGCGTCTTCGATCGTTCACACTACGAGGATGTGCTCGTCCACAAGGTCCGGGGGCTGTCCTCGGCGGAGGAGGTCGAACGCCGGTACGGTGCGATCACCGAGTTCGAGGAGGGACTAGCCGCCGCCGGCACGCGGGTGCTGAAGGTCATGCTCCACATCAGCAAGGAGGAGCAGAAGCTCCGCCTCGCCGAGCGCCTGGACCGGCCGGACAAATACTGGAAGTACAACCCCGGCGACGTCGACGAACGCGCCCACTGGGAGGACTACCAGGAGGCCTATGCGACGGCGATTGCACGCACCAGCACCCCCGAGGCGCCCTGGTACGTGGTGCCCGCGGATGCGAAGTGGTACGCCCGCCTGGCCGTCCAGCAGCTGCTGGCCTCGGCCCTGGCCGACCTGGAACTAAGCTGGCCGGAGGCGCACTTCGACGTGAAGGCCGAAAAGCAGCGCCTGGCCGCGTCCTAGGGGGAGGGCCGGGTGCCGTTCTCGGCCCGGTCTCGCGCCGCGGCAAGGCGCTTCTTGGCCCCTTCGAGCCAGTCCTCGCAGCGGTCCGCCAGCGCCTCGCCGCGCTCCCACAGGGCGAGCGACTCCTCGAGGCTGACGCCGCCGGCCTCGAGCCTGGACACGACGTTCACCAGTTCCTCCCGTGCCTGCTCATACGACAGGGAGGAGATGTCTCCAGGTGCGGTTTCGGCCGGCTGGCTCATGGGTTTTCCTTTCCTGGCGGCTCCGGGCTTTCCGGTGCCGCCGTCGTGCGGGTGGCGGGTGGCTCCCCGGGGGAGCCCCCTGAGGTGGGGTCGGGCAGAGTGCCGGTGGCCCGGGCGGACAGCCGCCCGACCGCCACCTTGATCGATAGGTCGGTTCCGGCCGGCACCGTCGCCGCCTCGAGCACCACGCTCCCGTCCCCGCGCTGCACGACGGCGTAGCCGCGGTCGAGGGTGTTCTGTGGTGAGAGGGCGCGCACCTGGGCGCGCAGGTGCCGCACTCCATCGGCGTGACGGGTGACGGCGGAGTCCACCGAAAGGTGCGCGCGGTTGCGCAGCCGTTCGATGTCGGCTTCGCGCACGTCGATCATCCCCTCCGGCCGGGCCAGGGAGGGCCGGGACCGCAGCTGGTTGAGTCCCTCGGTTTCCCTCGCCAGGAGCTGCCCCAGGGAGCGGGTGAGTGCCGACCGGGCCTGGCCGATCCGGTTCAGCTCCTCGGCCACATCGGGGACAACCCGTTTGGCGGCGTCGGTGGGGGTGGAGGCGCGCAGGTCGGCCACCTCGTCCAGCAGCGGCCGATCCGCTTCGTGCCCGATGGCGCTTACGACCGGGGTGTGTGCGGCGGCCACCGCGCGGACCATCTCTTCGCTGCTGAATGGCAGGAGGTCCTCGAGCGAGCCGCCGCCACGGGCAATGATGATCACGTCGACGTCGGCGAGGGCGTCGAGCTCCGCGAGCGCCGCAGTCACCTGGGGGACGCAGCCGGGGCCCTGGACGGCAACCTCGCGCACCTCGAAGTCCACGGCCGGCCAGCGCAGGGCGGCATTGCGCATCACGTCCTTCATGGCGTCGGAGCCGCGGCCGGTGATGAGGCCGATGCGGTGCGGCAGCAGGGGGAGCCGCCGCTTGCGCTGGGCCGAGAAAAGGCCCTCGGCGCTCAGCAGCCGCCGCAGCCGCTCGATCCGGGCCAGCAGGTCCCCGAGCCCGACCGGGCGGATGTCCCGGGCCTGCATGGACAGCCGTCCCGTTTTGACCCAGAAGTCAGCCTTCAGCTGGGCGACCACGCGGGTGCCCTGTTCAAGGGGCAGGGCGAGCCGGTCCAGGACACTGCTGAAGACCGTGACAGAGAGGGACACTTCGGTGTCGACGTCGCGGAGGGTGAGGAAGGACAGCCCGTTGCGGCGGTTGAACTCGATCACCTGGCCCTCGACCCAGGCGGCCGGGGCACGCTCGATGTGGGCCTTGAGCTTCTCAGACAGGACATGCAGGGGCCACGGGGTGGCCGCCGAGGTCTCGCCGGCCGTGGCAGGCAGGGTCGAGTGGGTTCCCGGTTCAACGGCCGCCTCGGTGCGGCTCCCGGTCGGCACGGTGCCTTCGGTGGTCATCGGCGCGCTGCTCCTCACCTTGCTGTCTGGGTGCCGACGCTGCGGCTGTGGCCCGTCCGCGTCGGCAACGGGGCCCGTCCTGTCCACGGACTTATGTCTACCAGCTTCCCACGACACCGCCGAGCCGGGGTGCCGGATGGGGAGAGAGGGCCCGCGCGGGCGGCCCGGGCGCGACTGATCTGTGCCCTCCGGGCCCAAAAGGGCATAACCTGATCGTCACGCACCCAACCGACCCCAAGGACCCTATGCGCACGCTGGCCTCCGCCTTCTTCGCCCTCGCCGCGCTGGCGCTCACCGGAGGGGCCCTGACCGCGGCCTGGACCGAGAGCCGCCTCGTCGACGAGCAGGGCTTCGTGGACCTGGCCGGGCCCCTCGCCAAGGACACCGAATTCCAGCAGGCCCTGACCGGGGCGCTCGCCGGGGAGGTGTCGAGGGGCGCCGGGCTGTCGGGGCCCCTGCAGAACCTGGTGCGCCCTGCCATTGAGAACGCAGCCTCCTCCGTGACCCGCATGTCGGGGTACCCGCGGGCCTGGGAGGAGACTCTGCGCATCTCCCACCGCTTGACCCTCTCTCGAGCGCCGTCAGACCCTGGTGCGCAGAACCCGGCCGTGGTATCCCTCGATCTGAAGCCCCTGGCCGGGCTGCTCTCCCAACAGGTCGGGACCGGGCTGGGCTTCAACGTGCCGGTACCCTCCAACACGACGGTGGAGGTCGGGCGGCTCGAGCGCGGCGGTGCGCTGAGCCTGGTGAGCAGGATCGCCCAGCTCTGGCCCGCGTTGGCCTGGGGCGCCGGGACCTGCGCGGTGCTCGCCCTGGCTCTCGCCCGGAAGCGCTCGACGACCCTCGCCCTCCTGGGAGCCGGCGGTGCGGGCCTCGGGGTCCTTGGCTGGCTGGGGGCCGGACTGATTCCGGACGCCGCGGCCGGAGCTGCCGGGTCCAGCGCCGTCGCGCGGATTTTCGTCCGCGGCTTCGCCGGCAGGGTCTCTGCCGACCTGGCCGAGGCCAGCCTGCCTGTTCTCGCCGGCGGGGCGATGGTGCTGGCCGTGGGGGTGGCCCTGAGGTTCACCTTTGGGCGGCGGCGGAGTATGCGCTAGACCACACCCGCGCCCCCGGTGGGCTCGTTGTCGAATGAAACCGTTAGCATTGAACCATGACCAGCACAGCAGTTCAGGTCCCCATGCCCATGGTGCCCCGCCGGCGCCGCTCTCCCGAGGACGTGCAGGCCGCTGCTCCAGTCGAGGGCAGGCGTCAGGTGCTGCTTGCGGCACCGCGCGGCTACTGCGCCGGAGTCGACCGTGCGGTCATCGCCGTCGAGAAGGCGCTCGAGCACTACGGTCCGCCGGTCTATGTCCGCAAGCAGATCGTCCACAACCTCCACGTGGTCTCGACCCTCGAGGCGAAGGGCGCCATCTTCGTCGAGGAAACCGACGAGGTCCCCGAGGGCGCGCTGCTCGTCTTTTCCGCCCACGGCGTCTCACCTGCCGTGGTGCAGTCCGCCGAAGACCGGGGCCTGCGGACCATCGACGCCACGTGCCCGCTGGTCACCAAGGTTCACCGAGAGGCCCAGCGCTTCGCCCGCGACGACTTCGATATCCTCCTGATCGGCCACGAAGGCCACGAGGAGGTCGAGGGGACCGCCGGCGAGGCCCCTGAACACATCCAGATCGTCAACGGCCCCGAGGACGTCGACAAGGTCCACGTCAGGGATCCCGAACGGCTGATCTGGCTCTCCCAGACCACCCTGAGCGTCGACGAGACCATGCACACGGTGAACCTGCTCAAGGAGCGGTTCCCGACCCTGCAGGATCCGCCCAGCGACGACATCTGCTACGCCACCTCCAACCGGCAGGCGGCGATCAAGAAGATTGCCCCGACCTCGGACCTGGTGATCGTCGTCGGCTCCGCCAATTCCTCGAATTCGGTCCGGTTGGTCGAGGTCGCCCTCGAGTACGGAGCGAAGGCCGCGCACCGCGTGGACTTCGCCAACCAGGTCGATGAGTCCTGGTTCGAAGGCGTTCGGACGGTCGGCGTTTCCTCGGGCGCCTCGGTCCCCGAGAATTTGGTCCAGGACGTGCTGCGGCTGCTCGCCGAGTACGGCTACGGCGAGGTCGAGGAAGTTGTCACGGCCCAGGAGGACATCATCTTCTCCCTGCCGAAGGAGATCCGCTCAGCCCTGAAGGCGATGGGCGATTCCTCGCAGGGACGGGGTGGGCGCGGAGGCCGCCGCGAAGCGGGGCCCCTGAACTAGCCGCTTCGCCCGGCCGGCCGCCGGGCGCGCGCTCGAACGGTGTCCCGACCGGCGTCACCGTCCGGGGCGCCGGCGCGGAGCTAAGCGCTGCGTTCCACGGGACCCTCGGGAGCGTCGGCGGTTCCGTGGGCGGCGCGGTCGAGGAGGTCCTGGCCGTCACCACTGACACCCACACTGCTGATTCCCGCACCGCCCTGGGCCCACCCGCGGCCTGCGGGTCCGCCGGGCTCGGCCGTGGAGTCTTCGGCGCCGTCGAGCAGTTCGGGGGCACCCAGCAGCCGCGGCGTGGCCTCGACGGCCTGGATGCCGGAGAAGGCGCTCTTCTCCGGGCCGGCCCCGGCAGGGACGGCGTCGAGCGAGGCGGCGTCGAACGCTCCTATCCGCCGTGCCGTCGGAAGGACCCGGGTTTCGAGGGTGCCGACGAAGGAGTTGTACTTCTCGACCGACGCCTTGAGGGAGGATCCGAGTTTGGCCACATGCCCGCCCATGGTTCCCAGCCGCTCGTAGAGCTGACGTGACAGCTCGAAGAGCTCACGGGCATTGTCCGTCAGGACCTCCTGGCGCCAGCTGAACGCCGCGCTCTTGAGGATCGCCAGGAGCGAGACGGGGGAGGCCAGCGCTACATTGCGGCTGAACGCGTAGTCGAGCAGCCCCGGGTCGGCCCGTAGGGCGGAGGCCAGGATCGACTCCACCGGGATGAAGCAGATCACGAGTTCGGGGGAGTTGTTCGTGCCCTCCCAATACTTCTTCTTGGCCAGGGTGTCGATATGGGCGCGCAGGGCCTTGGCATGCTGCTGGAGCAGGACGGTCCGTTCGGCCTCCCGGCCTGCCCCCTCTGTTCCGTCCTCGTCGAGTTCCTGCGCCTGGAGGAATGCGCTCAGGGGCACCTTCGCGTCAATGACCAGCTGCTTGTTGCCGGGGAGCTGCACCACCATATCGGGCCTGGACGTCGACCCGGCGCCACCCGAGGAGGTCGTTTCCGCAACCTCGGCACGGGCCAGCGTGGCCTGCTCAACGAAGTCGACGCGGGCCAGCATCCCGGCGGCCTCGACCACCCGGCGCAGCTGCACCTCGCCCCACTGGCCCCGGGCACTGTTGCTGCGCAGGGCCGCCGCGAGTGAATGGGTCGTCGAGAGCAGCCGGGCGTCGGCGTCGCGCGCCTCCTGCAGCTGCTGGGCCAGCTGCCCGTACTGCTCGACGCGGTCCCGCTCAAGAAGTCCCACCTGGCGCTGGACCTGGGTCAGCTTCTCCGCCACGGGTGCCAGCGCCCGCAGCACGTTGGTCTCGTCGGCCGACCGTGCGGAGAGGGCTCGGTTTTGGGAGGCCAGGAGGTCCTTCTCGGCTGATGCCGCGGCCAGCGCCGCCGTCGCGCTGCCCAGCCGGTTCACGGCGTCGTCGAGCTCTTCCCGGAGCTGGTCCGCCTGCCCGCGTCCGCGCGCGGCAAGGAGGAAAGCGCCCGCGATGCAGCCGAGAACAAAAGCGAGGATTACGAGCACAAGCGTGAAACCGTCCATGAAATCACTGTGGCAGGATGCGCCGACATTTTCGGGAAGGCACCCCGGCGGCGCGGTGCGTGCGGGCCGGTAGACTGTACTCCCGTGGCTCTTACTATTGGCATCGTCGGACTGCCCAACGTCGGCAAATCAACCCTTTTCAATGCGCTGACCCGCAACAACGTGCTGGCGGCGAACTACCCGTTCGCAACGATCGAGCCGAATGTCGGAGTGGTCAACCTGCCCGACCCGCGCCTGGCGCAGCTCGCCGAGGTCTTCGGCTCCAAGCAGATCCTCCCGGCGACCGTCTCCTTCGTCGACATCGCCGGCATCGTCAAGGGCGCCTCCGAGGGGGAGGGGCTGGGCAACCAGTTCCTTGCGAACATCCGCGAGGCCGAGGCCATCGCCCAGGTTATCCGGGTCTTCGACGACCCCGACGTCGTCCACGTCGACGGCAAGGTCGACCCGCGCTCCGACATGGAGACCATCAACACCGAGCTGATCCTGGCCGACCTTCAGACCCTCGAAAAGGCGATCCCGCGTGTCGAGAAGGAAGTCAAGATCAAGAAGCGCGAAGCAGCGCAGCTGGCCGCCATGCAGGCAGCCCAGGCGGTGCTGGAGCGCGGCGACACCATCTTCGCGTCGATCAAGAGCGACAAGCTCGAGATGGAGCACCTGCGCGAGCTCAGCCTGCTCACCGCCAAGCCCTTCATCTACGTCTTCAATGTCGACGACGCCGTCCTCGGCAGCCCGGAGCGCCAAGAGGAGCTGCGTGCCCTCGTTGCCCCGGCGGACTCGATCTTCCTCGACGCCAAGCTCGAGGCCGACCTGGTTGAACTCGACGAGGCCGAGGCCCGCGAGATGCTCGAGATGAACGGCCAGGAGGAGTCAGGGCTGGACCAGCTGGCGCGTGTGGGCTTCCACACGCTCGGCCTGCAGACCTACCTCACCGCCGGCCCGAAGGAAACCCGCGCCTGGACCATCAAAAAGGGCGCCACCGCGCCCGAGGCGGCAGGCGTGATCCACTCCGACTTCCAGCGCGGGTTCATCAAGGCCGAGGTCGTCCACTTCGAGGACCTCATGGAGGCCCGGTCGATGGCCGAGGCCAAGGCCAAGGGCAAGGTTCGCATCGAAGGCAAGGAATACGTCATGGCCGACGGCGACGTGGTGGAATTCCGCTTCAACGTGTAGCCGCCCGGAGCAGGGCAAGAAGTCGGCCGCGCCTCAGCGCCCGTGCGTGCAGTCTGTATTTGATGTCGAAGGATGAGCACGACGTTCTGGTGGAGACAAGCTACCTGCTGCTGGATTGTGACCAGCGGCGCGAAGAACCGGATCTTCACCGCGGTCTCGGTGTAGACCGAGGCGTGCGCCTGGACCCGGATGGCCTTGGAGGGATAGCGGATTCACGCGTACACCCGCCGAGGCTCGGAGAAGTCCACGGGTGGGGTGTTGTCGAGGTCGAGTTCAGCCGCGGTGAGCATGATCAGCTCCTCGCGCATCACGAATTCCTCGATCCGGGCATCCATCAGTTTCGCGTAGTAGGCGCGGTACCTACTGCTGGAACCCATGACCGGTATCCGCCCACCGGTTGCTGTCCGGTCAGAGGCCGGTGGCGCCTGCGACGCGGTGCAGCCGCCAGCCCTGCCAGCGCGGATCGGCGCTGATATCGAACTCCAGGACCGGGGAGGCCGGCCCGGTCTGGGCCTGGAACCGCCAGGACCGGGTGGTGATCACGCTGCCATGCCCGCCACGGGCGGTGCTGTCTGGTTCCCACCAGTTGCTCGAACTGGACCATTGGACGGGTTCACCGATGACCTGCCAGATGCTGCCTCGCCACCGCAGGGCCAGCGGTTCTCCGGTGCCGGTGAACCGCACGGCCGCCGGTTCATCGAGCGTCTGCCGGTCGGTGCTGGGGTTACCCATGGATGGACCCGATGGTTGTGCTGTCATCGCCTCTCGTCCTTCACCTCAACGCTCGTACTTCCGGGTTAAAATAGAACACAGATTCGATTGTTTTGGAAGCAGGTAGTCCGGCAGGCCGGGCGGTGGCCTCCGAAGCAAGTGTGCCCGTTGGGGCCTGCACTGAGAAAGCCTCCGCTTGGATGTCCGCGACGTCCGGGGACTGGATTTTCTGTCGAAGCTTGGTTGGGGCGCAGTGGGCCGCTGGCCCGACGAATTCACCATCGATGGGCAGCGCCGGGATGAGGGCGTTCGGAAAGATTTCCTGGACAGGCCGGTCGGTTTGAGGCTGCCGATCCTAGGGCGGGCCCGTGAGCACCCTGTCGAGCCTGTTGAGGGACTCTAACGGCAGCGGGCGTCAGCGCGCCGGATCCAGGCCATCGCCCAAACCAGGGGAGTGCGGGTCACCAATACCTCGATCTCCAAGTACCTGCGCGGGGAACCGGAGACCCCCTCGGAAAAAGTCCTGCAGGCGTTTTCGGTGGCTCTGGGGATTTCTATGATCCGGTTGCGGGAGGCCGCCGGAGTGTGGGCGCGTGAACCGGAGCCCTTCATCCTGCCCGAGAACGCCAACCGGCTCACCACCAGGCAGCGCGAGCTCATCCTGCACACCATCCGGGTTCTCCTTGAGACAAATGAGCGGTCCGTTCACCGGCCACCGGCCGGGCCCTGAGACTCCGGCTCCACCGTGCCGGCGGAGAGCGGTCATGGTCCTCTCGGTTGTCCGGTTCGATCGGCCCTGCGATGCGTTGTTGTCTGGAAGATGAGTGCCCCGGCGCCGGGCTGGATGGTCCGGGCCAGGGCTTTCCGGTCGCCGTGCTCGACCCACCACAGGGTCACCGTCAGCGGCACCGTGACGGTGCCCGGTGTGCGGGGGTCCCTCAGGAAGTAGGTAGCCAAGCGAATCGCGACCGGGCGATCATGTAGGCCACGACGAGTATTGGTTGATTGCTACCTTGCGTGGCTTCCTGTGCGAGTACCTGAGCAACTTCGAGCACTGTCAGGTAGCACTCCCCACCGTTCAGGCCGCTGAAGCCGCCACCGGCGGAAGGAGGGCCTGAACGATGGGTGACCTGACGTACTGTTGTTAGGTTGTTGGGACTGTTCCGCCGTCGATCACGTACTCCGCGCCCAGGATCGATGACGCCCTGTCGGAAACGAGGAAGCCGACGAGGTCTGCGATTTCTTCGGTCTCTGCGAAGCGGCCCAGAGGGACGCCTCCAAGCGAGTCCATCACTCGCTGCTCGGCCTCGGGCCGGGTGATCGAGTTGCCTTCGGCGATCCGCTCAATGAAGCGGTCGTAGGCATCAGTCTTGATTCCGCCTGGGCTGATGGCGTTGACGCGCACGCCCTTGGGTCCGACCTCGTTGGCGAGTCCCTTGCTGTAGGTGCGCAGCGCAGCTTTCGCGGCCGCGTAAGCGAGGGACGCTTCGTACTGAGGCAGCTCGCGCTGAATCGAGGTGAAGTGGAGGATGACTCCCGAACCCTCGCTGATCATGCCGGGCAGAAGCGCGCGATCCAATCGCACAGCACCGAGGAAGTTGAGCTGGAGCTCGATGAGCCATTGCTCGTCGGTGATGACTTTGAAGCCACCCGCTGGTGTTGATGCACCGCCGACAACATGCACGAGGATGTCGACACCGCCGGCTTTGCTCATCTGGGCCGCAACGAGGTCGGTGCCCTCCGTCGTCGAGGTGTCGGCTGCAATGAACCGGTCGGGGAACTCATAGCCGTCGGGCATCGACCGAGCCGTGACGTATACATCCGCGCCGAGCTCACGGAGCCTCTCTGCGACTGCTTTACCGGAGCCCTTTGATCCTCCGGTGACCAATGCTCGGCGACCGTCCAGGCGATCGCGGTCTGTGTTCGACATGTGTGATTCCTATCCTTCAATGCAGTTTCGTGGCATCGACGCGCGATGGTGGTCGAGCCGAGTACCGGTGACTCCGTAACTCCGCGTCAAAACCCTGTCGCACAGGACAGTATCACAAGTAATGTCCCACAGGACAATAATATCTGATGGATGAAGTTTCAGTCCTGGGGAGGTAGGAGGCCTCGTTCGAGCATTCGTTCTGCTGATGCGATCGCATCTGCGACGAATCTCGCTGTCAGATCGGTATACGCGCGGACGTCGCTGTCGGACCACTCGTCGAGAACCTCGGCGATCATGCGGTCACCGAGGGCGTACACGCCGTGAGCTGCGGCTTCGCCGGCTTCCGTGAGGCTGATGAGGGTCGCGCGACCATCGGCGGGGTCGGTCGTCCGCACTACCCAACCATTACCTTCGAGTCGGCGCACGATCTTGCTCACGTGTGACGCGCCGGTGGCGAGCACTTCGGATAGGGATGTCGGGCGCATCGGGCCCCAGGCGAGTAGGTGTCTGAGGGTCGCATGCGACTGCTGATCGATGCTCTCTCCGCTTTTCGCTAGAACTTCGCCCTGAAAGGTCGGGGAGTCCCACAGAAGGATCAGCGCGCTCAAGTTGGCAAGCAACTCGGAGCGGTACGGGAAGTCACTCGCGCGACGGGGTCGCGCTGCGCCGGAGTCTGCATTGTTGCTCATGTCAAAACTCTACTGAGTAGAAATGAAATTATTGTCATTCAGGACAGTGTTTTGTGTTACTGTCCTATACGACAGGAAGTCGATGGCGCGGAGGCGAACTTTTCGCTCTCAAGGCCGTGGGCGTTCTGCCGATCACACCACCCATACGGGCGTGTTCGCGCCCAGACAAAGAGAAAGAGAAGACGATGAGCGCCATCACTCTCCCTAAGGCGATCGAGGACTTCGTCGCCGCGAACAACGCACATGACGTCGATGCACTGATGGCGACGCTCGCGGCGGACGCGGTGGTGTCTGATGACGGCAAGACCTACACGGACGACGCTGGCATCCGCACCTGGATCGGGAGCCACTTGATTGCCCCCAAGATCGTCATTACCCCGACGTCTTTCGGGAACAGTCGGATGATTGCATCGTCCGCCGGCGACTTTCCAGGAAGCCCGCAGCCATTCGCATTCAACTTCATCATCGAAGGCGATCTCGTCAAGGGCCTGTCCATCGATCTGGCCTAAACCTTCGTCGGCCGGAGTAACGCACACGTTGCTCCGGCCGAAGATCGGAGTCTTCTCATGGGAACTATGGACGAGTTGATCAACCCGACGGTTGTTGGTGCACTTAGCCGTAGCCTGATGGCTGCTGAACCCCAATTGCAGCCCCGAGCCTTGAGCGAGGCAATGAAAATCCTCGCTGGACAGCGCCTACGGGACAGGGTCAACATTGTCCGAGACGCGTTCCTTGCGGATGCACCGGATGATTTCTCAGAGCTGGAGCAACTGGTGAGAGCCGCGCTCGAGCAACCAAGCTTCACGGGCTGGATGATCTGGCCGGTGACAGAGGCAGTCAGCTCACAAGCCCTGGCCAGTCACTCGACCCCGGATTTTGATACTGGCATGGACTTGCTCGCCAGCCTGACGCCACGTCTGAGCAGTGAGTTCGCTGTGCGTAACCTTCTCAACGCACGGCCTGAGCGGGCGCTCTCAAAAATGACGGTCTGGGCCCGCGACGAGAATGAGCATGTGCGACGTCTTGCAACGGAGGGATCGCGCGCATACTTGCCTTGGGCACGCAGAGTGCCCTGGCTGATCGAACACCCGGGCGCAACGCGCGCAATCCTTGACGCTACCTACCGCGATACCTCGGAGTATGTGCGGCGGTCGGTCGCAAACCACCTCAATGACCTCAGCCGAGTCGACCCCGCTACCGTCACTCGCACGGCTCGGAACTGGGCTGAGAACGCCGACGCACACACCTCCTGGGTCATCCGTCGCGGCCTTCGCACCCTGATCAAGAACGCCGACCCGGAGGCACTCACGCTGGTCGGATACTCCGGTCGTCACCTGCGCGTGGACCGACCTGAACTATCGAACGACACCGTGCACCTCGAGGGTGCGCTGACCTTCACCGCGGTCATCACCAACGAGGACGACGCAGAGGCGGCTGTCGCGATCGACTACTCCATCGGATTCCAGCGCTCCAACCGGACCATCAGTCCCAAAACCTTCAAGCTCACCTCACGAAAGATCGCGCCAGGCGAAAGTGTCACAGTCACCAAGACACACTCCTTCCGCCGGATCAGCACCCGCACCTACTTCCCCGGGGCACACTTCGTCACCGTGCAAGCAAACGGCACACGCTCACTACCAGCGGACTTCACGGTGGTCGGCGCGAGCACAGACGAGTCTGCATCTGACGCATTAGAGAGAAGACAGCCCGTGAATGCCCTGACAGAACGAGTAATCCACACAGCACCACGCCATGCACAGCCGTTGCGGGACCTGGATGGATGAAGGACCTTTGATCGTCTGGTTACGGAACCAGAAGTCACCGTAATATATTGCATATTAGGCTCAGCTGGGCTTTGCTGGGAAGCCAAAAGGGCACCTCGTGAAGGCAGTTCCACCGAGATGCCCGAATGACTGCACCTAGACCGACAGGAACACAATGAAGAACGCTCACCCCGAGAGGGTGCCTGACATAGTGCACAGGCGCTTCGATGCTGCACCGATGCTTGAGAAACTCATAGCGACGAGAAGACAGCTTCATCGTCACGCTGAGATTGGCCTCGATCTTCCACTGACACAAGTTCTTGTACTCCAAGAGCTCACAGAACTCGACCTGGAGATAACAGCAGGTCGTGACCTGTCGTCAGTGACTGCGGTCCTGCGTGGGGGCAAGCCGGGCCCGGTCGTCTTGTTGCGTGCTGATATGGATGCGCTGCCAATCACCGAGCCCAGCGGTTTGCCGTTCGCGTCCAGTACCGGTGCGATGCATGCGTGCGGGCATGATCTGCATGTGGCCGGTTTGCTCGGCGCGGTTCGCCTGCTGCACGAGCGTCGCGACGAGCTTCCCGGAACCGTAATTTTCATGTTTCAGCCCGGAGAGGAGGGCTATGCCGGGGCGCGGACGATGATTGAGGAAGGTGTGCTCGAGGCCGCAGGTGAGCGGCCCGTTGCTGCCTACGCCGTACATGTTGATTGTATGAAAGACTCCGGCACGTTCTTCACCCGCAGCGGCCCGATGCTTGCCAGCTCCAGTTCGCTACAGGTGCATGTTTCCGGAACCGGAGGCCACCCCGCCTTCCCAGAGCATGCAATAGACCCGATCCCAATCGCTGCCGAAATTGTGCTCGCAGTACAGAGCTTCGTCGCTCGGCGGGTCCCGGCAACTGATCCTGCCGTGGTGTCCATTCTGAAAATCACGAGTGAGCAACTCGCGCCGAACGCACTTCCGATCGGCGTAACCATCGGCGCGAGTGTTCGCACGCTTTCCCGTGACACCTTCGCCTTGATGCGCGAGAAGCTCGTGCCTCTCGTATCGGCCATCGGCGAGGCACATGGAGCACCGACAACAACGGATTACCAGGATTCGTATCCGGTCACGATCAATGATCCGCACGAGGCGTCCTTCGCCCTCGATGTCCTCGAACGGTTGCATGGCCGGGACGGCGTGCAGGTCCTGTCCGCGCCGCTCATGGCAACGGAGGACTTCGCTTACGTTCTCGAGCAAGTACCGGGGGCTCTCGTCGTTCTTGGTGCTCGCCCGACCGACGTGCTAGTCGAAAGCGCCCCAGGCATGCACTCTGCCGGCGCAATCTTCGACGATTCCGTGCTCGGCAAGCAGGCAGAAACGCTTGCTGAACTTGCCTGGCGACGGCTCCAGTCGACCTGACCGCAAGCGCGGTCCGCTTCACTGTGCCGTGCTTCTAAGCTTAGGAGAAATGATGCTTGAAGAAGGCGACTCTAATGCGTTCGAGGAACTTATTGAAAGGGAGGGGTACCTTCTTCGTTCGTCTGACGAGGTTGACCGGCAGTACAACGCGGCCATCATCTCTGGATCATCGGTAACCGTGGGTTCAATCCCCCTCCTCGGTCACCACCTCCTCGCGGAGGGCCCCATTAGGGCCCCGAGGGTCTCCGCGGGTAGCGCCGCCGGTCCGCAGAGGGCATCTGAATGCTCGGGGGAATTGCAGCACGGAGTGGAAGCGGCTCAGATCTGTGTGATCAATGGACTTGCCCTCATCAGGAGCAAAGTTGCATCACTTTCGGAACTGAAGGCAGTTACCGAACTTACACTATTTATAAATGCAGATCCGGACTTTACGCAGAAAGACGAAATCCTGGAGGCGGCGATCAGCCTGCTCTCCTCCCTTTATCCTCTAAGCCCGGACTTTGTTGCGGACGTCCTCGATTCCTCCTATTTGCCCATGAACTCGTCCGTCTCATTGGCTATCACTTTCAG
Organism: Arthrobacter zhaoguopingii; assembly: GCF_009828605.1. Taxonomy (NCBI): domain Bacteria; kingdom Bacillati; phylum Actinomycetota; class Actinomycetes; order Micrococcales; family Micrococcaceae; genus Arthrobacter; species Arthrobacter zhaoguopingii. The sequence goes on along the minus strand of NZ_WIAE01000005.1, from coordinate 13,198 downwards.
CATGGACGATGAAGCGGCATGAATCGGCTGCAACGACAAGAACTGTTGACGTTGGTGATTCTGTCGAGAACCCCGTCATCGAGCGTCGCCTGGCCTCAAACCAGTTACTTTCACCGGAAGCGGGGTGACCCGGTTCCCCGCTGGTCCACCCGGCCTTCCGGTTGCTTGATAGGACGCAGCTCGGGGGAACGGGTCTCGCCGCGTCGTCCTAGGAACGAAACAAGGCGCTGTAGGCGTTTAAGGCCAGCTGGCCGCCAAGGTGCGCGTACAGAACGTTGCTCGTTGCTGGGATATCGCGGCTTGTAACCAGATCAATAAGGCCGGCCAAGGATTTGCCTTCATAAACAGGGTCGGTGATCATGGCTTCTATCGAGGCGCCGAGGCGTATTGCGTCAAGCGTTGAATCGACGGGAACTCCGTAACGATCCCCGGCCCAGCCCTCCAATACGTTGATCTCGTCGTCCCGCAGCTCCCGATCAAGCCCAATCAATCGTGCTGTCTGTCTGGCAATGCGTTCGACCTGATCCCGGGTCTTCTGAAGGGTGGCGGAAGCATCGATACCGATGACCCTGCGTGGGCGGTCCTGACCCGCGAACCCGGCGATCATGCCCGCATGAGTGGAGCCGGTGACTGTGCACACGACAATGGTGTCGAAGAATATTCCCAGGCCACGTTCCTGCTGTTCCACTTCATAGGCCCAGTTGGCGAAGCCCAACCCGCCAAGCCTGTGATCCGAAGCTCCAGCGGGGATCGCATACGGCGTGCCCCCGGCGGCCTTCACTTCCTCAATGGCAGCTTCCCAGCTGCTTCGTACTCCAATGTCGAACCCTGCACCGTCCAGTTGGACATCTGCGCCCATGATCCTTGAAAGGAGGATATTCCCGACTCGATCCGATGAGGGATCAGGCCAGTCAACCCAGTTTTCCTGTACTAGGCGGGCCTTCATTCCAAGCTTCGCAGCCACGGCAGCGACCTGGCGCGTGTGGTTTGACTGGTAGCCCCCGACAGATACCAACGTGTCTGCACCTTGTGCCAGAGCCTCCGGGATGAGGTACTCGAGCTTTCTGGTCTTATTGCCACCGAATGCAAGGCCGCTGTTCACGTCCTCTCGTTTAGCCCATATTTGGGCGCCACCCAGATGAGAGGTCAGTCGGGGAAGGTGGTGAATCGGACTGGGCCCAAAGGTCAGAGGGTAGCGCTCAAAATCTGCAATGGCCACAAGCGACCCCTTTCCGAACAGTGGGCAGGACCGTTAGCTGTTTAGAGTCAGCGCACGCATCTCGGCAAAAGACTTCCGGCCAGGCGAATTGCCTGTCCGATGAGGCACGGCCTAACCAGCACAACGAGCCGGCATAATGATGGTAAGGACGATATGCAACATATTGCGCCTTGCGAAGGTTCTCGTCAACTTCTTTGTGGTGCTATTCACGCGGTGTTGTTCGGAAGGAGAGCCGAGGGCGTTGCAGTACCGGAGCCGATGAGCTCGGCTTCCGCTGCGGGCATGAGGCCACTCACCGTGCCTCGAGTGCCAGCGAACATCTGGTTCACGGTCGCTCGAGCAATGCGAGGTATGACACCAGCGGTACGGGCGCTCACGTTTCTAAATGGAGTATTCCGGTGGCTCCCACACGGTGATACCCGCACCAGGCTGGAAATAGTAGCCCTTGCTGCGCGCGATTCACATTTTGTGCGGCGGGACCCAGTTTTACGATCCCTCGAACGCGACGGACTCGTCGAGCGCACCGTGTATGCGGAGGTTCCCCGGTGCCCCTCCGAGTCTGACGGCAGCCACCGTCGAAGTGAGGACCGCCCTGGCCCAATCACGCAACTTCTTGCGGCGTAGGACGCGGATCTGGGCCCGGTTGGCTAAAGTTATCCGGCGAACACCTGGACCCAGTGGAGGGGGCAGGCGCTCGTATCGCGGTGTCGCGGGAGTCCGGGAGGGCGCGGCCCCCGCACCCTGTGCCAGTTGCTATTGAATTGAGGAAAGCTTGTGAAGAGTCGTTCGTTCGGACCGGTGACGTTCGTGCAGACGGAGCACGTGAACTGGAGCATTTACGCCGGCGATGACGGGACCGTGTTGATAGATACCGGATACGCCGGTCAGCGCGAAAACCTCGTTCGCTCGCTCGACAGCGCAGGGGTTGCGATCGAAGAATTGAGTGCGGTGCTCATCACGCATGGTCACGCCGACCATATCGGCGGGGCGCGGTGGCTCTCCAGCGACTACGGCATCCCCGTCTTCAGTTCCGAGGCAGAAGTACCCCATCTGCAACGAAAATACCTGCAGCAGGTTGGGATACGAGATATTGCCTGGAACATTGCAAGGCCCGGGGTCCTTCCCTGGGTGGCCGCCATCGCCCCCCTTCTGAAGGACGACGCAAAGACGAAGGTGGCGGATGCCCGGCCTGTACCGCTCACCCCCGAAGGTCGCGCAGGGGTGCCGGGACTGCCACTCGTAGTGCCCTTGCCTGGACATACGAATGGACATACGGGCTACTACTTCGAAGCTGCACAGGTACTCATCACTGGAGATGCGCTGGTCACGGGCCACCGCACACTGCCTAGGACAGGTCCCCAACTGCTGCCGGCTATGTTCCACCACGATCTCCCGCGGGCTCGACAGGCGCTGCAGGAGCTTCCTCACCTTAAAAATGTGACGGTGCTGCCCGGACATGGCGAAGCATGGTCAGGCTCGCTCGACAACCTTGTCGGGCAGGCCCTTGCACAGTAGCTCAGCAGGACGGTTCAAGTCGGGTCAGTACTGACAAGTCCACCTCTGCGGTCTGCCTATGCTCGTTCACCGTCAGCCAGACTGGGGTTGCGCCACAGAGTCGATGGAACTTGGCAAGCTCTTCCACATGTCAAACGCAAGACGCCTTGCATCCTCAGCCTTACCGCTCGCACACAGTTCGATGAGTTTGGTATGTCTTTCCAGTGAGGCCTGGCCATCGGATGACCGGAAGCGTAGAAGCTCGGCCCTGCGGACAACGGGCCCGAACCGGTCAAGTACAGCTTGTAGCGCTTGGTTACCTGAGGCTCGGACCGGGACGGCGTGCAGCTCGTCATCTGCCTTAAGAGCCGCTATGGCGTCACCGGCCTCAAGGGCTTTCTGAAAGCGGCTATTGGCTGAACGCATGCGATCGATGTGCACTTCGGTGAGCTTTCCGATCGTCTCGCGGACGGCCAGTTCGTGCATTGCGGCCACGACATCGCGCGCATCGGAAAGTGCCTGCGTCTCAATTGTGCTCACGATTGTTGACCGACCCGGCTGGGTCACGACCAGCCCGCTATCGGCGAGCTTAAGCAATGCTTCCCGTACAGGTGTTCGGCTGACACCGATCCAGGCAGCGAGATCAGAGTCTCTTAGCTGCTCCCCCGGTTTGAACGTGCCGTCAACGATTGCATCACGAAGCCGCAGGTAAACATCGTCCCGCAGAAGAGAGCGGTCAACAGAAGGAGTGTCTTTGGGAATCGGCATTCAATATATTGGTCACAAGCCTGTGGAAGTTACAACCTACCCCTCCCTACATGCAGCATCCTGCTTCCCCGCTCCTCGGAAGATCCTCATCCGGCGGCTGGCCGTAGGGATGGCCCTTAAGATCCTTCAGCCCCCGCATGTGCGCCGCGCTACCGCACTGATTACCCACAAGGTCCCCGGTAGGCATCTGACCGATCGCTGCTGGCTCCGGATGTAGCGCTGCCTTGACAAGCTTCATCACCGGACTAATATATTGCATATCGGGTCCCCGGTTCCCTCTCCTTCAGCCGGTAGGATCCGTGGACCTCTTCAGGTTCCCTAGTGTCAGGAGATTTCGGATGATGCCACTCTCACCCTTCGAAATTCCCTTATGGATCGAGCTTGCAGCAGTGGCTCTTGGGGCATTGCAGGGCGCACTCTTCGCAGGGCCCTTCTCCGATCGGCGAATCGATGTCCTGGGGGGAGTGCTGATTGGAGTAGGGGTAGCACTTGGCGGCAGCCTGTTGCGGGACGTGCTCCTCGGCGTTCCACCCGTGGCCATCTACGGGGACTGGTACATCCTGGTGGCTGCAGCAGTTGCGTTCCTAGGCATCGCGTTACAACGCCTTTTCATCCGGCTCGACCGGCTCATTCTCGTGCTTGATGCGGTGACGATAGGACTTTTCGGGGCCATTGGAACCTCAAAAGCTCTCGCGCTCGGCGTACCTGCCGTGCCGGCGGTATTCGTCGGAGCCGCGGCCGCGGTGGGCGGATCCGTGGTGCGTGATGTCACTCTTGCTCTTCCGGTAGCTCTGCTGCACGTGGGATCGCTCTATGCGGTTGCAGCCGCCGCCGGAGGGGTGCTGCTCATCCTCCTTGTCAACAGCGGTGTAGCCGTTTTCCATGCCGCTATTGCCTCTGTAGTGCTAACAACGGTGGTGCGACTTCTGGCCGTCAGTCTCGGCTGGAGGTTCCCTGAACGCTCAGCAGTAGTCGTCCGCCGTCGGGCACGGGCCTGACCCGGTGACATTGAGCGCTTCCGTCCCACCTCGGGCCGCTCGCTTCATCCGGCTCAGCCGTCCTTCTAAAGGCTGGCCCGCCCAGGACTCCGCCCAGCGGCGGTCATCCGTCAATGCCCGCTCTCGGAAACTCCTATCGGCAATGCCTGGAGAAGAACTGATGCGAAAGCGGTCGCTCTCCAGACCGATATATCGCAAGCGAACGACCGTGTTCAAACAAATTAGGAAATGTCATGCCAACGCTCAACACCAAAATCGGCTTTGTCCTTCATACCGGAGCCCGGTATAGGAGGGGAGTCATCGTCGCCCTCGCTGCCCTGGTAGCACTTGCACTGCTGCTTCCCGCTGCAGTCAACGCGAGCCCACAGTCGGTTCCCGCCAACTCTCCGACGCCTGAGGACAAGCCCACTGTCGTCCTTGTACATGGTGCCTTCGCCGATTCTTCGAGCTGGAACGGTGTCATTCCACGCCTGAAGCGCGAGGGGTACCCCGTTATCTCTGTGGCCAACCCCCTGCGTGGCCTGCAGGAAGATGCCGCACACTTGCGCAGTGTTCTCGACAGCGTCGATGGGCCGATTGTGCTTGCCGGACACTCATACGGCGGGTCAGTCATGAGCGAAGCAGCCGAAAGCCAGCCCGATGTGAAGGCGCTGGTCTACGTCGCCAGCTTCCAGCTCGATGTCGGGGAGAGCACCGGGGAGCTTGCTGCGAAGTTCCCCGGCGGGGAGCTCGGGCCAGCCCTCCAGCCTGTGGCCTTCGAGACCCCCGACGGGCGGACTGGCAATGACCTCTACATCAAGCAGGAGGAGTTCCGCCGCGTCTTCGCCGCTGATATCTCAAAAATGATCGCGGAGCTGATGGCTGCAACGCAGCGCCCGATCGCCGAAACCGCCCTCCAGGACACCGCGACGAAGGCCGCATGGAAGACCATCCCCGCTTGGTCGATGATCACCACCAAGGACCTGGCCATCCCCGCAGAGTCCATGAGGTTTATGGCCGAACGCGCCAACGCTGAAGTCGTCGAAATTGATGCCTCACACGGCGTGACGGTCTCCGAACCCCGCGCAGTCGCCGATCTGATCACCAAAGCAGCCCACGAAGTCACCCAGTAAGAAAAGCGTGCGAAGTACAAAAAGCACACGAAATTTATTCAGAAATCGAGAGGATGAGGACCATGACTGAGAACGTTACAATCACCAAAGCAGGGCAGAAGGTCACGAACGTCGTGCTGGTGCACGGGGCCTTCACCGACGGCGCCGGATGGCGCGGGGTGTACGAGAACCTCACCGCGCGCGGATACAAGGTGTCGATCGTGCAGAACCCGCTGACCTCGCTCGAGGACGACGTCGCGGCCACCCGCCGCGTCCTGGACCAGCAGGATGGCCCCTCGATCCTCGTCGGTCACTCATGGGGAGGCACCGTCATCACCGAAGCCGGCGTCCACCCGAACGTCGCCGGCCTGGTCTACGTCTCGGCGCTGGCCCCCGACACAGGGGAAACAGCAGCAGAGCAGTACGAGGGCTTCGCTGAGACCCCCGACTTCGTTATCGACGTCGGCGACGACGGGTACGGCTACATCAACCGGCACAAGTTCAAGGCTGGCTTCGCGCACGACACCAGTGACGCTGACGCAGCCTTCCTCAGGGATTCGCAGGTACCCATCAACATGGCAGTATTTGCGACCCCGGTCACCAACGCGGCGTGGCGGAACAAGCCCAGCTGGGCCGTCATCGCAACCGAAGACCGCGCCTTCGACCAGGCCATGCTGCAGCACATGGCCAAGCGCGCCAACGCTGCGATCACCGAGGTCGCGGCCAGCCACGCCGTCTTCCTCACGCAGCCGGAAGCGGTGGCCGACACCGTCGATGAGGCGGCACGTACCGCGGCTTGACCCGAGCACCTTTTGGGGTGTGCGGCGCCCAGCGCCGCACACCCCAAAAGAGCACCGCGGAACAACCCGCCCCGTTACATAATGTCAGCTGTCCGACCCACGGGGCGCAGTCGCTGGCGAAAACGCCGATCGGTTCATCCCGGTCGGCCTGGGCGAGCATCCAGTCGTGGAACGGAGCCGGATCTTCGACCGCGGGGGCCGGCCGGACCCAGCGGTCTGCAACCGGCTCGCCCGCGGCGCACTGCGCGAGGGCTGATTGCAGGTGCTCGTAGCCTGGCGGCCGGTAGTGATGCCCCTGCGGCCGCGTCTGTCCGGAGCGCACCGCCCTGAATCCGTAGTCGTGCTCGTGTTCCGGGACCCCGACCAGGAGGTTCGGTCCACCGGCGCGTTCATACTCGGCGATGGGAAGACCCGGAGCCGCTCCTGCCGAGATCAGCCGGCCGTTGGTCACGTAGTGGGCAGGGGTTTCCTTGAGGACGGCTTCCGCGGTGTGCTTCAGCGTATAGCTGCCAATCTCGGGCGTCTCTGATTCCGCCAGGGGGGTGAACATGCGAAGCATCTCGGTGATCAGCGAAGGACCGCTTAGACGCCAACTCGACGCGACTCGGGGCGAGGGGTTTGTGCGCCGGATCGACGCGAGATTGGCGGGAATATACCAGTGGCCCATCAATATCGACGTGGAAGAAGAATCGAACAGCTTGGGCAAGTCGAAGTTCCAACTCAAGTTCGGGCCGTCCGCGTGGTTCGCCAACGAACAGGATCCGAACTGGACCCGAGCGCTCATCTGGAAAAGGCTGTGCCCGTAGAAGCTGCTCAGGCCGCGTCGGGCGCCGCCTGAGGGGCGGTGGCCGCGCCGGCCAGACAACTGGTAAGAACTTCGTTCCGCTGCCGCACCAGCGGGCCGCGGTGGCCCGTATGATTTCTGAATCGTCCGCGGCGCCAAGACCTGTTCACGGCCAAAGAACCTGCGCCCTGGCCTACTCGAAAAGGTCCTCCGGTTCCGGGTGAGCTGCTTCTACCCGGGTGAACCGGCTGCTCCGTAGATCTGGAGGAACGCGGCTGCGCCGATGACGGTCAAGCCGACGCTTAGGGCTGTCGGAGCGGGCGAGCGGAGTCGGATGAAGCTCACTGCGGCCACGAACGCGACCCCGGATGCGATCGAGATTATCCAGTACACAGGGCTGGTCGTTTCAGCCACGACGGTCAAGCCGTAGATTCCCTCACCTATCAGCACTGCGGGAAACGCCGAGCTCGCTATGGCCACCACCCACGTGGACCGGCTGCGCATCCAGGCCGCAGCCAGTCCAATTGGAGGCCCAGCGACGAAACTCATGAGGACGAAGAAGTTACCCAGGCTCAGTGACCAAGAATATCCGCGGAGGTCGGAGATCACTGCGTACCCGACGTTGAGGAGGTAGAAGGAAGCAACCCCAAGGACCATCCCACTCAGGTACCTGCTCCGTGAAAGCCACACCAACGCGAACGCCATGGCCGACCACCCGCCGGCGGAGTTCGCTACCGAACTCAGCGACTCCGGCAGAAAGGTTTGTCCCAGCGAGGTGAGTGCGCCCAGAACGAATGACAACGGCAGAACGATGGCCGAGGAACGAAAACGATCTCCGACCCGAGACGCCCGGGTCGGGCCGGTGGGCGGCGGCTCGGCGAAGGCCGGCGCGGTCTTAGCCCTTATGAATCCGGAGAGGGAGCGCTTATCGGCAGCGGGGACGCCTGATGAGTTCGCCATGGTGTTAATGGTAATCATGAGAACTTCAGCGCCTGTAAGCGGGTCGGATCCTGTTCGCAGTATGAAGATCGAGATTATGGCGGCTTAGCTGGATCCTCGAAACCGGTGTGCTTCAGGTCCTTCCATGGTCAGTACACCGACATGGGCAGCGGCTCCGGCGGGCCCTGGAATGCTGCGAGCAGAACGGCGAGCAGCACGGCCACCGGGTCTACTTCAGGTCGTCCTCGAGAGCCTTGGCGTCAAGGTGCTGACCCGGTTTCGGGGTGCGAAAGATCGGCTCCTGCAAGCGGTTGAGTTGCCTTTCGGCGGCGAGTTCGGCGTCTGGGTCCACCGTCCCGGCGTCAAAAAGAACGTCGACGTCGATGTCAAGATCGCGGTCCGAGGGCTCACCTGCCCTGTGCTGATCGGGGCTGTGGTGTTTCGGCGTAAAGAAGATCATGGGACATTCTGACACCTTTGCGGCGCCCGTAGCGATCCCTCAACCAAGCCGAACCGGCTCCCTTTCACGCTTTGCGCCATGTCGGCGTCTTTCTGCTGATTCCTGTCAGCGCCCCGAGCGTACTGCGAGCCGGGTCCCTCGGTACATGAGAGTCTCGAGTGCGACGAGGACGGCTGCTGCGGCAGATACCAGGACCAGGGCGGCCAGCGGAGGGATCTGAGCTGCGGCAGGGATCAGGGCCGAGAGGACAGCTGCACCGCCGAGCCGCAACCTGTTCCAGCCCCCGCCGATCCGCCGCCAGAACCCCGCACTTCCCAGCAGGTACAGGGCCGCGCCGCCGAAGAGGGCGACGGCCCCCAGGGCGCCGAACGGCCCGGTCTCGTAGACGTGCGCCAGGACGTCCTCCACCCCGAGCGCCGACAGGACGATCCCCGCGACGAGAGGCAGGTGCAGGTAGGTGTAGGCGTCGACGGCGGCGGAGGCCCTTTCGGCCCCGCGCAGCGCGGCGAATCTGTGCTCGGCGGCGATGGCGGTGACGTCGAAGTGAAGCCACCACAGGCAGACGGACAGTGCGACGCCAAAGACGGCACCGACGAGGATAGGGGTGCTCACGGGTTCCTGCGAGGCGCCGACGCCGATCGCCACGATCGATTCGCCGAGCGCCAGGATAACGATGAGGCCGTACCGCTCCGTCCAATGCGCCGCCGAATGCACCCGCCAGTTGCCATGCTGGGAGGTGAGGTAGGTGATGGCAGCGTCCACGCCGACTCCGGCAAGCCAGAACCAGGTCTGCGCCGGACCTCCCACCAGGGCCCCGGTCACAATCAGGGACGACCCGAGCACCACTCCCACGGCGGTCTTTGCGATCTGCCGGCGCAGGGGCTCGTCATCGCCGGCCGCATAGGCGTACAGGGTCAGGTGCAGGACGCGGACGACGACGTAGGCCAGCGCCAGCACCAGGGGACCGCTGAGGCCGCCCTCGAGGTCATGGAAGGCCTCCGGGATGGCGAGGGAGGCGAGGAACATGGCCACCATGACCACGGACAACCCCAGCCGCATGAGGCCCTCATCGACATGGGTCTGGTTGGACAGCCACGAGAACGACGCCCAGGACCACCAGAGCAGGGTCAGGATGATCATCCCCTGCAGGACGCCGACGAACGAATGTTCGTGCGTCATGAAACCGGTGACCCGGGTGAAGGCGAAGACGAAGACCAGGTCGAAGAAGAGTTCGAAGGTGGTCACCCGGTGGGATTCGTCCGAGACCCGTGCGGCCGGAAGTGAATTTCGCGGTGATGCCATGGATCCAAGAATAAGTGTCGGCGCGGCCTCGACCGGCCTGTGGGGGAGTGGACGCACCCCCGCGTGTCCCGTATTCAGCGTTGGGATGCGGCTCGAACGATCACGATGTCTCCACTCCTCGGCGAGATTCCCCAGGCAGGAAGACCGTTGGTCATAAAACGTAAGATTCGTCTGATCGTATGTTTGGCGAATTGTCGATGAGACGATGCAAACGCCAAGAGAGGAGGACCCCTCTCTCACATCAAACGAGGAAGTAGGACATGGGCTTTATCAAAGTCGGCACCGAAAACAGCACCGATATCGAGCTTTACTACGAGGACCACGGAAGCGGACAGCCCGTCGTGCTGATCCATGGCTACCCGCTCGACGGAGGCTCCTGGGAGAAGCAGTCAGCCGCCCTCCTGAACGCCGGATACCGGGTCATCACCTACGACCGCCGTGGGTTCGGCAAGTCCAGCCAGCCCACCACCGGGTACGACTACGACACCTTCGCCGCCGACCTCAATACCGTCCTCGAGACCCTAAACGTGAACGACGTCGTCCTCGTCGGCTTCTCGATGGGCAGCGGTGAGGTGGGCCGCTACATCGGCACCTACGGAGAGGCCCGCGTCGCCAAGGCTGTGTTCCTCGCATCCCTGGAGCCCTTCCTCCTCCAGACCGACGACAACCCCACCGGCGTTCCCTCCACCGTGTTCGACGGCATCCGAAGCGCCGCCGTCGAGGACCGCTATGCCTGGTTCACGAACTTCTACAACGACTTCTTCAACACGGACAACTTCCTTGGCAACCGGCTGAGCGAGGAAGCCCTGCGCAATGCCTGGAATGTCGCCTCGGGCGCGTCCTGGTACGCCTCCTTCGCCGTCGTCGACTCGTGGCTCACCGACTTCCGCCCGGACATCGAGAAGGTCACCGTCCCGGCCCTGATCGTCCACGGCACCGATGACCGCATCCTCCCGATCGACGCCACCGCCCGGGAATTCACCAAGCGCCTGCCCTCCGCGGAGTACGTCGAAATCGAGGACGCGCCGCACGGCATGCTCTGGACGCACGGAGCGGAGATCAACGAGGTCCTGCTGCGCTTCCTGGCCAAGTAACCCCGGCCGCAACAACAACACGGCGCCCAACCGTCGCCGGCTGTCAGGACGCTCCGTCCTGACAGCCGGCGACGGATCACGAGATGCTTAACCCATGCACCGCGGCGGGTACGTGCCGCTGAGCAGCCTCCCGTCGGCTGTACATAGTGGAGTTTTCAACCGTTCCAGGCACAAAGCCGAACTCGTGGATACTTCAGCGTTGGTGACCGTAGGTGGCGCGATCACGGCCGTTTCCTTCCGGATCGAGCCGGACCCTTACACACCTTTTTCTTATAGTCCCAATCGAGCGATTCTATTCGGCCATTTGCGCCTTGTACGAACAAACGAAATATAGGTGGAAATCCGTTGGATGGACCGAAAGTTCCATCGCTTGGCGAATCTACACTGAACCGCATGACAACACTTGCCGATATCAGCCATTGGATCGACGAACGCCTGGCCACCCTCGCGGAGCAGTACAACGTCCCCGCCGTTTCGGTGGCTGTCTACGCCGACGGAGAGGTGATCGACCGTTCTGCGGGCATCCTCAATCTCTCCACCGGGGTCGAGGCCACCACCGACAGCGTGTTCCAGATCGGATCGATCACCAAACTGTGGACGGCGACTCTGGTCATGCAGCTTGCCGATGAGGGCCTGGTCGATATTGACCGACCCGTCCGCGAGTACCTGCCGGAGTTCCGGCTCGGAGACGAGTCAGCCGCCGCTGTCATCACCATTCGTCAGTTGCTGAGCCACACCGCCGGGTTCGAAGGCGATATCTTTACTGACACCGGCCGCAATGATGACGCGGTCAAGTTGCTCATCGCCGGCCTCGGCGACGTCCCGCAGCTTTTCCCGCCGGGTGAACAGTTTTCCTACAACAACGCCGGCTACTGCGTCCTGGGCCGACTGGTGGAGGTCCTCAGGGACAAGCCGTTCAGCACCGCACTGCGCGATCACCTGATCACGCCGCTGGGGCTGGCACACGCGTCGACCGGCGCCGATGAGGCGATCATGTTCCGGGCCGCGGTGGGCCACGTCCAGCCCGAGGCCGGCGCGGCGTACGTTCCGGCTCCATTTTGGGCGCTGGCTTACTCCAACGCTCCTGCCGGTACAACGCTGACGATGCGGGCACGGGACCTGATCACTTTCGCCAGGATGCAAATGAACGGTGGTGCCGCCGATGACGGGACCGTCGTGCTCTCACCCGGAGCGGTCTCCGCCATGCAGGAACGTCAGGTGGAGCTGCCCTACTTTGGCCTTCTCGGCGATGCGTGGGGCCTGGGCTGGGAGATCTACGATACGCCGGCCGGTGAGATCATCGGTCATGACGGCAGCACGCTCGGGCAGAACGCTTTCCTCCGGATCGCCCCGAAACAGGGTGTCGCCGTCGCCCTCCTGACGAATGGAGGCGAACCGTTCGGTCTCTACCACGAGATGATTTCCCACGTTCTCTCGGAGCTCGCCGATGTGGAACTCCCACCCATGCCGGTGCCCCCGTCCGAGCCGAAGACCATCGACCCAGAGCGTTTCCTCGGCACGTACAGCTCCCGGATGGTTGACCTCGATGTCACCCAGGATGAAGAGGGCCGGGTGTGGATGACCATCACCGCGACGGACGCCGGAGAGGAAATAGGGGTGGACAACGAGACCACCGAGTTGGTCTGGCTGAAGGAGGACACCCTCATCCCGCTCAAGGGCCAGCAGGGAATGCACCTGCCCCACGCCTTCCTGGGCGATGACGGCACCGGCCGCGCACAGTACCTGCACCTCGGCCGCGCAGTGCGCCGGGCTGCCAGCCACTGATTATTGGCAACCGCAGCGTTTCGGTGTCGGTGCACCCGAACACATTCCGCTATCGGCTCAGGAGAGCCGTCGACTTGAGCACAGCCGACCTTGCCGATGGAAACGCCCGTTTCCGCGCCATGCTGGAGCTGCGAGTTCTGCTCCGCGATGAGGGCACACCCGCTGTCGCCGCGTCGGTAACGAAAACCCGCTTGTGACACCTAAGCAACCCCATGTCCTTGGACATGGGGTCGCTTTGTCATGCGAAAACCATTCGGGTTGGAGGGTTCGTTGGTGGGGGTTGGGTGGTGGGTTAGAGGCTGCGGCGTTTGAGGGTGAGGGCGGCGCCGGTGAGCAGGATCCCGGCCAGGACGCCGAGGAGGATGACGGCGATGAGGACGACCCCGAGGGAACCGCTGCCTCCGAGGGGGTTCAGGGCTGTCAGCTGCTCGGAGGCCAGCGTCATATCGATGACTGGCAGTTCG